>JBEPUZ010000098.1:0-14827 GCA_041691275.1 Actinomycetota bacterium | reverse complement strand
AGACGAGGGCGGGGGCGTCGATTCCGGCCTCCCGCAGGAGGACACCCTCCTCCACGAGGGCGACCGCCAGGCAGTCGGCACCCGCGTCGAGCGCGGCCCGGCTGACCGCGACGGCTCCGTGCCCGTAACCGTCGGCTTTCACCACCGCGCACAACGCCGCCGGGGCGACCAGCTCCTTCAAGGTGCGCACGTTGGCGCGCACCACATCGAGATCGACCTCGGCCCAGACCGGCCGGAACCCGTTCACCTCACGTCGTCCGGGCGATGAAACGGACGATGTCGGCCCGGGCGACGATGCCGTCGACCTTGCCGTCGGCATCGACCACGGGAAGGCTGTTGACGCCGCGGTCGTGCATGATCGTCGCGACGTCTTCCAACGTCGCGTCGGGCGCGATCGTCGGTGGGTCGGTCTGCATGACCGCGCCCACCGTCGCGCCGGCGATCTTCTTCAACTCGGCCTCGAGGTGCTTCATCTCGCCGGGGAAGGGCATGCCGAGACCGAGGAAATTGATGAAGGTCGGGACGTGCACCCGTGCCTCCGACGCGATCAGGTCGTCGTCGCGCAGTATGCCCAGCAACTTGCCCTGATCGTCGACGACGGGCAGCGAACCGACGTTCTTCGCGGCCAACACGTCGGCGGCGTGTTCGACCTTCTCGTCGGGACCCAACGTCGACACGGGAGTCGTCATCACGTCTCGCACCAGCGTGGAGCCGGGCATTCATGCCTCCCAGGGGTTGTGTCCGGAGCGGAGCGCGTTCAGCGTAGGGGGCAGCGCCCCGATCAGGTCGGTTGCGACGAGGGAGTCGCCGGTTCCCGCCGTCCGGGCCGCCCATCCGTGGAGGAACGCGCCCGACGCGGCCGCCCGGAACGGGTCGCCACCCGCGGCCACGAGCCCGGTGATGATGCCGGTGAGCACGTCGCCGGTGCCGGCACTCGCGAGCGCAGGGATGTCGGTCCGGTTGACGATCGCGCGACCGTCCGGGGCCGCGACGACTGTTCCCGGGCCCTTCAGGAGCACGACCGAGTCGAGCCGCGCGGCCAGGTCGCGCGCGGCGGCGACCCGATCCGGGTTTACGTCGCGATTCGCGAGGCGGGCGTACTCACCGCCGTGTGGCGTGAGGATCGCGGGCGGGTAGCCGGCGGCGCGACGCGCGTGCAGCGGCGCGGGGTCATCGGCCAGGGCGTTCAAACCGTCGGCGTCGACGACGATCGCCACCGGGCACTCGGCAACCAGCCCGCGCACCGCGGCCTGGGTGCGCTCGTCGCGGCCGAGGCCGGGCCCGATTGCCAACGCGTGGAACCGCTCGATCCCGTCGAGCACTGCGCTCGCAGCCGCGGCGTCGAGCGCGCCGGTCGACGTCGCCGGCAGCGCGCGCACCACGAGCTCGGTGCCACTCGCACGCGCGGCGGCGTCGGCCCCGGGCACACCGAGCACGACCATGCCCGCGCCGCACCGGGCCGCTGCGTGCGCAGCCATGAGCGGAGCGCCGGCCATCCCCGCGGACCCGCCCACCACATACGCGCCCGCCGACCACTTGTGCCCGATCGCGGCGCGTCGCGGCGCGAAGACGTCGGCCGGTTCGAGCACGGCCAACGGCGTTCCGCGGTCGCACGCGACGTCGATACCGATGTCGACAACTTCGATCGCTCCCGCGTGCGCGCGACCGGGCTCGAAGAGCAAACCCGGCTTCAACGCCGCGAACGTCACGGTCGCGTGCGCGCGCACGCTCTCACCGATCACCTCACCGGTGTTGCCGTCGACGCCCGACGGGATGTCGATTGCAAGCGTCGCGACGTCCGACGCCGCGAGCGAACGCGCGACCATCGCGGCGTCACCCTCGAGCGCACCCCGAAATCCGGTGCCGAACATGGCGTCGATCGCAAGATCGGCACGGTCGAGTGCCCGGCGCCAGGCCGGCGCGTCGACACCGGACGCGAGCGCGAACACGTCGACGCCAACGCCCCGCGCCCGCAACCTCCGCGCCGCGACCAGGCCGTCGGCGCCATTGTTGCCCTTCCCGCACACCACGACGACCCGACGTCCGTACGCGCCGCCGAGCATGACCAGCGCGCGCCTCGCCACCGCGCTTGCGGCCCGTTCGACGAGCGCGTTCTCCGCGGTTCCCGCCAAGATGGTGCGGCGATCGGCCTCGGCCATCTCCGCGGGCGTGACGACGGGCAGCACGCGCGGTTCAGGCTCTCCAGGAATCGGCGAGCCGCACCACCGGCTCGGTCAGCAGATCGACGAAGTCGATCGTCCCGAGCACGTCGTCGCGCATGACCGGCTCCGTCTCCGTGACCTGGTCGGCGATCGCCTGGTAGCGGTCGCGATAGCCCTCGAGCACCCGGCGGGCCGCGTCACCCGCCAACCGGTCGTGGAACTGCACGTGCAACAACGTGAGGCCCGTGGTTTGGTTGCCCTTCACCTCGGGCACCAGAATCGTCGTGCGCCCGTCGGCACGGCCTCGCACGACCGTCACCTCACGTTCGGCCGCGGCGCGATGCTTGCTGCCCCGAAGCACCGGATTCGACTCGGTCCGGGACGGGATGTCGAGCGCGATCCCGCCGCGATCGACGACGTTGATGCTCTCGCCTTCGATGTTGTAGCGCGTCCATCCTCGTACGCCGTCGACCGACGCGTCGAGTGCGACCAGTGTGCGCAGAGAGCGGTAGGTGAGGCTGTCGCGCGGCGCGCCCGCCGCGAGCACCTCTCTGACCAGCGGCACGAGAAGGAGTGTCTCGTCGGAGCGGGAGATGCCGACGGTGACGGTCTTGGCCTGGTGCTTGATCGCGTCGATCGGGCGGGTCAGCTCCTCGATCGCCTTCGTCAGCGCGGCATTGAGGTCTTCGACCACGGTGCTCGGAGTACCGACCTTCCCGAATTCCAACTGATACGTGTCGAGCTGCTGGAGCCCGGTCGCGTAGCGCAGGACCGACGCGACGCGCACCGCGGTCGCGGCCTCGAGGCTGCCGTCGTAGTTGCGCGTGCGGAGCTCGTCGAAGAATCGCGACGCGTGCGGCGCGAGTGCGGTCGCCAGCGCCGCGAGCGGGTCCTCACCGTTACGCACCGCGGCGAACGCAGTCTCGATGCAACCGCGCGCCTCGCGCAGCGGGCGCGCCGATGCGTCGATCGCGAGGGCGGCCTCGTAGCCAAACAGATGCCCGGCCATCGTGCACAGCACGAACGCGAGATCGGGATGCACCAACGGAACCGAGATCGTGTCGATCGCGGCTGTGTAGCGCGCTTCGCCGTCGTCGACGATCGCGATCGGCGCCGCCTTGTGCGCCCGGTAGATCGCGATCTCCTTGGAGACGTCGTCGGCGTTCGATCCCCGCAGGCCGGCCGCGCACACGAGGATCATTGGCTCGGCCGAGAGGTCGATGTGCTTCTTGTCCTCGGTGACGTCGCACGCGATCGACTTGTAACAGAGCTCGGAGAGCTTGATCCGAATCTCGTGCGCGGCAACCCCGTTCGGGCCGTTGCCCACGAGCGCCCACGACCGGCGGCTCAACGCATTGCGCTGCGCGACCTCGCCAATCGACTCCCGGCGCCCGATGAGCTCGACCATAGCCGCCGGCAGCTCCCGCAGCGCCACCAGCCGTTCGTGGCGGTACCGGCGCCGCTCGTCATCGTCGTCACCGAGTTCCGCCGCGATCGCGAACGCCAGCAGGAAGCACGCGGCGACCTGCGAGTAGAACGCCTTCGTCGACGCGACGCTCATCTCGACGTCGCGACCGTCGGAGGTGAAGAGCACACCGTCGGACTTGTCGACGAGATCGCTCTGGCGCCGGTTCACGATCGCGATGACGAGCGCGCCGCGGGCGCGGGCCAGGTCGACGGTGCGGTTCGTGTCGGTCGTCGTTCCCGACTGCGACGCGGCGACCACCAGGGTGTCGCTCATGTCGGGCGAGAGCCCGAAGCCGGAGAGCTCGGTCGCGAGCGTCGCTTCCATCGTGACCGGGCTACCCGCGATCGCACCCCGCAGCGCCTGCACCAGACTCTGCCCCGCGATCGCGGCCGTGCCCTGGCCGATGACCAGCACCCGCCGGATCGTGCCGGTGCGCAACGCCTCGACGACCCGGTGCGGGAACGTCTCCGCGGGCAACCGCACGTCGAGCACACCGTCGCGCTCGACGATCTTGGCGCGCAATGTCTTTCGGAACGACGCCGGCGCCTCGGTGATCTCCTTGAGGAGATAGTGGGGTGCGCTGCCGCGGTCGACGTCGCGCGTCGTGATCTCCGGGACCTGCACGTCGATCTCGTCGACCGGAATCGTGCGCCCGTCGTACGACATGCGTCGGATGCCTGCGAGCGTGCCCGCACCGCGACGGTCGAGCACCACGACCTGACCCTGACTGGTGGGGTTGCCGGGATCGACCATTGTCTCGCCGTCGAGACGGACATAGGAGTCGCACTCGGCCACGAGGCCGTAGGGCTCACTGGCGACGACGAACATGTCGGGCGCGAGGCCGACGTACAGCGCCTGGCCACTCCCCCGTTGCGCCAGGAACAGACAATCGGGGTCGACCGCCGACTGCAGCGCGATGGCGACGGAACCCTCGAACGACGCGACCGTCGAACGGAAGGCCTCGCCGATGTCGACGCCGGTTCCGGTCCGGCGGGCGACCAGGGCCGGAATGACCTTGGCGTCGGTGGTGATCTCGGCCGGGAAGTGCAGCCCGTCCAGCGCCTTCAGGTCGGCGTAGTTGTCGACGTCGCCGTTGAGCGCCGCGATCGTGTACGCACGGGAGCGGTCGACCCGGCCGTCGCCCTCGATCTCTTCTTGGTTCAACGGATGCGCGTTGGCTTCGGAGATGATGCCGATACTCGCCCACCGGGTGTGCGCGAGCACCGAGGCCTGCGCCGTGTCGGCGCGCAGCGCGGCGTGCAGCAGGTCGTCCTCGCGGATCTGCGACCGCAGGCGCGCGGTGTTGTCGCCGAGCTCGCCGATCTCGACCGCGGTCTTGTACACGAACGCGAGGTTGCCGTCGGGGGTGCGCACCGAACCCGCCGTGAACAAGGGATCGTCGTTCCTGCGGTCGACGAGCCGAGCGATCGACGGATCGTCGAGGTCGAGCCCGTGACCGGTCACGACGATGTGCAGCCCGGCCGAGTCGCGCCCGCGCACCTCGAGCCGGTCGATCGCCGACAGCGTGATCTGCACTGCGTGGAACGCTTCGAGCGCGGCCGGACCCGTCGGCGAGCCACCGAGCAGATCCTCGACCGCGATCGCGAGGTCGATGCGATCGTGGCGGATCGACCAGAGCGCGTCCTTGCACGTGATCAGGGCTGCGTTCAGCGCCTCGATGCCCGACCCGTCGATATCCTCGGCGTCGATGGCGCTGGCGTCGAGCCGGACCTCGATCTCCACGAGCAGTGCCGCGGCGCGGTCGCCGTGATGGGCGAGCCCGACCCGGGCGATCGGGTCATCGACGAGGGCGCGGACGCCGTCACCCTCACGCAGCTGCCGGTCGACCTCGCGCAGCGTGCGGGCGGCGGCCTCCAGCGCGGCCACCGTCGGATCGCCCAGGCGCTCGGCGCCCATGCGAGCGAGCTGCGACTCGGCGACGGCCAGCGTGTGACGAAGCGCCGCCAGATCCGGGGCGACCCGACTCCCTGGTTTTCGGAGGACTCCGACGATGCCGCACATCTCGTGAATTCTACGACCGTGAGTTCGGGGGGCGGGCCCTCAGGCCGGTTCGCCGGCCCCGAACTCCGAGATGACGACGTCGCGCAGCCGGGCGGCGGCGGTATCGGCCACCGATTGGTCGTCGGCCTCGATCATCACGCGCACCAGCGGCTCGGTCCCCGAC
This sequence comes from Actinomycetota bacterium, assembly GCA_041691275.1. Taxonomy (GTDB): domain Bacteria; phylum Actinomycetota; class Acidimicrobiia; order IMCC26256; family PALSA-610; genus PALSA-610. The sequence continues at coordinate 9,012 of JBEPUZ010000098.1, read as the reverse complement.
GCGCGGACCAGCACCCGACCGGTCTCGCCGAGATCGGCTTCGACCTCCCGGACCGCGGCGTCGAGCACCGCCGAGGCGGCGACGTCGACCGACCGGGCGACCCGGACGTTCACCAGGACCTGGGGAACGTGGGTCATCTGGCCGGCGAGCGCGGAGAGCGGTTTTCCGGTGCGCACCAGCAGCTCGGCCACGTGCAGCCCGGTGAGCAGCCCGTCGCCGGTGGTCGCGTACTGCGAGAACACGATGTGGCCCGACTGCTCGCCTCCGAGGACGAGGTCGAGCGCCTGCATGGCCGCGACGACGTGGCGGTCGCCCACCGGTGTCTCCACGACCCCGATGTCGCGGCGTCCGAGCGCGCGCCGGAGCCCGAGATTCGACATCACCGTCACCGCGATCGCGTTGTTGCGCAACATCGCACGGTCGTGCAGATCGACGGCGGTCATCGTCATGATCTGGTCGCCGTCGACGAGATCACCGCACTCGTCGACCGCGAGAACGCGGTCGCCGTCGCCGTCGAGCGCGAGCCCCAGCGCCGCGCCCCGCTCGACTACTGCGCGCCGCAGCGATTCCGGATACGTCGAGCCGCAGTCGTCGTTGATGTTCCGGCCGTCCGGCGCGGCGTGGAGCACGTGGACGCGCGCGCCCGCGGCCCGCAGTACGCGCGGGCCGACGTCGAAGCCGGCGCCGTTGGCACAGTCGACCACGACTTCGAGTCCCGCCAGCCGGCCGGAGTCACCGCCGTCCGGGAGCAGAGTCGACAATAGGTGTGCCTCGTACGCCGCGGCACTCGAACCGTCGGCCGCGAACGAGGCCTCGATCTCTTCGTAGGGATACGAGCGTCGGTCCCAGGTCGAGCCCAGCTCGAGCTCGAGCTCGGCCTCGATGTCGGACTCGACGGCCGACGCGAGCTTGCGGCCGTCGGCACCGATGACCTTCACGCCGTTGTCACTCCAACGGTTGTGACTCGCCGACACGATCGCAGCCGGTACACCGGTCTGGGCCGCCACGAACGCGATGGCGGGCGTGGGGAGCACCCCGAGGAGCGTCGCGTCGACGACCTCCGACCTCAGTCCGATCGCGAAACCGGCCACGATGCGCGGGCCCGACTCCCGGGTGTCGCGACCGACGAGCACCCGGTCCGGCCGCAGCACCCGGGCAACGGCGCGTCCGAGCGCGACGACGTACGGGGTCGTGAGATCGTTCTCGGCGTCGCCACGGACGCCGTCGGTCCCGAAGCGCAACACGCGTGTGCGCCGCGTACGACTACCGCTTCGAGTACTGCGGAGCCTTGCGGGCCTTCTTGAGGCCGTACTTGCGCCGTTCCTTCTCGCGCGCGTCGCGGCGGAGGAGTCCGGCCTTTTTGAGGATGCCGCGCGACTCCGGGTCGAGCGCGACCAGCGCTCGGGCGATGCCGAGGCGGATCGCGCCGGCCTGGCCGCTGACCCCGCCGCCGCCGAGGGTGGCGTCGACGTCGTAGACCTCTTCGGTCTGCGTGAGCCGCAGCGGCTCCTTGGCGATGACCTGGTGGGTCAGGATCGGGAAGTACGCCGCGAACTCGCGACCGTTCACCACGATCTTGCCGGTACCCGGCCGCAGCCGGACACGCGCAACCGCTTCCTTGCGCCGGCCCGTGGTCTGGATCAGAGGCTTGCTCACGCGTCTTCCTTCACGATCTGGGGCACGATCTGGGGGTGCACGGGGACGGCCGTCATCCGACGCGGGCCTTGCTGCGCTCGGGCAGCGGCCGGATGACGGGCTGCTGGGCCTGATGCGGATGCGTCGGGCCGCCGTAGACCTTCAACTTCCGGAGCATCTGGCGGCCGAGCGGCCCCTTCGGCAACATGCGGCGCACGGCCAGCTTCACGACCTTTTCGGGGTCGCGGGCGAGCAGGTGCTCGAGGCTCTCGCTGCTGATGCCGCCCGGGTACCCGCTGTGGCGGTGGTACGTCTTCTGCAGCAGCTTGCGCTGCCCGACGGCCAGCTTCGCGGCGTTCACGATCACGACGTGGTCGCCCACGTCCATGTGGGGAACCCACATCGGCTTGTGCTTGCCCCGCAGCAGCGTCGCGATCTCGGTGGCAAGGCGACCGAGGATCGCGCCCTCGGCGTCGATCACGTGCCATTCCCGCGTGATCTCGGAGGCTTTGGGGCTGTATGTACGCACGGCTGGACCTGATTCTTGAAGCGGCAGGGCGCGCGAAGACAGCAGCGCCGAATCGGAGAGATTAGCCGCCCGGGCCGGTTTCCCACAACTGGCCTGCCGCCCGGCCTACCGACACATCCGCTCACCGGGCGTACCCTCGGGTCCCATGGTCCGCCAGATGCCTCAGACCACCCCGCCGACTCCCCACGAAGTGCCGGAGGCCCACCGGGCGGCCGCGGAGGCCGCACTCGAGGTGCTCCTCGACGGAGCGCTCGAACCCATCGTCGACATGGTCTGCACCGTGCGCGACGGCGACTACGAAGCACTGGCGCACGACGGCTCGGTCACGTTCCGGCGCGAGGCCGGCGGCGGGTACCGGCGCCTCAGCGTGACCGGACGCGATCCGCTCGACGACCAGTCGACCGACCGGTTCAGTCCGCTGGCGGACGAGCGCACCCATCCCTTCCCGGGCCGGTCGGAGAACGCCTATCCGCACGCCTTCGACCACATCGCCCAGCTCTTCGACGCGCCCGCCGCGCCCGACCTCTGCGTTTTGCACTCCGCCGCGCACAACTGGGAGGACCAGGGTGGGCATCTCGGCGAGCACGGATCGCTCGGGTTGGTGCAGGCCCGGGCCCCGTTCGTCCTCGGGGGCAAGGGTGTGCGCAGGCTCGGGGTGATCCCGGAGTCGGCTCGGCTCGTCGACGTCGCGCCCACGATCTGCGCGCTGCTCGGCTGCGCGCCCGTGGGCACCGAGCCAGCGCACGCGGGAGGCGAACAGTTCCTCGCCGCGCAGGACGGGCGGGCCCGCACCGACCTGCTCGATCCCACCGAGCGGCCGCGCTTCGTCATCGGCTTCTTGTTCGACGGCACCAACGCGAACGTTCTCTACGACATGGCCGCGCGCGGGGAGGCGCCGAACGTCGCCCGTCTCATCGAGATGGGCGTCGCGCTCGGCCACGGTGCGTTCGCATCGTTGCCGACGGTGACACTCGCGAACCACACGACGATCATCACGGGCGCGCACCCGGGCCATCACGGGATCTTGCACAACGCCTGGTACGACCGCGCCGCCGGGCGGCAGGTGATCACGAACTCGTCGGCGACGTGGCCCTGGAGCATGGAGCACCTCGTCGCCGGCGTCGAGACCATCCACCGGGCCGTGCACCGTACGTGGCCCGGCTCGTTCACCGCCTCGGTCAACGAGCCCTGCGACACCGGCGCCGACTACTCCACGTTCGACTTCTTCCGGCGCGGCGAGGTACCACCGATCCCGAAGGATCCCTTCGGTCTTCCCCATACCTCCGAGCGGTTCGTCCGGCCCTCGAAGGACTACTCGTGGTCGTCGATCGTCGACCACATGGGTGTCGAGCAGGCGCTCGGCATCATCGGCGGCAGCTACCGCGACGTCTCCTACCCCACGCCGCGGTTCATGTGGTGCAACTTCACGCTCACCGACGCCGCCATGCACGAAGGCGGCCCGTACTCCGAGATCGCGGCCGCGTCGGTACGCGACAGCGACGGTAGGGTCGGCGAGGTGCTGGGCGCGCTCGAGACGGCGGGCGTGTTCGACGAATGCGCCTTCGCGCTGGTCGCCGACCACGGCATGGAACAGAACGACCCTACGTGCCGGGGCGACTGGGACGTGGCGCTCCGCCGGGCCGGAGTCGAGGCTCGGGACGAGGCGTACGGATTCCTCTATTTCGGGGTGCTCAGCGCGTAATGTTGCGCCCCTCAACCAACGGGAGACAAAGAATGCGCAGGATCGCAACCGGTTTGGCCGTCGCGGCGATGTTCTTCGCCGCGTGCGGCAGCAGCAGCAAGCCGAGCTCGTCGGGCGCCAACAGCTCCTCGACGACCGCGGGCGGGAGTAGTGGCGGCGGGTCGTCGAACACCACTGCGAAGAGCAGCAACAACAACAGCGGCGGAGGCGACTCCGACGTCACCAAGGCGAACATCAAGGTGACGTTCAAGGAGGCCGGTGCCGACGCCAGCTCGAGCTCGACGCTGACCTTCGCCCAGAACGGCAAGGGCAAGACGAGCTTCTCCAGCCAGGATGCGAGCAACGCCTCGACTCCACTCTCGACGATCTATCTCGACGGTTCCGCGATCGTGGAGTGTGAGGGCACCGGATCGACCGCGAAGTGCACGTCGGTGCCGGGCGCGCAAGCTTCGATCGTCACGGGCGTGACCCAGGCGTTCGCCGCGCTCGCGGCCGTCGCCAAGTCGACGAGCGGGGCCGACAAGTCCTCAGACTCAATCGCAGGCCGCGACGTCAAGTGTTACAAGTTCAAAGCCCAGTCGATCATCTCCAAGCTGATCCGCAACCCGATCTTCCAGAACAGCAACGAGAAGGTGTCCGACTACGACGCGAGCGATACGGCGACGATCTGCCTCGACAAGAAGACCGACTTCCCCCTCAAGTTCGCGGGGACCAAGAAGGGTGTGGCCGAGAGCAACCTGACGGCCACCGCCGTGAGCGACCCGTCCGACAGCGACTTCACGCCGCCGGCGACCCCGCAGACGGTCCCGGTCACCGCCGCTCCGTAACGAAAGGCCGCAACGGCGATCAGCTCGGAAAGAGGACGCGGCGGGGCTCGAGCGCCCCGCCGCGTCGCGTTCGGCGCCGCCCGGCCTTAGCATCGGCGGTCGCAACCACGCCCGGAGGCACCCGATGTACAAGCTTGCGATCGGCGTCGCCGCCGCCATGACGATCGCGCTGACGACGGCTGCGTGCAGTGGAAGCTCGAACGGGACCGCTCCGGCCACCACGTCGACGAAACCGGCGACCGCCAACTCGACCACGACCACATCCGACCCGAACAATGCGATCTCGAGCCTCGCGGCCAAGGCCGCGACGGCAAACGTGAAGATCAGTTACACCTCGGCGCTGGGCGTCTCGGCGACGATCATCCAGAACGGCCTCGGCAACTCGGCCGTCATCTCCGGCGGCACCCTGCTCATCTCCAACGGGGAAACCGTGGTGCAGTGCGACGGCACGACCGCGGCGGCGACGTGTACCGATCTCGGTCCGACCACTCCGAACGATGCGCTGACCCAGGTCATCTCGACCTACGCCAGCCTCTCCACGCTGAAGCAGTCGGACATCGGCGTCTCCTCCGTGCAGGCCATCGCCGGGCGGTCGGCGTCGTGCGTCACCTTCAAGGCGGCCGACTACGCGGCCGGCCTCGGCGGGCTCTCCGACTCGAACAAGCTCACGGCCGCGGCGACCGTGACGGTGTGCATCGACGACGAGTCGGGCTTCGCGCTGAAGGTCGCGTTGACCGACCGGGGCCAGACGGTGAACGAGGTGCTCGCGACCCAGGTCGGCACCCCGACCCCCGCCGACTTCGTGCCTCCGTCACCTCCGGTGCCGCTGCCGTCGACGACCACGACCACGACCACGACCGCTCCCGCGGGCTAGCGCGTCAGTAGCCGACTTCCCAGAGGCACAGTCCGCGCGGAGGAGCCAGCTGCCCGGCCGCGTCCCGATCGACGGCGCGCAGGATGCCCAACATCTCGCCGGGCCGACGCTTGCCCAACCCGACCTCGACCAGTGTCCCGACGAGCGAACGCACCAGCTGCCAACAGAACGCATTGCCGCGGATCTCGTAGCGGAGGACGCCGTCACCTTCGTCGACCCAACGCGAGTCGAGCACGCGCCGGGTCGTCGAAGAACCCTCCGGTCCCTTCCGGCAGAACGACGCGAAGTCGTGCTCGCCGACGAAGGGATCGGCCGCCAGCCGCAGCGCCCGGAGATCGAGCGGATCCGGGATCCACCAGGTGAAGCGGTCCCGGAACGGGTCGGGTGCCGGCCGGTTGAGGATCGTGTACCTGTATGTGCGCCACTGGGCGGAGTGCCGGGCGTCGAACTCAGGATGGACCAGCTCGGCGGAACGGATGACGACCTCCGGACCGAGCATCGACGTCACCGCCGACTGCAACCGCCGAGCGTCGAGACCGGGTTCTGACGGGAAGCTCGCGACCTGGCCCCACGCGTGCACTCCCGCATCGGTGCGGCCCGCGCACGCCAAGCGCACCTCGTGGCGCAGCACCTTGGCGATGGCGTCGGCCAGCGCCCCGCCGACCGTGCGCACGCCGGGTTGACCCGACTGCGCTGCGAAGCCGCTGAAATCGGTGCCGTCGTACGCGACGGTCATCTTTACCTGAGCCGGAGCGGTCCCCGCGTCGAAGAGCGTCACGCCGACAGTCTGCCAAGCTGAAGCCGCGGACGACCCGCCTCTTCCGGAGAAGGGGCGCGATCCGGTGGTCGCGCCGCCGAACGACGAGGCGTCAGACGAATTCGAGGCGCACCATGGGTGCGTTGTCGCCCGAGCGCGGACCCAGCTTCAGGATCCTCAGGTAGCCGCCGTTGCGGTCGGCGTAGCGCGGACCGATCTCGTCGAACAGGCGCTTGGCTGCGTCCTTGTCGTGGATGCGGGAGACGACGAGACGTTCCTTGTGCACGCCGCCGTGCTTGGCCTTCGTCACCAGCTTCTCGACGTACGGGCGCAGCATCTTCGCCTTCGCCTCGGTCGTCGTGATCGCGCCGGCCTCGGAGATGATGAGGTGGGAGGCGAGGTTCGCGAGCATCAGTTTCTGATGCGCCGGGCTCCCGCCGAAGCGTTTGCCCTTCTTCGGAGCAGGCATGGCGGTTCGTTACTCCTTGACCCGAAGCGACAAGCCACGCTCGTCGAGCTTCTGGATGACCTCTTCCAGCGACTTGGCGCCGAAGTTGGTGATGGCGAGCAGGTCGTCTTCCGACTTCTGCACGAGCTGACCGATCGAATCGACCCGCGCTCGCTTGAGGCAGTTGCGGGGGCGCTCCGACAAGTCGAGCTCTTCGATCGGGAGATCGAGGTCGGGCGACGTGGAGGTCGGCGACGCGATCTCGCCCAGCTCCAGGCCGCGGGGGTCCTCGGAGAGCTCGGCGACGAGGTCGACGAGCTTGCGCAGCGTGTCGCCGGCCGACGCGAGCGCGTCGCGCGGGTTAATCGAACCGTCGGTCTCGACCTCGAGGGTCAGACGGTCGAAGTTCGTCGACTGCTCGACCCGGGTGGGGTCGATCGAGAACGATACCCGCCGCACGGGCGAGAAGATCGCGTCGACGGGGATGACACCGATCGTGGTGGTGCGCTTGTTGCGCTCCGCCGACAGGTAACCCCGGCCCTGCTCGACGGTGAGGTCGACGGCGAGACGCCCGGAGGCGTTGACCGTCGCGATGTAGAGATCGGGGTTGAGGATCTCGACGTCAGACGTCGTCTGGATGTCGCCCGCGCGCACCTCGGCCGGACCGCGCTTGTCGAGACGCAGCGTCACCGCTTCGTCGGACGTGCACGTGAGGACGAGGTCCTTGAGGTTCAAGATGACGTCGGTGACATCTTCTTTCACACCCTTGATGACGTCGAACTCGTGCAGCGCGTCGTCGAAGCGCACCTGGGTGACAGCTGCACCCGGGATCGACGACAGCAACGTGCGCCGGAGGCTGTTTCCGAGCGTGTGCCCGAATCCGGGTTCGAGCGGGGAGATCATGAAGCTCTGGGTGTTGCCCTCGGCTTCGACGGCTTCGATCTCGGGACGCTGAATGATGAGCATGGAGAAGGCCTCGCTTGCTTACTTCGAGTACAGCTCGACGATGAGCTGTTCGCGAACGGGGATATCGATCTGCTCGCGGAGCGGCAGATCGCGCACGGTCGCCTTGAACTCTCCCGCGCTGACTTCGAGCCACTGGGGCGCGGTGCGGTCGAGGGTGTCGATGTTGTGTCGGACCACGATCATCTTCTGCGACTTGGAGCCGAGCGAGACGACGTCGTCCTTACGCACCACGTACGACGGGATCGTGACACGCTTGCCGTTGACGAGCACGTGGCCGTGGCGCACGAACTGACGGGCCTGGCTGCGGCTCGACGCGAACGCGGTACGGAACACGACGTTGTCGAGGCGGAGTTCGAGCAACCGGAGCAGGTTCTCACCGGTGATGCCGGGCTGCTTGTTCGCCTTGACGTAGATGAGTTGGAACTGCTTCTCGAGCAGCCCGTAGATACGCCGGCATTTCTGCTTCTCGCGCAACTGGAGCAGGTACTCGCTGTCGCGAACGCGACCGCGACCGTGCTGGCCGGGCGGGTAGGGGCGGCGCTCGATCGGGCAGCGCATCGAATCGCACTTGGTGCCCTTGAGGAACAGCTTCATGCGCTCGCGCCGGCAGAGCCGGCAGACCGCTCCTGTATAACGCGCCATTATCGCTTCCCACCCATGTCAGACCCTCCGCCGCTTGGACTGGCGGCAACCGTTGTGCGGGATCGGGGTGACGTCTTTGATGCCGACGACCTCGATACCGGCGTTCTGAATCGACCGGATCGCAGTCTCGCGACCGGATCCCGGACCCTTCACGCTCACGTCGACCTTCCGCACACCGTGCTCCATCGCCCGACGCGCCGCGGCCTCGGCCGCGAGCTGCGCCGCGAACGGCGTGCTCTTGCGAGAGCCCTTGAAGCCCACGTTGCCCGAGCTCGCCCAAGAGAGCGTGTTGCCCTGCAGGTCGGTGAACGTGATGATCGTGTTGTTGAACGAAGACTTGATGTGTGCCATCCCGTAGGTGACGTTCTTGCGTTCCTTCTTCTTCGGCCGACGTCCGCCGGCAACAGGTTTGGCCACTCTTCAGGCTCCGATTCGCGTCTTGGAGGTCACTTACGGGCTTTCTTCTTGCCGGCGACCGTCTTCTTCGGACCCTTGCGGGTACGTGCGTTCGTCCGGGTGCGCTGTCCGTGGACCGGCAGCCCCTTGCGGTGGCGCAGTCCTTCGTAACAGCCGATCTCCATCTTGCGCTTGATGTCCTGGCTGACCTGGCGGCGCAGGTCACCTTCGACCTT
>JBEPUZ010000097.1:0-14840 GCA_041691275.1 Actinomycetota bacterium | reverse complement strand
CCAAGAAGGTGGCGGAGGAGATCATGAAGGATCTCACCCAGGAGCAGGTCGACAAGATCTGCCGGCTCAACGCGATCAAGATGCTCCACCTGAAGCTCGATTCTTGAGGCGGGGCTTGTTGGCGGCGGTCGCCGGTCTGACGCTCGCACTTGGTGCCGCGGCGCCCGTCGCCGCGATCGCAGTCGTACGTCAGGAGCGGGCCGCCGATCCCATCACGGCGAACGTCGCGACCGGATGGAAATACCTCCTGGCCAACACGTCCCTCACGCGGGTGCAGATCGCGGGGCTCGAGGGCAACCTGCTGTACGAGTCGGGCGGGGCCCTAGACCCGGCGCAGGTCGAGTTCGGGTGCCGCGTGCCGCCGGGGCCGTGCGGTGTCGGCGTCGCGCAGTGGACCGATCCCGGCCCGCGCTTCACCGGTCTCGTCGCGCTGGCCCACGGCCGGCATGTCTCCTGGGCGACGCTCGACGTTCAACTGCAGTACGTGTGGAGCGAGTTGAAGTCGACGCCCGGGTTCGGGCTCGCGGCGTTGAAGGCGTGCACCACCGTGGCGTGCGCGACCAGCGTCGTCGAGACGGAGTACGAACGTCCCGCCGACCAGTCGACCAGTTGTTCCGATGCGAACGCTTCGTACTGCACACGCATTGCGGACGCGAACGAGATCTTCGCCGCGTACGGCACCCCGAAGTCGGGGTATTGGATGTTGGGCGCCGACGGGAAGGTGTATCCCTTCGGGAGCGCTTCGAACTCGGGATCGGCATCCGGGTTCACGGTGGCGATGACCGCGAGGAGTGACGGGCGCGGATACTGGGTCGTCGACGGCACCGGCGCGGTATCGCACTTCGGCGTCGCGGCGGGCGATCACGGCGGACGCCCGCCGCTGCGATCAGGCGAATCGGTGAGCACGATCTCCGCGACCCCGTCCGGGAACGGCTACTGGCTGTTCACCAATCAGGGCCGCGCGTTCGCGTACGGCGACGCTTCGTTCTACGGCGACATGTCGGGCACCGCGCTCAACGGCCCGGTCGTCGCGTCCGTCGCCACGCCGACCGGTCACGGCTACTACATGGTGGGTTCCGACGGTGGCGTGTTCAGCTTCGGCGACGCGCGCTTCCACGGCTCGACCGGGAACCTCCGCCTCAACCGTCCGGTCGTCGGCATCGCGCCGACGCCGGACAACCGCGGGTACTGGCTCGTCGCCTCCGACGGCGGCGTCTTCGCCTTCGGCGCGCCCTTCCGCGGCTCGATGGGCGGTGCTCGCCTGAACCGGCCGGTGAACGGCCTCGTGGCGTACGGGAACGGCTACCTCATGGTCGCCAGTGATGGCGGAGTCTTCGACTTCTCGAACAAGGCGTTCCTGGGCAGCCTGGCCGGCAACCCGCCGTCGGCGGCCATCGTCGGCATCGCCGCGTTCACGATCGCCTGACACCCTCGCCTGACACCCTCGCCTGACCGGTCGCGCGCCCGCGGGGAGGTAGCTCACCGAAATAGAACGCGTTACAGTTCCGGCAATGGCAGGACCTCAGCTCTTGATCGGCGGGGACTGGGTCGACGGCGCCGACGGCGGCTACGAGATCGTCAACCCCGCAACCGAAGAAGTCGTCGGGATCGCCCCCGAAGCGTCGGCGGCCCAAGCGCTCGACGCGGCCCGGGCCGCCCAGGATGCGTTCCCCGCGTGGTCGCAGACCTCGCCCGAGGTGCGCGCCAACCTCCTCCAAGCCGTCGCCGACGCGATGCGCGACAAGTTCGACGAGCTGTTGCCGCTCGTGATCGCGGAGACGGGTTGCACCGCGGTCGTCGGCAAGCAGATGCAGGTGCCCCAGGCCCGGGTCCGCTTCGAGACGTACTCGCGCATGGCGTACGACACCAACGTCATCCCGCTCCCACCTATGGAGATGCCCGGCACCGCGCTCGCACCCGGCGGCTTGATGGGCGCGATCGCCCGGCGTCAGCCCGTCGGTGCCGTCGCCGCGATCACGCCGTACAACTTCCCGGTCGTGAACATGGCCGGCAAGCTCGGGCCCGCGCTCGCGATGGGCAACACCGTTGTGGTTCGGCCCGCGTCGCAGAACCCGCTCGCGGTCATCGAGCTCGTGCGCATCATGCACGAGGTCGGCTTCCCGCCCGGCGTCGTGAACGTCGTGACCGGATCGACGCCGGCCACGGGCGAGGCGCTCGTGGCGACGCGCGACATCGACATGGTGTCGTTCACCGGTTCCACCGGCGTGGGCATGCGCATCGGCGAGGTCGGCGGGCGCACGATGAAACGTCTGCTGCTCGAGCTCGGCGGCAAGGGTGGCGCGCTCGTGTACGACGACGCGAATCTCAAGACCGCGATCGGCATGATCGGCTCTACGTGGACGTTCCACTCGGGACAGATCTGCACCGCGCCGACGCGAGCGATCGTGCAGCGCGGTGTGTACGACCAGGTGGTCGAGGGCCTCGCCAAGATGGCGAACGTGTTGAAGGTCGGCGACCCGTACGCGCCCGACACTGTGCTCGGGCCGGTTATCACTGCCGCGCACCGCGACCGCGTGGAGAGCTACATCGAGGCCGGTCGCGCCGAAGGCGCGGAGGTCGTCGCCGGAGGGCAGCGCCCGGAAAAGCCCGACACCGGCTACTACGTTGCACCCACACTGCTCGCCGGTTGTTCGCTCGACATGAAGGTGGTGCAGGAAGAGATCTTCGGGCCGGTCGTGGTGGTGCTGCCCTTCGACGACGAGGACGAGGGCATCGCGCTGATGAACGGCACCGACTTCGGCCTGTACGACTACGTCTTCAGCGCCGATACCAACAAGGCGTTCCGCGCCAGCAAGCGGCTGCGGGCCGGCAACATCGGGATCAACACGACCCAGCGCAACCACAACACGCCGTTCGGCGGCACCAAGTTCAGCGGCGTCGGCCGCGACGGTGGTGCATTCGGCCTTCACGCGTACAGCGATCTGCAGTCGGTCGTCTGGCCCGGCTGATGGCAGGCGATTCCTCGACGGTCTCCCCGACCGTTTCGATCGTCCCCGACGGCGTGCTCGCGTACGGGATGCAACTGCCGGTACAGGCGCTGTCGGTGCGCGTTTCGATGCCGTGGGAGCGAGACGCCACGGTCGACGACATGGTGCGGGTCGCGCAAGCGGCCGACGATGCCGGCTTCCTCTACGTCGCAGTCTGTCATCACGTCGCGCTCCCGCGCGAGGCGGCGGAGATGATGTCGACCCAGTGGTTCGACCCGATCGCCACGCTCGGATTTCTCGCCGCGCAGACGAAGCGCACCCGCTTGATGACAAACGTGTTCATCGCCGCCTACCAACCGCCGCTGACGGTCTCGAAGGCATTCGCCACGCTCGACCGACTCTCGAACGGTCGGCTCATCGTCGGTATCGGTGCCGGCCACGTGGAAGGCGAGTTCGACGCGGTGGGCGTGTCGTTCTCGGAACGGGGCAAGGCGACCGATGCGGCATTGTCGGTGCTCTCCGACGCGCTCACGAACGAATGGACCACGTCGACCGCGGGAGTCGAGGTCGGTCAGCGGCCCCGTCCGGTGCAGCAACCGCATCCGCCGATCTGGATCGGTGGATCGGGCAAACCCGCGTTGCGGCGCGTCGCCACCATGGCCGACGGTTGGATCCCGCAGGCGACCCCGCTCGATGCGCTGCCCGACGACATCGCGACGATCCTGCGCGAGCGCGACAAGGTGCGGCCGGGCGCGCTACCGGAGATCGGATATCACCTCGTCGCGCACGTCGGTGAGCCCAGCTGGGATCTGCCCAAGGGCGTGATGCACGGCTCGCCCGACCGCATTGCCGAGTTCGCAAACAAGCGTCTCGGCGCTATCGGCGTCTCCCACCTCCAAGTCCGGTTGTTCGCACGCGACGCGAGCGAGCACTGCGACCAGATCGCGGCCTTCGGTACCGAGGTCGGCCCGAAACTCGTCCGCGCCCCGCTCACGTAACGCTCACACTCGTCACCGTTCGTCTCTCTGAAGGATTCGCATGGCGTTCCTCTCGATGCGGCAAGATTTCCGCGCCCCCTCGTTCGCCCCCGAGTCGTCGCAGGAGATCTACGCGGCGGCCCTCGAACAGTTTGCGTGGGCCGACGGGCACGGTTTCAACTCGCTCGTCCTGTCTGAGCACCACGGTGTCGACGACGGGTGGATGCCGGCGCCGCTGACGATGGCGGCCGCCGTGTTGGCGCGTACCTCGCACGCGCGGCTGATGATCAGTGCTGCGATCCTGCCCCTGCACGATCCGATCCGGATCGCGGAGCAGATCGCCGTGCTCGACAATGCGTTCCCCGGACGCACCTGGGTCGTGTTCGGTGCGGGCTACCGGTATCAGGAGTTCGAGATGGCCGGGTTGGAACACGCGGCGCGCGGTCGCATTCTCGAAGAGCAGGTCGGCGTGGTGCTCGAAGCGCTCTCGGGTGAGACGTTCGACTGGCGCGGCCGCGACGTGCTCGTGACGCCGAAGCCGGTCACCGATCCGCGCCGCATGTTGTTCGTCGGCGGGGGAGTGGCGGCCGCGGCGCGCCGGGCCGCGCGGTTGCGGCTCTCGATGTTCGCGATGAACGCCGACGCCTCAGTGCGGGAGGCGTACCACGACGAGGCCGAGAAGGTCGGCTTCACCGGGGGCTTCGTCCTGCAGCCGCAGGGCCCGACGTTCGTGCACGTCGCCGACGATCCCGAGAAAGCGTGGGCCGACATCGGCAAATATGTGCTTTACGAAGCGCAGACGTACGCGTCGTTCCAGACTCCCGGTCAGCACTCGACTCCCGGCGTGCACGCCGCGTCGGTCGACGACCTGAAGGCGTCCGCGCAGTACGTGGTGGGGACGCCCGACCAGGTGTACGAACGGCTCAAGGACGTCCCCGGTCAGGGCGGCATCGTGTTCAACCCTCTCGCGGGTGGGCTGCCGTCGACGCTGGCGTGGGAGAGCCTGGAGCTATTCGCGGCCAGGGTGCTGCCGAGGCTCCGCAGCACGAACACAGGTGCGGCGACGGCCGCCGGTTCCCACCCCTAGGCAAACGCGTATTTTGGGCGTACCGTCGCCGGACACCCCTGGTGGAGATTGGGTTCGGGAGGTCGGCGTGGCCCGTTATCGGAACTTCGACGGTGCTCTCGGTGCCGGCGCGGGAACGCAGGCGATGCATCCCGCACTCGACGGCGTGCGTGCACGTCGGGCCGGGTTGAAGGCGGCACTCAGTGCTCTGGAGCTCGCCCTCGCGGCCCCGTACGCGAACCGCGTCGATTGGGTGACGCACGTTCGGGACGCGCTCGGCTCGGTGCATGACGTCTGGATTCGTCATATCGCCGCAACCGAGGCTCCGAGCGGATTCCTCGACGAGCTCGAGACGGAGTCGCCCCGGCTCTCGAGCCCAACGTCGCGACTACGACGCGACCACGCCGACATCCTCGCCACGATCGAGGGCGCGCAGACGACGTTGACCACACCCCCCGGCGACAGCACCTATGTCGCGTGGGCCGAGGACGTGCGCGTCGACCTGACTGCGTTGCTCGCGGCCCTCGCCCGTCACCGCCAACGCGGTGCCGACCTCGTGTACGAGGCCTACGCCGTCGACCTCGGCGGCGGCTGACCACACTGCCCGGAGCGGCATCCGCGGTTTTTGCCACACTTTTCGCGGTGGTGTCCCCGCGGACACGACGAGTACCGGCGACCGAGTTCTGCCGAAACGCGGCGCCGGCGCACCAACGGTGCAGTGTCCCCGGCGGTCCTTCCGGGCCGCCCTTGCCCTGGCTCTCCCCCGACAACTACGCGCCGACGACCGCCCCGTCGTCATCATCCTCGTGGTCGTCCTCGTACAGCGCCTCGCCGCGCCGCAACCGCGCCGCAATACGAACGACCGTAGGAAGCTCCCGCCGCGTCGGGGTGTGAGCCGCGAGGAAACGGGCGATCCCCACGAGGATCAACGCCGACTCCTCGGACCCCTCCGGCCACGCGGTCGCCTGACGAACCCCCGCTTCCACGGTCTGGTACCAGTGGAAGCCCGCGTCCTCGACGAGTAACGCGCGCCCCAACGCCGCAATCAGCTCGGCCCGCTGACCGCCCGCAGCCAGGAATCCGTACGCCTCGTTCGCGGCCTCCTCGACCATGCCCTGCGCGTCGAAGCAACGGTCGAGCGCTTCGATGCTTCCCGTCGTCGCCTGCGGGAGTCGAGCCGCAGGGACGTTGAGGAAGCGGTCGAGGTAGATACGAAGCGCCGCGTGGATCGCGGCCCGGCGCAACTCCGGCGTCGGGTTACGGGCCAACGCCTGGTGCAACGCGTTCGCGGCGGTGAACGAGTGGTGCACAGTGTCCCAGTCGGCGTGATCGTTGCGGGTGTGGAACCGCACGATGCGCAGTGCCGCCGCGTACGCGATGGCGCGGCCGAGCTCTTCGTCCGTTGCGCCGTTCGACCACGCCTGTACCAACGCGTCGGCGACGGCGTTGGGATCGTCGCCGAGCAGTTGCCAGGCGATCGCGCCGACATCGATCTTGTCGACCGGCGTCCGATTCGGGCCCTCGAGTCGGGCCTCGGTCTTCCGGGCGAGCGCGACGAGATCGTTCGGGTGGCGCCACTCCGAGAACTCTTCTGATCGCTCGGCCCGCGCCGTCTGCATGACCAACGTCGGGAGTACCTGCCCGGCCGCGTCGACGCCGAGGAGATCGAGCGCTTCGAATCCCTTGTTGGTGAAGTCGATCGTGTGACCGCCGTCGACGAAGACGTGGTCGGTGACGGCTGCGAACATCATCGACTCGACCGCGGTGAGTTGTCCGGGCTCGGAGATCGCGGTCTCCAGCGTGCGCTCGGCGGAGTCGCTCGAGCGCGTCTCGACGAAGCGGCGATACCACCCCTCCAGCCGCTCGATGGGGACGGCCCGGGTCGGGAGCGCACCGACCGGGAACCGCGGTGACTGTCCGCTCGTGTCGTTCGCGACGAACCGGAGGCCGTGCACGAGTGCGAGGGCGCGATCATTGTCGTGGAGATGGGGGAACAGGTTCGCCATCGCGACGAGCACCGTGAGTCCCGAACCCCATCCCGACCCTCGATAGGTGGTGCCGAAGTCGACTCCGGTGCGCACGATGTCGGCCGCCGGTACCCCTGCGTCGAGCAGGCCCAGCACCGACTTCGCGATCACGAGCGAGATGCTCTCTTCGAGACCGTTGCGCAGGCGCGCCTGCAGGTGACCTATGGGATCGTCGTCGGTCCGGGCGGCGACGAACACCTCGCCGTCGCGCACTTCCGCCGAGAAGCCGCGCGCGTCGTCGGCCCACATGTCGAGGGTGCAACCCGACTCGAGATCGAAGCGGGCGTGGTGCCAGTGGCAGGTGACGAGACCGGCCTCGACGGTGCCCTGGTGCAGGGGGAATCCCAGGTGCGGGCACCGATCTTCGATCGCGTAGGCGGCGTCCTCGTGCCAGAACACGACGACGGGCACGGTCCCCACCTTGGTCAGGAGCCGGCCCGTGCTCTGCAGCTCGGCCAGCGTTCCCGCCGGCACCGCCTGGTCGATCATCGCCGTACCTCCGGATGTCCGGACCGATGTGGGAAGGATCTTTCCGCAAGTGGTCTATTGCGATAATCTAACGGTTGATGGACGACGTCAAGGCCAATCTCGGCGTGACCAAGCGCCGCATCGTCGAACGCCTCAAGCGCGCCGACGCCAAGGTCTCCGATCTCTCGCGCGCGCTCGACATGACCGAGGCCGGTGTGCGCCAGCACCTCGACGCGCTCGCCGACCACGGGCTCGTCGTCTCCCGCACCGGTCCGGCCGAGGGGCGGGGCCGGCCTCCGACCGTCTGGGCGCTCACCGATCTCGCCGAAGATCTCTTCCCCGATCGCCACGACGATCTCACCGTCGAGCTCATCAGTGCGGTGCGCACCGCGCTCGGCGACCAGGGCCTGGCGAAGGTCATCGACGCCCGGGGCGAGGTGCAGCGTGCGGCGTACGAGCGCGCGCTGCCGAAGCGGGGAACGCTGCGGGCGCGCGTCGACGCGCTGGCGCGCATCCGTACCGAAGAGGGCTACGTGGCCGAGGTCGTCGACGATAGCGACGGTGGGGGCGTGCTCCTCATCGAGCACCACTGCCCGATCTGCACAGCAGCCGCGTCGTGCCCCGGTCTCTGCGGTTCCGAGCTCGGGCTCTTTCGCCAAGTGCTCGGGCCGAATGTCTCGGTCGAGCGCACGCAGCACATCATCGCCGGTGACCGCCAGTGCACCTATCGCATCGAGGCCGTCGACAAAGCCGCGACGAGCCAGCTCGCGACGACGTGACGGGCCGGTAGATCGGCCGGTAGATCGGCCGGTAGATCGACCGGTAGATCGAGTCGCGCCCGGCCCCGGGTATCGTCTCGGCGCATGGCGGAGACCGGACGCATCACCGACGAGGGCGTCGAGCGACTGCGGGCCCGCATCGGAATCCCCGAGCCGCATCCGACGCCGCCGTACTACACGTTGCCGACGGTCGACACGTTCCGGAACGTCGCCGTGGCGTACGGCGACGACAATCCGCTCTGGTGCGATCCCGCCTACGGCGCGGACACGCGCTGGACCCAACCAATCGCCTCACCCGTGCTCGTCGGTGGCGACACGCTGATCGGTGAGGACGAAGTCGCCGCGGTCGCCCCCGAGCACGTCGACCTCATGAAGGGCGATCCGCTCCGGGGCGTGCATGCGTTCTACGCGGCCAGCTCACGCGAATGGTGGTCACCGTTGTTCCCGCTGCGGCGGACCCGTCGTCGCAACGCGCTCGTCGCCGCACTCGACAAGCCGAGCGAGTTCGCGGGTCGCGCCATCCACGAGTGGACCGCGCAGGTGTTCCGCGACGACAACGGCGCGCTGCTCTCGGGGCAGTACCGGCTCATGGTGCGCACCGAGCGGGAAAAGGCGCGGGAACGCAAGAAGTACGACGCGATCACGATCGACCCGTACACCGACGAACAGATCGCGGCGATCGAAGCGCAGTACGCGACCGAGGTGCCGCGCGGCGCGGAACCGCGATGGTTCGAAGACGTGCAGGAAGGCGACACCGTCGGGCCGATGGTGAAGGGCCCGTTGACCATCACCGACATCGTGTGTTGGCACGCGGGCATGGGCATGGGTCTCTACGGGATCAAGCCGTTGCGGCTGGGCGCGCAGAATCGACGCCGCATCCCTCGCTTCTTTCACCGCGACGACCTGAACGTCCCCGACGTGATGCAGCGTGTGCACTGGGATCCCGACTTCGCCCGCCGGTCGGGCAACCCGACGACGTTCGACTACGGGCGCATGCGCGAGACCTGGCTCATCCACCTCTGCACCGATTGGATGGGTGACGACGCCTGGCTCTGGAAGCTCGACTGCGAGTTCCGCCGCTTCAACTACGTCGGCGACACGCAGTGGCTGCGCGGTCGGGTCGGGCGCAAGTACCTGGCCGACGGCGATCGCCCCGCGGTCGATGTCGAGCTGGAGACGTTCAACCAACGGGGCGAGGCCACGACGCCGGGGCACGCGTCGATCCTGCTTCCGAGTCGGGAACACGGTCCGGTGCGCCTTCCCGATCCGCCCGGGGGTGCCGTCGACCTCGAAGGCGCGCTCGCGGCCATCTCCGAGGAGTTCAGTCGCCGATGAGCATGCTCGTGGTGCAGGACGATCGCGGTGTGTTGACCCTGCGGCTCAATCGCCCCGACAAACGCAACGCGATCGACGAAGAGACGATGATGGCGTTGGTCGACGCGGTCGAAGGGACGCGTACGTCCGACGGTGTGCGCGTCATCGTGATCGAAGGTGCGGGCGACAACTTCTGTGGCGGAGCCGACATCATCGCCCGCAATGCGGGGGGTGAAGATCGCAAGCCGCGTACCGGGAGCATCCAACGACGATTGCCGGGGCAGGCGCATCGGCTCATCCCGCTGCTGGGCAGCGTGCAGATCCCCGTCGTGTGCAAGGTGCAGGGCTGGGCCGCGGGTATCGGCTTCCAGATTGCGTTGGCCGCCGACTTCACTGTCGCCGCCGAGGATGCCCGGTTCTGGGAACCGTTCACCGAGCGCGGCTTCACGCCCGACAGCGGCGCGACCTGGTTGTTGCCGCGCCGGGTCGGCGAGACCCGCGCCCGCGAGCTGCTCCTCCTCGGGCGAGCGCTGAGCGGCGCGGAAGCGGCCGACTGGGGCGCCATCCACCGCGCGGTGCCGGCTGTCGATCTCGACGCCGCCATCAACGAGCTCGTCGACGGGCTGGTGCACGGACCGACCGTCGCGCTCGGCCTCACGAAATGGTTGTTGGGCGCGGCTCCGGGGGCCGACCTCGAGGCGCAGCTCGCGAACGAGGCGTTCGCGTTGGAGCTGTCGTCGCGCGCGGAAGACTTCCGCGAGGGGATGGCGGCGTTCCGCGAGAAGCGCGCGCCGCACTTCGAAGGCCGATGAAGAAATTGGTCGAAGGCCGATGAAGAAATTGGTCGAAGGCCGATGAAGCTCGATCGCGGCACGCCGCCCGACGTCGCCGCACGTGAGGTGCGGGAATGGGTGGAGGAGCATCTCCCGCCCGCATGGATCGAGGCCGGTCGTCGGGGCGGCGCCGCCGCGGTGCGCGCGGTTCGCCCGCGCGCCGCGTACGAGGAGTGGTACCCGGTGTTCGCGGCGTCGGGTCTGGTCGTGCCGACGTGGCCGGTCGAGTACGGCGGCCTGGATCTCCCGCGGGAGACGGCGCGCGCGGTCGACGTGGAGTTGCAGCCGTTCAACCTCGGGCGCCTGAACCCGCTCGGACTGAACAACACCGCGCCCGCGCTCTTCTCCTACGGCCGCGAGGAACAGCGCCTGCGCTTCCTGCCGCCGATGGTGCGCAACGACGAGAAGTGGTGCCAGCTGTTCAGCGAACCCGGTGCGGGGTCCGACCTCGCGTCGCTCGCGACGCGAGCCGAGCTCGACGGCGACACGTGGATCGTGACGGGACAGAAGGTCTGGAGCACGTGGGCGCACTTCTCCGACTTCGCGATCCTGTTGGCCCGGACCGAGCCTGACGCGCCGAAGCGGCAAGGCATCACGTTCTTCCTCCTCGACCTGCACCAGCCCGGGGTCGAGGTGCGCCCGCTGCGTCACATCGGTGGTGAAGTCGACTTCAACGAGGTGTTCCTCGACCACGCGCTCGTGCCCGACGCGTACCGGGTCGGCGAGGTCGGTCAGGGTTGGAAGGTCGCGAACGCCACGCTGTCGGGTGAGCGGGCGATGGTGTCGGGTGCATCGGGATCGGGAGGCGTCGACCGCATCGGCGGCCGGGGCGTCGAACACCTCCTCGAGCTGGCGCGGGCGTCGGGACGCGATCGTGATCCCGTGACCCGCCAACGGCTGATGCGTCTCTACAGCGAGGAGCAGATCCGGGCCTGGACGAACCAACGGACGCGGGCGCAGGTGAAGGGCGGCCGCGCGCCGGGATCCGAGAGCTCGGTCGGCAAGGTGCACCAGGGCGAGCTCAACCAGCGCATCCAACTCCTCGCCACCGATCTGCTCGGTGCGGGCTCGGTCGCGTGGATCGGGAACGATCTTCCGCTCGAGGTGCGGGGCATGTTGCGCAGCCGCGCGAACACGATCGAGGGCGGTACGACCGAGGTCAACAAGAACATCGTCGGGGAGCGGGTGCTCGGTCTGCCGCGTGAGCCCGATCCGTGGCAGGGTGCGCCCTGGCGCGAAGTCCCGAGGAGCTGACGAAGCAGTGGAGTATCCGAGACTCGAAGACGTTCACCTGGAAACGCTGCAGCTCGAACGCAACGGTCCGGTCGGTTGGTTGATCAACAACCGACCCGATCAGTTGAACGCGATGAACGCGCTCATGCGGGACGAGTTCGAGCATGCCTGGCGTGCCCTGAACGACGATCCCGAGGTGCGCGTGATCGTGCACACCGGTGCCGGCCGCGCGTTCCAGACCGGCGTCGACGTTACCGAGATCGCGACGGACGGCGCCGGAATGCAGCGCTACCGCGAGTCGGTCGAGAATTTCGACTTCCACTTCACGTCGTGGCACAACGACGTCTGGAAGCCCGTCATTACCGCGGTGAACGGGATCTGCGCGGGAGGCGGCTTCCACTGGATCGCCGACGCCGACATCGTCGTCGCCGCATCGGATGCGCAGTTCTTCGACCCGCACACGTCGATCGGGCAGGTCGTGTCGATCGAGGCGATCGGGCTCATGAAGAAGATGCCGGTCGAAGCCGTGATGCGCATGGCGTTCGTCGGTCGCCACGAACGGATGAGCGCACAACGTGCCTACGAGCTCGGGATGATCAGCGAGATCGTCGACCCGCCCGAGAAGCTGCGCGACGCGGCCCAGGCGCTCGCCGAGAAGATCGCCCGGAACTCGCCGGCGGCGATGGCCGCCACCAAGCGGGCGTTGTGGGGCGCGCTCGAGCTGGGGCTGACCGACGCGTGCAGAGCGGGTGCGGCCGAGCTCGTCTCGATGTGGGGTCATCCCGACCAAGAAGAAGGGCCGCTCGCGTTCTCGGAGAAGCGCGAGGCGCGCTGGGCGGCGCCCGAACCCTCGGATCATGGGACCGTTGGCAACGAATGAAGTTCTCGCTCGAGCTCCCGGTTGCGTCGCCCGACGCGTTGGTGAAGTGCGCGCTCGAGATCGAGGACGCCGGCTTCGACGCGTGTTTCGTCACCGACCACCCGTACCCCTCGCGCGCATGGCTGACCACGGGCGGCCACGAGACGCTCGACCCGTTCGTCGCGCTCGCGTTCGCGGCGGCGACCACGCGCCGGCTCCGGTTGCACACGAACTGCCTGATCCCTGCGTACCGGAATCCGCACCTCGCGGCGAAGTCGGTCGCGACCCTCGACGCGTGCTCGCAGGGGCGGGTGATCCTCGGCGTCGCGGTCGGGTACCTCGAAGCCGAGTTCGAGGGGCTCGGCGTGCCCTTCGCCGATCGGGGTCGCCAACTCGACGAGGCGCTGTGGGCGATGAAGGCCGCGTGGGCGGGCGAGACCCCTGACAACATCGTCACGCCGAGCTGCGTCCAACGACCGCATCCACCGATCTGGGCCGGCGGCAATTCCGCCGCCGCGATCCGCCGCGCCATCGCGCACGGCGACGGTTGGAGCCCGTTCCCGGCGCCGCCGCGCACTGCCGCTGCGGTCGACACCGCGTCGATGACCGACATCGCGATGCTCGGGAGCGCCATCGCCCGATTGCACGAGCGCACCGAGGAGGCCGGTCGAACCGATCGGCTCGACGTGTGCTTCACGCCGTTCTCGCACCCGGGCCACCGGGACATCGTCGATCCGGTCGCGTTCGTGGCGGAGGCCCACGCGCTCGCGGAGATCGGTGTCACCTGGCTCGCCTTCCACCTACCCGCGCCGAGCATCCCCGAGTTCTGCGACACCGTCGCCGCGTTCGGCGAAGCCATCGCCGAGGTCCATACATGAGCAACCCGAGCACCACCAACCCGATCGTCAACGACAAGGTCTACATCCACGAGCTGATCGACATAACCGGGCCCAACCGCGCGAGGTACGTGCACCACATGACCGCGAACTGGTGCCCGACCGCGCGCGAAGAACGCGACATGCTCTGTTTCGGTGTGTGGGGCACAGTCGGCTCCACGGGCAAGTGGCCCCAGGTGGTCAACCTGTGGGAGCTCGAGGGCTGGGACGGACTCGTCGCGAACTTCGCGCACGAGCTCGTCGGCCCCGCGCTCCAGGACCCCTCGCTCGCAAAGTGGTGGGCGGCCGCGGCCGAACTCCGCAGCGGCGGCTTCGACCGGATCGTGATCCCCGAACCGTGGAGCCCGACGATCGAGCAGTTGACGCTCGCCGGCGTCAAGGGCGAGGTCTACGCGCACGAGATCGTGCGGGTGCCCATCGGTACCGTCGGCACGTATCTCGAGACGCTCGCCGACGTCGGCGTGCCGACGTTGGCGCCGCTCGGGCTCACCTGCGTAGGCGCGTATCGGGTCGCGATGATCAGCGACACCGAGGCCATCGTGATCTGGGCGTTCCCGTCGTGGAAGGCGTGGGGAGACTTCGAGCAGGCGTGGGAGGGTTCACAACTCGCAGCGTGGCGGGCCCGGTTACAAACGCTCAACGCCGACGTGCAGCGCACGCTGATGGTCGACTCGCCCCTGAGCCCGATGCGTACCGGCCGCCAACCGCAGGTCGAAGACCGTCGTCCCCTCGACGAGGTGTGATGCCTACGGACCCTTGGGTGCCTGCGGGCAGGTGACGACGTGATCGTTCACCACGCCGACGGCTTCGAGGTAGCTATAGACGATCGTGGTGCCGACGAAGTTGAAGCCACGCTGCTTGAGGTCCTTGCCGAGGCGGTCGGAGAGCTCGGTGTGGGTGGGAAGGTCGGCCATGGTCCGGGGACGGTTCACGATCGGATTCCCGTCGACCCACGACCAGAGGTAGTCGGCGAACGTGCCGTGTTCCTTCGCGGTCGCGACGAACGCCTGCGCGTTGCCGACTGCGGATGTGACCTTCAACCGGTTCCGCACGATGCCGGGATCGTCCAGGAGTTTCGCCTTCTTCGCGTCGGTGTACCGCGCGACCTTCTTCACGTCGAAGCCGTCGAACGCACGCCGGTAGTTGGCGCGCTTGTTCAGGATCGTCGACCATGAGAGGCCCGCTTGCGCGCCTTCGAGGATGAGCATCTCGAAGAGGTGTGTCTCGTCGCGAGAGGGAACACCCCACTCGTCGTCGTGATAGGCGCGCATCAGGTCGGAGCTCTCGGCCCACCCGCAACGTTGTTCGGATTCGGGCTCTCCCGGTTCGGGTTTCGGCGCGACCATGGCGCTAACCGATCTTGGCGCGGGCGCGTTCGCGCAGCTCGTACTTCAGCACCTTGCCGCTCGCGTTGAGCGGCAGCGCGTCGACGATCTCGAA
>JBEPUZ010000096.1:0-14997 GCA_041691275.1 Actinomycetota bacterium | reverse complement strand
CCTCAACGGATGGTGGGCAACACCAGGTGTCTCACGTCAGCCTGACAGAGAGGGCGTCTGGGGTCAGACTGTCGAGGCCCACGGCTTCCAGTCGACCGACGACGCCGCGAACACGACCTTCGTGGAATCGATCCCGCTGACGATCGGGCTCGGCAACGACTCCACACCCGAGCAGCGCGCGACCGCCCTCGCGGCGACGCTCGCGGGCGACAACGACAGCGCCTATCAACTCGTCGCGCAGTACCTCGACGAAGCCGGGTTCGCGAACGTGATCGTGCGCCTCGGCTGGGAGTTCGACGGCGACTGGATGCCGTGGTCGGCGGTGGGCAACGAGACTCTGTGGGCCGATGCGTACCGCCACGTCGCCGACGTCTTCCGGTCGACCATGCCCAGCGTGCGCTTCGATCTGAGCGGCGATCCCACGCTGTTCCAGGGAGAAGTCAGCGCGTATCCCGGCGACAGCTACGTCGACATCGTCGGCCTCGACGTCTACGACAAGGATCTGCACGTCGACTGGGATCCGTCGACGAAGTCGTGGGTCGACCCTTCCGCCGCGTTCTCCCAGCTCCTGGCGAGTCTGGCGGTTCAGCGCGACTTCGCGATCGAGCACGGCAAGCAGGTGAGCTATCCGGAGTGGGCGCTGTCGAGCGGCGGGAATGATTCGCCGACGAGCGCGGGCAACGACGATCCGATGTTCGTGCAGGGCCTGTACGACTGGATGAACGGGTTGCCGGACAGCGGGCCGGGAAGCCTGGCGTATCACGCGTACTTCAACGAGGACACCGCGAACGACGGCAACCACGCGCTCTCGCATTTCCCGAACTCCAAGGAACGCTTTCGTTCTTTGTTCGGCACTCCGCCGCCCCCAACTGCCCAGCCGTTGCCGATCCGGCAGGCGGCCCTGCGCGCGGGCTACTCGATGCTGGGATCCGACGGCACGGTGTACGCTTTCGGCGCGGCCCGGTACTTCGGCAACGCCGCGGGCCCGGGCAGTGCGATCGCGACCCGCCCCGACGGAAAGGGCTACTGGATCGTCGACACTGCCGGGAACGTGAGCCGGTTCGGCGCCGCGGTCACGCACGGCGGCCGACCTGCACTGCGTTCCGACGAATGGGTCAGCGCGATTTCGTCGACGCCTTCGGGCAACGGCTACTGGCTCTTCACCATCCGCGGACGGGTCTTCGCGTACGGCGATGCCCGGCTCTTCGGCGACCTCGGCGGTGTGCAGCTGAACGGACCCGTCATCGCATCGGTCGCCACCCGGTCCGGTCGTGGCTACTACATGGTCGCCTCCGACGGCGGCGTGTTCACCTTCGGCGACGCACGCTTCCACGGATCGATGGCGACGACACATCTGAACGCGCCCATCGTCGGTCTGTCGCCGACGGCAGACGGTCGGGGCTATTGGTTGGTCGCCTCCGACGGCGGTGTGTTCGCGTTCAACGCACCGTTCCGGGGCTCGATGGGCGGAACGACGCTCGCACAAGGGGTGAACGGGCTGGTCGCATACGGGAACGGCTATCTGATGGTCGCGTCCGACGGTGGCGTGTTCGACTTCTCCGACACCGCCTTCGTCGGCAGCCTCGGCGACAACCCTCCGCAGACCCGCATCATCGGGATCGCGATCACGGCGAAGTGAGCGGGACACCCCCTGCTCGGGGACCGACTCCCGAGCCGGTACCTCAGCGGAAGCGCCGCCGGAAGAGGGTGTAGGCGACCGGGCCCGCAAGGATCGGCAGCCAGTACGAAGCGAGCCGGTAGAGCAGTGTCGCCAGGACCGCCTTGGCGGGATCCACACCGGCGAGCGCGAGCGCGCCCGTCAATCCCGCTTCGACGAGGCCGAGTCCTCCGGGTGTGATCGGGATCATCGCGAGCAACGAGGCGGCGGTGTAAGCGAGCAGCACGAGGGAGGGGCGGGGGAGACCGCCCACCGCGGCCAAGGCCGCGAAGAGGGCGAGGAAGTCGAAGCCCAGGCGAGACGCGGTGGCCAGCAACGCCTCCCGCCAGCGTTCGCCGAGCACCTCGCGGATGCTGTTCCGCTCGCGGACGAGGCGCGCGGGCAGGCCGTTCACCGGTGTCCGTTTGCGCAGTATCCAGTTGCGTGTTGCCTGGATAGCGCGGCCGAGACCCGTGAGCAGCGGGTCGGTCGTCAAGAGGACCGACCCCAGCGCGGCAACGGCGACGAAGCCCGCAATGCCGAGGAAGGCGGTCGCGGCGAGGCCCGGATCGACGGGCGCGCCCGCGAGGATCGTCGGCAGGGTCAGGAACGGCAGGAAGAGGACACTCGCGGTCTGCAGCAACGAGAACGCGGTGAAGCCGGCGATCGCGGTCCCGGTCTCGACGCCCGACTGCGCGAGCATCCGCAGCTGCAGCGTTGCGCCGGCGGCCGCGCCGCCGGGTACGACCATGCTCATCGCGTTGCCCGACAGCTGCGACGTCGCGACCGAGAACCACGCGTCGGTTCGGAGCGCGATGCGCTGCAGACGGATCGCGCTGACAAAGCTGAGCGCTTCGAATGCGACGATCACGACGAGCCATTCGGGTGCGATGGTCGAGACCCGTGGCCACGATCCGAATACCTCGACGACGCTCGGTGCGACGACGTGGAACGTGAAGGCCGCGACGAGCAGCATCAGGATCCGAGGGATGCTGAATCGCCGTTCCCGCGGGCTTCGACCCGTCTCGGTCGCGCTCATCCCTTCAGCGGGGGGCGCGCCGGGAGGGCGCGCGTGAAGGTCGGCGGCACGTCTTCGTTTACCACGGGAACATGGTTCGGGAACCGACCGATCTGCGGCGTGGCGGCCGGCCGTCGGGCCCATGGTGGCGCGCCGCCGGCGTTCGTCGCGGCGATGATGGAGTCGTGACCAGCATCGAGGCCCCGGTCGGACCCAAGGCCCCCGGACCGGGTCTGCGGCTGTCGATCTTCTTGATCGTGGCCGGGGCGGCCCTGCTGATCCCGACCCTGATCGCGGGGATCGTGCCGATCGTCCATGCGGTTGGGTCTCCGTCGCGGTTCGAGGCGCCCGGCCATGCTCGTCTGCACCTCGGCAAGGGGACGTATCTGATCTACGAGGATACGGGCGCGACGTCGATCGGCTCGGCTTTCTCGAACGATGGCGACGTCACGATCACCACCGACGACGTGAAGGTCACCGCAGACGATGGCACGACCGTCGACGTGTTCGAACGCGGCTCGACGGTCGAGTCGCTGACGACGGGTGGTGATCGGTTCGTCGGAGCAGTCCGCTTCCGGACAGCTTCGGCGGGTTCCTACACGGTCGACGTCAGCAATACCCGGGATACCTCGTTCCTCGTCGCCCGACCGCTCACCGACACCATTCAGTCAGTGCTGATCTGGTTCCTGCTCGCAGGAGTGGGCGGCGTCGTGGTCGTGGTCGGGATCATCTTGTTGATCGTTGGCTCCGTCCGGCGGGGACGCATGCAACGAGCCCTCGCCTACGCACCCGCGGTTCCGGCCGGATGGCATCCCGATCCGTCGGGCGCGCGTCAGTGGCGCTACTGGGACGGTTCCCGTTGGACCGACCACGTGGAGTGACGAGCTGTTCGAGAACCGTGATCACATTCCTGTAAGTCGCGGTACCGTCGAAGAATGCGTGAAGAATGCCGGATCGAACCCGGATCCGACGCCGACCTCGACGGTCGGGCAACCGACAACCGGCTCGGGGTCGAGAAGGGCAAGGGACGGGCCGAGCTCGCGCGCCTTACCGAGAAGCTGAGCGTCTTCCATCAGCGGCTGTACGCAGAGCGCCAACGGTCGGTCGTGCTCGTGTTGCAGGGCCTCGACGCATCGGGCAAGGACGGCACGATCCGCCGGGTCTTCACCGGTCTCAACCCGCAGGGCTGCGACGTGGTCGCCTTCAAGGCGCCGACGCCGACAGACCTCTCCCACGACTACCTCTGGCGCATCCACAACGCACTGCCCGAGCGGGGCGACATCCGCATCTTCAACCGGTCGCACTACGAAGACGTCGTCGCGGCCCGGGTGATCGGCGCCATCGACGACAAGCAGCGCAAGCGGCGCTACGACCACATCAACGCGTTCGAGCAGATGCTCCACGACGAGGGCACGTCGATCGTCAAGATCTTCCTGCACGTGGGCAAGGACGAGCAGCGCGAGCGACTGCAGGCCCGGCTCGACGACCCCGAAAAGCGGTGGAAGTTCGAACCGGCCGACCTCGACACCCGGGCGCAGTGGGCCGAGTACATGCGGCTCTACGACGCCGCGATCACCGCCACGTCGACGAAGGTCGCGCCGTGGTACGTCGTGCCCGCCGACCACAAGTGGGTGTCCGGAGTCGCGGCGGCGACGATCCTCTTGCACCTCCTGGAGGACCTCGATCCGCAGATCCCGCCGCCGAAGCCCGATCTCGACGGGGTCGTCATCGCGTCCTGACGCGCTCTAAGGTTCGGCCATGCCGACTCCCGAGCAGGTCAAAGCGGTCGCCGAGGCGTACATCACCGCCTCGAACGCCAACGACAAGGCCACCGTTCTCGCGCAATTCGCCTCCGACACCGTCTGGTTCGACCCGGTCGGCCAGCCGCCCCACGTCGGGGTCGAAGGCGTCGGCACCTTCTACGACCAGACCCGAGAGTTGGCGGATCGCGTCGAGATGAAACTCCTCGATCTCATCGTGTGCAGCCCGGAGGCCGCGATGATCCTCGAGATCCACGCCACCATCGGCGACTCGGTGATGATCATGGATTGTGTCGAAACGCTCGAGGTGAACGACGACGGCAAGATCCAGGCGATGAAGGCCTACTGGGACATGTCGAAAGCCCGCAGCCGGACCACCTGAACCTCGCATGTGGTCCCGCCGGACACGACGGTGGGGGCATTCACCCTTGTGAGAGGCCTCGCGGCCCATCTCGATTTTCCTTCCGGCGCGACTTCGGCCACAATGTATTGGCGATGAATGTCGAGTCCCGAGATTCCATTTCGCTGAAGCCTGCCGAGCTCGATGAGGTCGGTCAGATCTTCCTTTCCAACGGTCTTCCGGTGACCGACGAGGAGCTCGACCGCCAGGTCGAATCCTTCCCGTTGGCGGTCGTAGCGAACGAGGAAGGCGTCATCCACGGTCTGATGCTCGGCTCGCTCGAGCGGATCGGCGGAACCCCGTCGATTCTCTGGGGGATGGGCGTCGTCCGGAAGGGCAAGGTCGCTTCGGCCACGCTCAAGTCGATGACGGGAGAGCTGACCCGCCGGGCCGCGATCTCGTTCCCCGACGAGGACGTACTCGTGGCCGCCCGCCTGGCCCAGCCGAGCTGTTACGTGTTGCTGCAGAGCTACGCCAACGTCGTTCCCCGACCGGGGTACTCGCCCAACGGCGAGGACCGGGCGTGGGGTCGCCGTCTGGCGAAGCGCTACGGCAACGACGGCCACTTCGACGACCGGGAGTTCCGGGTTGCGGTCAAGGGTCGTAAGCCTCCGTGCCTGGCCGTGCTCGATACGAGCCCGGTCAAAGCGACGGGCGGGGCGAAGATCGCTTCGCTGGTAGGCACGCCCGACGCGGCGCGCGGGCAGGCGATGATCGCGTTCGGGTGGGCGGTGGCCGAAGATCTCGCGGCCGGCACCTACCTCGCAGCCTGCTGACGTCCTTCCAGCACCGCGTCGA
Source organism: Actinomycetota bacterium (assembly GCA_041691275.1). Classification (GTDB taxonomy): domain Bacteria; phylum Actinomycetota; class Acidimicrobiia; order IMCC26256; family PALSA-610; genus PALSA-610. The sequence continues at coordinate 9,364 of JBEPUZ010000096.1, read as the reverse complement.
GTTGAGCGCGGAGCTCCGCCGGTTCGGTCACGGGTTGGCGGCACGCGTAGTGCTCGCAGACGTACGCCGTCGGTAATCCGTCCCGGGCCTCGCGCCCGACGAGGAGCGGAGAAGTGTCGGCGGCCGAACCGGTCAACGTCACCGACGCCGGGATCAACCGGGCCACGACCTCGCGCCGCAACGCCTTTGTCCTGGGGTCGTCCGTCGGCCCGATGATGGCGATCTCGGTCGGGCTCGTCACGTAGCGCTCGAGCGCGGCGAGGAGATGGGCGAAGCCGTTCGGGTGCGCGGCAGCGGACGGGGCGAGGAGCCGGAGCACTTCGAGCGCGGGCTCCTCGTAGGCGCGGTCGCCGGTGAGCCCGGCCAGCCGAAGGTACCCGTTCGCGGCGAGCGCGTTCGCGGAAGGGGTCGCGTCGTCGAAGACGTCCTTCAGCCGGACGACGAGCTGTTCGGCGTCGGCGCCGGTGGTGAAGAAGCCGCCGTCGTCGGCGTCGCGGAAGAGCCGCGTGAGCTCACCGGCCACGGTGCGGGCGTCGGCCAACCAGACCACGTCGTCGAGCTCGGCCAGCGTGCACAGGGCTTCCAGCAGCGCGGCGTAGTCCTCGGCGTATGCGAGGTACGGCGCGCGCCACGAGCGCACGAAGCGACCGTCGTCGCCTCGGAGCTCGGTCAACAAGAAGCGAGCGTTGGTCCGCGCGACCTCCATCCAGTCGTCGCGTGCGAGGGCGGCCGCGGCTTCGGTGAGCGCGCCGAGCATCAATGCGTTCCACGCCAGCAGGACCTTGTCGTCGAGAGCCGGTCGGACCCGTGTTGCGCGCCGGGCGAGGAGTCGAGGCTTTGCCCGCTCGACCTCGGGCGGAGCTTCAGCGTTACGTTCCTTCACGTGCAGGATATTGGCGCGAAACCCCGTGTGCGGGTCGGCGAAGTTCCCTTCGGGCGTGATGCCGAAGTACGCGATGACCGCGTCGGCATCGTCACCGCACACCTCGCGGATCTCCTCGATCGACCAGCAGTAGAACTTGCCCTCGACGCCTTCCGAGTCGGCGTCCTCGGCGGAGTAGAAGCCGCCGGCGGGATCGCGCATGTCGCGCAACACGTACTCGACGATGCCTTCGACCACGGAGCGATAGCGAGGTTCACCGGTGACGAGGTATCCGTGCAGATACGCGCGGGTGAGCAGCGCGTTGTCGTAGAGCATCTTCTCGAAGTGCGGCACGAGCCATGTGTCGTCGGTCGAGTAGCGCGCGAAGCCACCCGCAAGTTGATCGTGGATCCCGCCTGCGGCCATCGCATCGAGCGTGGTGGCGACCATCGTGCGGGTCTCGTCGGAGCCGTTCCGCACGTACGCGCGGCACAGGAAGTCGATCGTCATCGCCTGCGGGAACTTCGGCGCGCGACCGAAGCCGCCGTACGTCGGCTCGAACTGCGACCGCACCCCGGCGTAAGCCTGCCCGAGGATGGCGGGCGTCAGCGTGTCGTCGCCGGCGGCGCGCAGTACCTCCTCGGCGAGTGCCGCCGTCAGTTGCTCGCCCTGGGCGACGACTTCGTCCCGCCGTTCGCGCCAGGCTTCCGACACTGCTTCGCAGATCCGGCGAAACGACGGCATGCCGTGCCGATCCGCGTCGGGAAAGTATGTGCCCGCGTAGAAGGGCCGCCCGTCGGGGGTGCACCACACGCTCATCGGCCACCCGCCCCGCCCGGTCAGCGCCTGCACCGACTGCATGTAGATCGCGTCGACATCGGGGCGCTCCTCGCGGTCGACCTTCACGTTCACGTACAGACGGTTCATGAGCTCGGCGGTCGCCGGGTCCTCGAACGACTCGTGGGCCATGACGTGGCACCAATGGCACGACGAGTACCCGACGGAGAGGAACACGGGCACGTCCCGTTCGCGCGCGAGCGCGAACGCTTCGTCACCCCAGGGCATCCAGTCGACGGGGTTGTCGGCGTGCTGGCGGAGATACGGACTGGTCTCGTCGGCGAGGCGATTCTTGGTCACGCCTCGACCGTACCCGGGGCGCGTGTCGCGGTCGCCCGGGCCCACCGGTAGTCGGGCTTGCCCGACGGCGATCGTTCGATGGCGCCGACGAGCACGACCTCGCGCGGGACCTTGTATCCCGCGAGATGCATGCGGCAGTGCTGTTGCAGGAGATCGAGTGTGGGTTCGGCGGCCGGCCGCGCTTGCACGACCGCGACGACCCGCTCGCCCCAGCGCTCGTCGGGCACGCCGACCACGAGCGCGTCGAACACGTCGTGATGGGCTCTCAGCACCGACTCCACCTCTTCTGGGTACACCTTCTCGCCGCCGGTGTTGATCGACACCGAGCCCCGCCCGAGCAACGTGATCGTGCCATCGGCTTCCACGACCGCGTGGTCACCGGGTACGGCCCAGCGCACACCGTCGACGACCGGAAACGTCTCCGCCGACTTGGCGGGATCCTTGTAGTAGCCGAGCGGGATGTGCCCGCGCCGGGCGAGCCGGCCGACGACCCCGATGCCGGCCGGGCGCAGGTCGGCGTCGAGCACCTGGGTGTCGTCGCCTACGCGAAAGCGCGGCGCCGACGGCACCTCGCCTCCCGCGACGACCACCGACTGACCCTGGCCGCCGGTCTCCGACGCTCCGTACCCGTCGACGACGAGAAGCGCGGGAAGACGTTCAATGAACGCGCGCTTGAGCGTCGGTGACAGCACGGCGCCACCGGAGAGCACGACTCGCAGCGACGACACGTCGAGGGCGCGGCCTTCCGGCGTGTCGAGCGCTTCGAGCAACGGTCGCGCGAATGCGTCGCCGACGATCACGATGTAGCTCGCCGACTCCCGTTCGACCAGTTGCCAGAGCGCGATCGGGTCGAGGCGGTGCTCGGCGGGGATGATGACGCTGCCGCCCATGAACAGCGCGCTGAACGCCATCCAGTGCGCGGTGCCGTGCATGAACGGGCACGCCGGCACGCAGCGGGTACGCGGTTGCAGACAGCGCTCGGCGATCTCCTCGGGCGTCCGGATGGGCGCACCACCGCCGCCCGCGCCGGCCATCGCACCGAAGAAGAGGTCGACGTGGCGCCACATCACGCCCTTGGGCATGCCGGTGGTACCGCCGGTGTAGAGGAGGTACAGGTCGTCGGGCGACCGCGGACCGAAGTCGCGTGTGGATTCGGCCTCGGTCAGCGCGGTCTCGTAGTCGAGGGCGCCCAGAACGGCGAGCGCGGCCGCGACCGTTTCCTCCTCGTACGTGTCATCGTCGGTGACGGCGACGTACGTCTGGAGCTGGGGGAGGTTCTCGCGAATGCCCTCGAGCTTCGGTGCGAACTCGGCGTGAAACACCACCGCGACCGCGTCGGCATCGTCGAGCAGATAGCACAGCTCGTCCTCGACGTAGCGGTAGTTCACGTTGATGGGCACCGCGCGGATCTTGAACGCGGCGAGCATGGCTTCGAGATACTCGGTCGAGTTGTAGAGGTAGAGCGCGACGTGATCTCCGACCCCGACGCCGCGCGACTGCAACGCGTGCGCGAGCCGGTTGGCGCGGGCATCGAGCTCGGCGTAGGTGAGGCGGCGCTGCGCGCAGACGAGCGCGAGGTGGTCGGGCACCGTGTCGGCGACCCGCTCCAGCAGATCCGCCACGTTGAACTCCATCCGCGGCGACCGTATCGGCTCGTCAGACTCCGAGTCGATGCAGCGCAGCGTCGACCGCCGAGAACACGGTTCCGGCAAACGTCGCCTGTGCCCGGCCTCCCGACGCGTACACGGTATCGGCGCGCTCCCAGATCTCGGCCTCGACCGAGCTCAATGCCGTCCGCACGACCGCAAGCTGGTGGGGCTCGGCTTCGACGCGGTCGCGCAGGTCGGCAAATCGGCGCCACTGCATCGCGTCGCCGAGCTCGGGCGCGACCGCGGGTGGGAAGCACGGGACGTAGATGCTCGCGCACGGGTTTCCGAGGCAAACCCACGCGCGCAACGGCGCATCGACATGCAAGGCGGCGATCATCGACGCCGTCGTCTGCGAGTGCGCCTCCGGTCGGTGCATGCAAACGCTGAAGCCGCGCGAGTCGTCGTCGGCCCCCGCCGGTATGGCATCGGGATCAATACCGGTGCCGTGGTCGCGCAGGACGCGCGCCATGTCCGCGGTCGTGGTGTGCGTGCCGTGCGCGACGGCGGCGCGGGTCACGGCCAACCGGTGGTCGGCCGGCGCGGTCGAGACCCTCGGAGAGCGGTACCGGTCGAAGTCGGCGCCCGCGCCGAGATCGGACGACGCCCGCGTCCAGTCGGTGCCGAGGCTCACGCGGTTGGAGATCGCGGCACCGGCCTCGATCGGGCGGGCGGCCCAGGTCCGCGCGCTCGTCTCGACCACGTATCCGCCGCGCGGATCCGCAATGAGGAACGACGAGAAGTACGGCTCGTCGCGATGCGGTTCTCCGGTGCCGCCCTGGCCGTGCCGTTCGAGCAATGCGGTCATGACCGACACCGCTTCGTCGGCCGAACGACTGCGCTCGAGCCCGAGGCGCACGAGATCCATCCCGAGGAGTGCGGGTGCGTGGTCGTGGGGCCGATCCACCGTCCATATCTTCTCGTTGCCGATCGCGACGCCGTACTCGTTCACACCGTGCTCCACACCCCAGAGCCACGTCGGCCGCGATCCGAGGAAGGCGTAGGCGCCTGGATCGTCGATCGCGAGGTATTGGGTCCGTACGGTTCCGCACGCCGTTCGGGGAGGGTGCCACTCGACCACCTGCGCTTCGTCGGGATGACGGTCGGAGTTCTTGGCGAAGAGCATCCCGTCGTCGCGCCGGACACACAGCGTGTCGCACATGGTGCAGGCGTCAGCGCGCCAGATCGCGGGCGAACGCAGCCGGTGTGAGGTCGGTGCCCGTCGCCCGGCGCATCAGGCGATCCCAGCGCAGCGTGGCGCCCGGCGCGAAGATCTCGTTCAGGAGCGAACGGCCCGCGGCATCGTTGTCGACCAGATCGCCGAACGCGGCGGTCAACTGCGACGCGACCATCTCGCCGAAGAGATAGTTGTGGTAGTAGACGGGCGCGGCCGCGATGTGGATCTTGGCCGCCCAGTCGGGCTCGTGACGATCGTCCGGGCGGCGGACGAGCTGGAAGCGCTCGACAAGATCCCACCAGCGCGTGTCGTGGTCGGCGTCGGGCTGGGCGTACAACCCTCGCTCGAAGTGCGTCATCACGAGGACCCAGCGGGCGAAGATCAACAGGTACGCGCGACTCGCGTCGCGCAGCCGCGGTGCGAGCTCGGCGACAGTGACCGCGGGTACGCCGGCGATCTGTTGCAGCCATTCCGGGTCGCGCACGAGCCGACCGCAGCGCATGGCGACGCCTTCGGTCAGGCAGATGTGCATCGTGCGCAGCAGCCACGGAAGGTCGCGACCGACACCATCGAAGTAGGCGGCGTGACCGAACTCGTGCAGCATCGTCTCCGACCAGCGCTCGCCCGGCATGTTGTTGCTCAGCACCCGTACGTCGCCGGTGCGGTCGACGTCGATGCAGAACGCGTGCTGCACCTTTCCCTCTCGCGGCGTGAGATCGCTGCGCGCCATGACGCCCCGCACGTCGAGGCCCATCGACTGGAACGTGCGCGCGGTGAGCGCCTCCAGGTCGGCGTTGCAGAGGAACGGGTTCAGGTCGACACCGATCTCCGTCGGCGGATCTTGAAAGAAGGGGTTGTCGTAGTGCCAGGGTCGAAGCTCGGCGACCGACACCCCGAACCGATCGGCGAGCTGTGCGTCGAGCGCGGCCTTCAACGTCCGGAAGGGTCCGGCCGTGATCTCGTCGACCTCGGTGAGCGTGGCGAACAGGCGGTCCTCGTCGAAGTCGGTCGTGGCGAGCGTCAGCGCGAAGTGATCGCGGTAGCCGAGCGACCGGGCCGCGTCGTTGCGCAGCGCGGCCAGCCGGCGGACGTCGGCGGCAACCTCGGGCCCGACACTCTTCGACGCTGTCCAGGCCGCACGTCGGTGCTCGGCGTCGTCGCTCGTCCGCAGGACCTCGAGAATCTGGTTGTCGTTGACCGCGTCGCCGGCGATCGTGCCGCGGTGGCGGGCGAACCGCGACTCGATGCTGCTCTGCAGCTCGACCATCTCCCGCCGCAGGTCGGCGTCGACCTGATTGGGAGCGAAACTCTGCTCGAGGAGCTCGAGCTGGCGGGTCACGAGTGGATCGGAGTGTGACTGCGCGAGCTCGGCTCGCACCTCGGCGAACGCGTCAGCATCGGCCAGGGCGTCGGAGACGGCGATGTCGGCAACGGCCCGCTGTCGCTCGGTCTCGTCACCCGCGTCGACGTTGGCGTTCCACCACGCGACGTTCGCCGCCGTCTCGAGCGGCTCGAGTGTCGCCGCGCACTCGGCGACGAGATCAGCGGCGGTCACTTGAACCAGATGCGCTGGTAGCTCCGGCTCATCGGGTGAACGAGTAACACCACCAAGAGCACGTCGAACGCGAAACCGAACAGGACGTTCACGTTGCCGAGCGCGCTGAGCCCGCCCGCCCCGAGGAAGAGAGCGACCTGCAGGGTGGCGGCGGCGACCGCGGCCACGTAGCCCCACTTCTTCTCGTTGGCGATGCCGAAACCGCCGGCGCCGAGCCCCACGGGAATGAGCAGCCCGATCGGTCCGCCCAGCGCACCCAGCGACAGCAGGGCGAAGAAGGCCTGGACGTAACACAGAATGACGCCCATATACAACGTCTGCGGCTGGTGGGGGTTGATCCACTTGGTGTCGTTCACACGTCCATTGTGGCGGATCGACCGCAAGTCCCGGACCTCGGGCCGTGTGACGGCGTTATGAGGCCGTTCGGGAGCGCAGCTGACCGCACGCGGCGTCGATCGTCGTGCCGCGGTTGCGGCGGACGGTCGCTTCCACGCCCGCCGCCCGCAGCCGGTCTGCGAATGCCGCGATTCGGTCGCTCGGGCTCGGTTGACCGGGATACCCGGCGGTGTCGTTGAGCGGGATCAGGTTCACGTGCGCACCGCCGCGAAATCCGGTCAGCTTCCCCGCGAGCGCGTCGGCATGATGCGGGAGGTCGTTGACCCGGTCGATGCACGCGTATTCGAACGATACGCGCCTGCCCTTGCGATCGGCATAGGCACGAGCCGCGTCGAGCACGGCCGCGAGCGGGTATCGGCGATTGAGGGGGACGAGCGTCTCTCGGAGCGCGTCGTCGGGCGCGTGCAGCGAGACGGCGAGCGTCACCGGCAGCTCGAATTCGGTGAGGCGTTCGATCCCGGGCACGACCCCGACGGTAGAGACGGTGATGTGCCTCGCCGACAGCCCGACGTCGCGGTGCAGGCGTCTGCACGCGTCGAGCACGGCGTCGGGATTCGCGAGTGGTTCGCCCATCCCCATGAACACGACGTTCGACACGCGTTGCGGCGACGCGTGCTGCGCCCGCATCACCTGCTCGACGATCTCGCCCGCGGAGAGGTGACGCTCGAAGCCCGCTTGTCCGGTCGCGCAGAAGGTGCATCCCATCGCGCACCCGGCCTGGGACGAGACGCAGACCGTCGCCCGGGCCGGGTAGCGCATGAGCACGGTCTCGATCTGGGCGCCGTCCTCGGCGCGCCAGAGCCACTTCGCGGTCATGTCGTCGTCGGCCGTCTGCATCGTGTCGACCGTGAGCGCGAGCGGGAGCTGGCCGGCGAGCCGGGTGCGGAGGTCTTTCGGGATGTTCGTAAGGTCTTCGAGCGGTCGGCGTAGCCCGTAGAGACCCTCGTAGACCTGGCGGGCCCGGTACGCGGGTTCGCCGAGCGTCGCGATCAAGGTCTCGAGCTGGGGGAGCCGGGCGTCGTAGCGCGCGTTCGTGGTTCGGGTCATGTCGGGTCGACCTCGTACTCGTAGGCGCGGTCGGTGCGGTGGACGGTGAACCCGAGCGCGCGGTACAGCTTCAACGCGTTCGTGTTGTCGGCCGCACAGAACAACATCCCCGTGTCGATGCCACGCTCGTGCACCGCGTCGAGTCCGCCAACCGCGAGTGACCATCCGAGCCCGCGGCCCTGGGCTCGCGGATCGACACCGACCACGTAGATCTCACCGAGTTGCGGCTCTGCATTGCGCGCTTCGTGGACCTTGAGCCAGTCGAAACCGACGAGGCCCCGGTCGTCGATCGCCAAGAGGAACAGCGCGGGATCGAACCAGGACTCGGCGGTGCGGCGTGCCAGTGTCGCCTCCGTCCACTCGCCCTGCTCCTCGTGACCGGCGAACGCGCGGTTGTTGACGTCGAGCCACGCGCGCTCGTCGCGGCCGGGTTCGAACGGTCGCACGGTGATCCCGTCGGCCCATTTGGGATCGAGGCCGAGGGGGAGCGGCACCCGCATCTCGTAGAGGTCGCGGGCCGGTTCGAAATGTGATGTCAGCAGGTCGGCGTCGTCGTCGGGTCGGGCGCCGAGCAGCCAGAACACGATCCGACCACCGCCGTGAGCGGCGACGTGGGCCACGGCCGCGCTGATGAGCTCGCGGCGAAGACGCGACGATCGGGCTCGCGGTGAGATGACGACGCCGAGGGCCCAGTGCCGCGGGCTCGCGTTGTCGGTGCGGGCGATGTGCGCGTAGCCGCGATCCTCTGAGAGGAAGCCGGCGGAGTCGGCGCCGGGACGCTCGATGTCGAGCCAGACCGCGTCGCCGAGTGCGGGGTGCTCGTCGGCTCGACACGCGTCCGCGTGGATGCGCGCGACTGCGGCCGCGACCTCGCCGAAGCGCGCCGGAACAATCTCGCTCACCGACGATCCGGTCACCCGACGAGGGTACCGTGAGCCCGTGGCCCGACCTCGAGGTGCAAAAGTGCGGGCGGAGGCTGCGCTCAAGCTGCTGCGGGAGCTGTATCCCGACGTGCGGTGCGCGCTCGTGCACGCCAACGCATACGAGTTGCTCACGGCGACGATCCTCTCGGCCCAGACGACCGACGAGCGCGTCAACATGGTGACGCCGACCCTTTTCGCCAAGTATCCGACGCCCGCCGATCTTGCTGCGGCCGACCCGGAAGAGGTGGAGACGATCGTCCAGTCGACCGGCTTCTTCCGTTCGAAGGCGAAGAACATCATGGGGATGGCCCAAGGGGTCGTCGCCCGCTTCGACGGCGAGGTCCCGGTCGCCCTCGACGACCTCGTGACGCTTCCCGGGGTCGGGCGTAAGACGGGGAACGTCGTGCGCTCGGTGTGGTTCCACGAGCCCGGGCTCCCGGTCGACACCCACGTCACGCGCCTTTCAGCCCGCTTGAAGCTGACCGCAGAGTCGGATCCGGTGAAGATCGAGCACGACCTCGGCGGCATCGTGCCTCCGGCCGAGTGGGGCAAGTTCTCGCTACGACTGATCGAGCACGGCCGGCGCGTCTGCGACGCCCGCCGCCCCCACTGCAGCGAATG
>JBEPUZ010000095.1:0-15211 GCA_041691275.1 Actinomycetota bacterium | reverse complement strand
CCGCGGTAGAAGTTGCCGCGACCGACGACGGGTACGAGCAACAAGAGGCCGACGCCCTGGAGGAGTCGGTACACGCCCTGGCCGATGCGCCGGAAGCGCCGGATCAGGCTCGGATGCAGGTCGAGCATGCACAGGCTCAGTGTGTTTCCGCGCCGGTACTCGCGCCGCATGATCGAACGCCAGGTGGTGCGCTCCGACGGGGTGTCCTCGAACACGATCGCGTCGTCGGCCGACACCATCAGCGCGCCGTCGTCGTTGGCGCGCATGAAAAAGTGCGTGTCCTCGCCGCCCGAGAGGTTGAAGCGTTCGTCGAACGGAGGGGAGTAGCGCTCGAGCAGGTGCCGGGCGATCAACACGTTGCCGGTGAGGGCCCAGCTGACCCGCGTTCCCGTCGCGCGGCGGGGCAGCTCGAGGAAGCCCCCGGCCATCGCCCACTTCGGCGGAGGGGTGTCGAACCGTGAGAGCACCCGGCCGACGACCACGTCGGCCGAGGTCGATGCCTGCACGTCGAAGAGCGAGACGAGCCAGTCGGACTCCGGCACCTCGTCGTCGTCGATGAACGCGACGAAGTCGGTTTCCTCGCACGCGGCGACGGCCCGGTTGCGGGCGCGGGCGATGCCGCGCTGCGGTTCGGCGACATACGTCACCGGCCACGAATGGTTGGCGTCGGCCCATGACTGTTGGAATTCTTCGACGATCTCGCGCGCGTCGCCGTCGGGGTTGTTGTCGACCACCACGATGCGCACGTCGGCGTCGGGTGCTTCGAGCTTGGCGATGCCGCCGAGCAGTCCCATGAGCTGGCGGTTGCGCTTGTACGTGAGCACACAGATACCGACCGAGGGACGGCTGTCGGCACTCGGTGCCGGATCCCCGGTGGCTCGTTGTGCGGCTCTGTGTTCCTGCATCACGCGATCCGGTCTAGTAGCCCGGCGAGCGCCAGATGCGCCGATCCGCGACTCCCAGGCGGAGGAGCTCGCTCAGCGTCACCGTACGTCCACCGATCGAGCTGATGCCGTCGAGAATTCGTTGAATCAGGGCGATTTTACGCGTCGCGCCGTCGTGGAGATCATCGGCTGCGGGAGTGTCGTGCAAGAGCAGAATGCTGCCGGCCCGCAAAGGGATCATTTCGCCCGCCGCGTGCAGCGTGAGCGCGCCGCGGCCGTCCGGACTGACGTCGAAACCGGTCGTCGTCATCGAGTCACTCGGATCCACGCCCCACACCGCCACGTCCATCCCCTGCAGTCGCGTCGCGAGAAATGTCCGAATGTTCTGCGCACCGTACGGCGGTCGGAACCAGTGGGGCTGCATACCGACGATCCGTTGGATCTCCTTGCGGGCTTGCGCAGTCTCGTTGCGGACACCACCCATGCCGAGCTCGGTGATCCGCACGTGGCCGAAGCCGTGCACGCCGATCTCGTTGCCGCGTGCCACGACTGCGCGGGCGAGCTCCGGCTGGGCCATCACCTTGGCGGCGGGCATGAAGAACGTCGCCGCCGAACCGTGTTCCGCCAACAGCTCGAGCACGTGGGGGGTGACGTTGGGATCGGGGCCGTCGTCGAAGGTCACGCCGAACACCGGCTCGTCGGTCACGACGCTGTGGAGTGAGCCCAACGCGTTACGCCCGTACTGCGTGGTTGCGAGGCGTTTCCGCACGCGCACCAGCGGGCTGAGGGCGGCTTCGGGCACCGGAGCGCGTGAGTGCTCACCGTCCACGACCGCCCGCGCCATGGGAGCAACGGTAGTGGCGCCGTACATGCAGTGTTGATCGGCGGCTTCGATACCGGTCAAGAGACTCATTTCGACTATTGGCCGACCGAACTTGACCGGCTTCCCGCCGCCGGGCCTGCCACCGAAAGCCCGCAGACCTGGTAAGCAACCTGCCGTGCGGCACCGGAGCGGCATTTCGCCCGGTCGTGAGGAGGAACCGACGCAATGGCGGCACCGGCGCGAGATCGACGCCGTGTCCGGGCAGTTCGCCCCGGTGCGACCAGTGATGCGCTGGCCAAATGGGGATTCGTCGCGTTCGTCGTGGTCGCGGCGCCGCTGCTCATCTTCCGGCTCGGACGGTTCCACTGGTTCTTCAGCGACGACTGGTCGTTCCTCGCCTCGGGCCGGGTCGGCAGCCTCCAGGACTGGTTCCAACCCCATAACGCGCACTGGTCGACGATCCCCTTCCTCTCGTACCGGACGCTCTGGCATCTCGTCGGCCTGAAGAGCTACCTCCCGTATCAGGCCGTCGTCGTGGCTCTCCACCTTGCGGCCGCGGTGATGCTGCGACGGGTCGCCCGCCGGGCAGGCGTACGGCCGTGGATCGCGACCGCGATGGCGGGGGCGCTCGTGCTGTTCGGTCCCGGCGCCGACGACATCGTCTGGGCCATCGGTGTCAGCTTCACCGGCTCGCTCGTGTTCGGGCTCGGGCAGCTGCTGCTCACCGATCACGACGGACCGATAGGCCGTCGCGACGCGCTCGGCGTCGTCGCGGGTGTGCTCGGGCTCATGTGTTCCGGCATCGGTGTCGCGATGGCGATCATCGTCGGTGGCGCGGTGCTCTTGCGACGCGGGTGGAAGCCCGCCGCGATCCAGACCGTCCCGCTCGCGATCGCGTACGGCCTGTACGTGCGCATCCAACATCCGCAGATCGAGAGCCCGCTCGGACGACCACCGATCGACAAGGTCTGGCGGTGGATTGTGAACGCGGAGGTCGCGACGTACCGCGGGCTCGGGCACTGGGCGCCGGTCGAGATCGCGCTGGTCGTCCTGCTCGTCGTCGGCTTCGGCCTCGCGTGGTTCGCGCCCGCGCAGCCGAGCCCGTGGAGCGCTCGGCGGAAGCGGTTGGCGATGCCGACCGCCATGATCGTCGGCGGGGTGATCTTCGCCGCGATCACCGTGCAGGGACGCTGGCAGCTCGGGCTCGACGAGGCCAAGGCGAGTCGCTACGTGTACTTGAGCGCGGCGTTCACGCTTCCTGCGCTGGCGGTGGCGGCCGAAGAGCTGGCGCGCCGGCGTCGCGAGCTGATGTTCGTGGGCATCGCCCTGCTCGTCGTCGCGATCCCGTCGAACGCGTCGAGCTTCGACCACTCCGTGTTCAACCGCTCGTACTTCGACAACCAGGAGCGCGTGCTACTCACCGCGCCGCGCGTCCCGTTCGCCGATCAGGTCTCCGGCGCGGTGCAACCGCTGCCGAATCCATTCATCCCGTCGACGGTCAACATGGGATTCCTTCGCAGCGCGCAGAACGAGGGGCGCCTCCCGAGCCCGCACGGGGTGCTGTCGGCGACGACGCTGAACGAGTTCCGGGTCCGGCTCGGCTTCGCGCAATTCGCGACGTCCACGCTCCCGGCGAACTGCAAGACGGTGACCCCGCCTTTGCTGGTGAGTCCGGCGCGCGCCGACGCGATGCGGTTCACGAGTGCGATCGCGGTGTCGATCGTCGACGGCAACCGCAGGACGCCCGTCGTACGTTTCTCTCCGCAGATCGGCCAACTGTTCGTGATCGAGCTCTCCGGCCTGCACCTGAAGATCGCGTCTGCCGGCGCGCCGTCGTTCACGATGTGCGACGCGCCCCGGTGACGGCGGTGGTCACCGCGTCGAAGGAGTCCGCGACGCGGGCTTTCTCCCGACTACGGCGGTGAGATAGCAATCGTCGGGCGATCGGAACAGCCCGCGATTGCCGGCGAGCGCCGCTTCGGAGTAGTTGCCGTCGCCCACGGCTTCGCCGAGATAGTTGAGCCCCTTCAGCTCGTCGAGTTGGAATCCGGCTCCTTCGACCAGCGCGACGATCTCCGCGACCGTGTACTCGACCTCGTGGTCGGGGTCGATGAACTCCTCACCGACCAGACGGCACACCTTTGCGTTGGGTGTGTCGAGCGCGAGCCATCCGCCCGGGCGAAGTACACGGAATGCTTCGCGCAACACATGCGCGCCCTCTTCCGGCGTGACGTGCTCGATCGACTGCCCGCTGTACACCAGATCGAAGGATGCGTCGCCGTACGGCGACAGGTCGGTCATCGAGCGGTAGTCGTAGCGGACGAGGCCGCCCGACGTCGTGACGTCGCCGTGGTGTTCCGACTGATACGACTCGTGCCGGTCGTCGCTCGGGAGGTCGACGATCGTCAGACACTCGAACGGGTACGGATAGCCGAGCGCGAGCAGTGCGCCCTCGGCCGACCACTTCCACGAACCCCCGAGATCCAGGATGTGCCGCGCGCGCGGGAACGACCGCACGAAATCCCGGCGGCTCCAGTGCAACGAGAAGTTGAGGAGTCGGGCCGGGTAGCGAGCGGCACTCTCGAACTCCGCCGAGGCGAGGAGATCTTCCGCGATCCCACGCGGCGACAGACGCCCCGTCGTGAGCGCGTCGGTGTACGTGGCGAGACCGGTCGGGTCGGGCTCACGATCCAAGATCATGTTGTACGCGAGCTTCACGACGTCGACGCCCGCCGTGTCACCGTTCGTCGCCGATGGCGCGACGAAGCGGTTCAGCCGTCTCCGTATCCGTTGCGGCAACGCTTCCGACCCACTCATGCAGCCGTCACCACCGTGCACCCATGAGGGGCGGGTCTATCACCGCCGCCTCGAAACCCGCCCGGACCCTCGGCGCTCATCACCCGAACGTGCGCGGAAGATCAGTCTCCCCACGGCGGGGTGCACGGAGACCGATCTTCGGAGACGACCTTGACGCCAACCTGGGCGCGGTCGGGGCTGTGACTGAGGCCGGCCCGAGTGTGCCCCGGACTCTTGTCTCTCAGGTCGACGACTCCGTGATCATTTCCTCCGCCGCGCTTCGCCTGATACATGGCCGTGTCGGCGTCATGCAGCACCTGTTCGGAGAGATCGTCACCATCGCCCGCGAACGCGATTCCGATGCTTGCGGTGATACGCAGCTCGATGTCTCCGAAGACGTACGGCGCGGCGAGTGCTACGCCGAGCCGATCGGCCAGCGACTCGACCCGCGTCACGTCGTCAAGGTCTTCGCACATGACGACGAACTCATCGCCGCCCAAGCGCGCCACGGTGTCGCCCGGACGCAGCAATCCGGTGAGCCGATCGGCGACCGCTTTGAGCAGATGGTCGCCGACGCGGTGACCATGCGTGTCGTTGACTGTCTTGAATCGGTCGAGGTCGGCGAACATGATCGCGACCGACTTCTCAGAGCGTCGGCAGCGCAAAATCGCGTGGTCGAGACGTTCGATGAGGAGCGCGCGGTTCGGGAGTCCGGTGAGGGGATCGTGAAGTGATGTGTGACGCGCCCGCTCGGAAGACTCCCGGAGGTCGTCGCGAGCCTGTGCGTTGAGGAGATACGCGGCCGCGACGTCGGCCAGGGTCTGCGCGGCCGCCATCTCTTCTTCGCCCAGCGGTCCGGCGCTCGTGCGGTAGAGGTCGAGCGCGCCGAGCCTGCGATCACTGTCACGCAGGGGGAACGTGAACACTGCGGCGAGTCCCGCGTCTACCGCGCGTGGCGTGAACTTCGGGAAGCGTGTCTCGTCGTACAGGTTCGCCACGACGACCGCTTCGCCGGTCTCGTACGCGGCGATGCAGGGCCCTTCGCCCAGCTCCGACTGCAGCTGCTCATACCGAAGCGCGGAGTCGTCGGACGCAGCGATGTAACGAGGTTCTTCCCCGGGAGAGATCAGCGTGACACCGGCCGCCGTTATCGGCAATACGTCGACGATGCGCACGACCAGGTGGTCGAGGATCGCCTGAATCGGAAAGTCGGTGACCAACGTGCGTGCGAACTCGCTCAGGACACTGGAGAGTCGATGTTCGAGATTCATGGTTCCGATCCAGGAGACGGCGCGGTAACTGCGCCCGCAAGGACCAGACGGGTACGCCTACCAGGTCGACGAATCAGAACCCAGCTTGAGAGAAGAAATTGGGTCGTCGCCCAGCTCACGTTGCGCGGTCATGGTCCGATGTGACGGGAGCTGCCGACCACGTGCTGCGTTGCCAGCGTCCGCGTCACGAGGCCGGTCGCGACCTCCATGAGTTTGAGATTGTGATTTCGCGCGAATCTTCGCATTGCCAGGAACGATTCTTCCATCGTGAGGCCCGTCGTCGCGCCAACGATGCCCTTCGCCTGCTCGATGACGATCCGGCTCTGCAGAGCACTCTGCAACTGGCCCGCGATGACTTTGTGCTCGACAACCAAGCGGTGCTGCAGGATGCCGATGGTCGCCACATCCGCCATTGCCTGCGCGGCGGCAAAATCCGACTCGGTCAATCCGCCGGTACCGCTGCGCAGCAGATTGAGGGAGCCAATCGTCTGATCGCGTAGCCGCATCGGGACGGCGAAGACAGAACCAATTCCGGCCTTCATAGCCTCCACGGCGAAGGTCGGCCAACGTTCCTGAGCCTTGCCGACATCGTCACACTCGACTCTCAGCCCGTCGCGGTAGCAATCGACACAGGGACCTTCGTCGTGTCGGACCTCGAACAGCTCGAGGGATCGCATGGTGTGGCTCGAAGACGCAACGACTTGGAGCCGTCCGGCGGCGGCGAGCATCAGACCGGCTTCATCGACATCGAAGAGTGCCACGCATCGTGACGCGAGCGTGGTCAAGACATCGACGACGTCGAACTCGTCCACCAGCGTGTCTGCGATTTCGACGAACGTCTCAGAGAGGAGTGTCTCTCGGTCAGCCATGGCAGATTCGCCGTCTTCTGCGCGGCGCTGATGTGGTCATCGTTCGATCACGAGAACCCCGGTGACCACGTCGGCGGCGACATCATCGATTGATCGATGTTCGGCGTACGCATACGCACGTACCCGCATGAGGGCATCCTCGATGGAGATGCCGAGACTTACCGACAGCATTCCCGAAGCCTGATGGACAACCAGCCGGAGGCTCTCGGGCTGATCCAGTTCCGACGCGAGGGTGCCGGCCGGAGCGTCCGCTTGCCACGCGAGAATTTCGCGGCCGACCACGTCGGCCATCTCGATCGCGTCTGCGTATTGCTCCGGGCGCAGGTCGCCGATCTCGGACTGATAGAGGTCCAGCGCCCCGAGGCCGATCCCGCCGACGACGACCGGGAACGCGAAGATCGCCGCGACCCCGGCTTCGACGGCAGAAGGGGCCAACTCCGGCCAACGGTCCGTGACGGGATGCGCCAGGTCGGGCTCGAGTACCGGCAAACCGGTCCGGCACGTATCGATGCAGGGCCCGACACCGAGCGTGAATTGCAGCTCCTCAATGAGGCGAATGACGTCGTCAGAGCCGCCCACGCTTCCCCGGTGACCACGTCCGATCATCACCATGATCCCCGCGCCCGTGACGTCCAATGCCGCGACGCATGCGGCGATCAGGAGCGCGGCTGAACTTCCGGCGGCATCGCGCTCGCGGTCAAGGTCTCGCCGGATATCGGCGAGTGCGCTAACCCTCATGGAGCGCGCCTAGCGCAGAACCACACGCGCCGGTCGATGCAAACATTTCGATTGGCTGCAGCATGCACCCTCCTGTTCCGTCGGTCTCGAATGGAGACGCAAGCAACAGGGACTAGGTCGCGTGTTGAGTGAAGTGTAACTGCTGGTGCGGACAATGAGACACGATCTTCATCGGTGGCGGATGTACCGCAAGCAGACGCGCGCAACACCGCAAGGGCCCCCAGGGTTTCCCGTTGCGAATCGTCTCGCCGATGACGAAGCGTCGCTGTGGCATATTGCACTCAACAAGTGGCGGGATATCGACGATCCGATCATGTAAGAAGTTGTAAGAGGTGTTCCGCCCGGTCCCTGCGGTGATGATGTCGACGGCGGAACGAGAACGATGAACCTCGAACACCGACTCTCCAGTGTCCTGAGCGAGTTCGCTCGGACTGTCGCGACCGACTTCTCCATCCAGAAGATCTTGGATGAGCTCGTCGTGCGCATTGTCCAGGTGCTCCCGATAACAGCGGTCGGCGTCACGCTGATCTCTCCCGGGGAAGAACCTCGTTACATCGCTGCGTCCGACGACTCCGCGCTTCGGTATGAGCAGCTGCAGTCGGAGCTGGGCGAAGGGCCCTGCATCGCCGCGTACGAGACCGGCGAAGCGGTCGTCGTGGCGAACCTGTACGACGAGACACGCTTCCCGAAGTTCACGCCACGCGCGGTAGACGCGGGACTCGCCGCAGTGTTCACGTTCCCGCTGCGTGACGGTGATCGCAGACTCGGCGCCCTTGATCTCTACCGCACCACGGTCGGGGCGCTCAATGCCGAAGAGATGACCGCCGCGCAGACCCTGGCCGACGTCGCGGCGGCGTATCTCCTCCACGCCAAGGCCCGGGAGGATCTGCGCACGACGTCCGAGGCGACCCAGCGCGAAAGGATCAGGCTGCTCGAAGCCGCCCAGAGCGAGTTCATCTCCAAGATCTCGCACGAGCTTCGCAGTCCGCTCACTACCGTCATTGGCTACGTCGAGATGCTCAACGACGGCGAACCCGATGCACCGAGTGCCGAACAGAAGCGGATACTCGGAATCATCGAGCGCAACGGTCACCGGCTCCTCGTACTGATCGAGGACCTCCTGCTCTTGGCGCGAGTCGAGAACGGCAGCTTCGCACTTGATGTCGGCCCCATCGACATCGCCGATGTTGTGGAGCGTGTCCGCGAGGCCACCGTCCCCATGGTCGCGGCGGCAAAGCTCCAACTCACCGTCGACCTCGGATCGGACACCGATCTCGTCGGGGATTCGGGTCAGCTCGAGCGTGCGCTTCTCAACCTGGTGTCGAACGCGATCAAGTTCACAAAGCCGGGTGGCCGGATCGAGATCGCATCTCGCACCACGGACGACGAACTGCTTCTCTCGGTTCGAGACAATGGCATCGGAATACCCCCGGACGAGCAGGAGCGACTCTTCACGCGGTTCTTTCGTGGCGCCCACTCGAAGGAAGACCAAGCAGCCGGGACAGGACTCGGCTTGTACATCGCAAAGGAGATCGTCCAGCTCCACGGCGGTCTCATAAAGCTCGCGTCGTCGTCGGACGGCACGACGTTTACGATGCTGCTTCCAATCGCCGGCACCGGCGCGAATCTGCGTTCCCCAGCCCTTGTCTGAGCGTCGTCACAGGTCTGTCTGAGGGCGAGTCGCTCGACACTCCAGCGGGTCAGTCCGGTAGCGGTGGTTGTCGCCGTGATGCCTACCGTGGAGGGCCGCGGTGTTCCTCTTGCCGAAGAACACCGGTTCGCGATCACCCGCCCCGACTCCGTTGCGACGCCACACGTAGACCCGCCACGACACGACGAGACCACGGCAGGGCGACGGTGGTGGGTGCGCAGGGGCGTGGCCGCTACCGCGGGCTGTGGTAGGAAAACCTACCTTTGAGCCCTCGCTGGAGCTCGATCCGGGCTGATGGCAGGATTTTCTACCAAAGTGTATGCAGCGGTCGCCGGAAGCAGTATAATGGTAGAAAATCCAACCATCACGGATCGGTCCGGTGAGCAGCAACTCAGCACAGGAACTGGGTACGGCTATCCGTCAGGCCCGCCGGAAGGCCGGCCTGACCCAGGCTGAACTCGGCGAGTTCGTCGGCGGGGCAGACCGCCACATGATCGCGTCGCTCGAGCGAGGAGAGTTGACGAGGCAGTTGCTTCGTCTGCTCGACATCATCGATGCCGTCGGACTCGAGATCAACCTGCGGCCGCGAACCGCAAGGCTTGCCGTCGAAGCCAGCGCTGCTGGGGGAGAGCACGAACCACGATGAGCGCGCGCGAGTCGCTGGCAGTGCACCTCTACGGCCGACACGTCGCAGACGTCGTGGACGCCGGCTTTGGCGACACGGCACTGCGATACACATCGGCGGCCGTGGAAGATCCAACGGGTTGTCGCCTCTCTCTTTCGCTCCCCCTGCGCGCAGAGACGTATCCAGCGGCCGGACCGGGCGGCCGGTGGGTTCGGTCTCTCCTTCCCGAGGGCCGCGCGCTGGCCTGGGCGGTCGAGACTTTCGGCATCCCCGAAGACGACCGCTACGGGCTCATCGCGGCGCTCGGTCGAGACGTCGCGGGCGCCGTGCAAGTGTTGGTGTCGGGCGAACCAGAAGCGGGTGGTCACTACCAAGATGTCGGCGAAGCTGAACTCGCCGACATCGTCGGGCGAGCGCACCGAATGGGACTCGGCCTCGACCGCGCCCGCGGCGTCCGCCTGTCGCTCGCCGGAATGCAGGACAAAGTTCTGCTCCATCGCGTCGACGGTGAGTACGTGGTGCCAACGGGTGGCGCACCCTCGACCGTGATCGTCAAGCCGGAACCGGTCGAGTTGGCACGCAACGACGGCTGGCGGTTCGATGGCATCGCAACCAACGAGTTCTACTGTCTCACGCTTGCCCGCCGGTGCGGTCTCGACGTCCCCGACGCGCGCATCGATGTGTTCGGCGAGACGACGTCTCTCGTCATCGAACGCTACGACCGCGTTGAACGATCCGACGGCTCCGTCGATCGGATCCACCAAGAGGATCTGCTGGGCGCGCTCGGACTCGACCCGCTCCTGAAGTACGAAAGACCACATGTCCAACGTCGGGACCCCGGCGGTGGCTGGGGCGACGCGGCGACGACTATCGCTCGCCCCGGCCCGACGCTGAAGGATCTCGCCGGCGTTCTGAGCGAGCACCTCGGTGTCGCGAACCTTGCACCGTTCCTTCGCGCCGTGTCATTCAATGTCGCGATCGGCAACGCCGACGCGCACGCGCGCAACTACTCGGTGGTGCTCCCTGGCGACGGCAGCGTCGCGTTCGCACCGCTGTACGACCTGATCTCCACGCGGATGTGGGACGCCCTCGACCAGGACGCGGCACAGCGCGTCGATGGTGAAGAGGACATCGATGAGATAACGGTCGACCACCTTATGGCCGAAGGTGTGAGCTGGAAGCTGCCCGAAAGGTTCGTCCGGGCGCGGATCGAGCAGATCGTGACGGCGATTGAAGAGGAGCGCGAACCAACCGTGTCGGAGTGCGTCGCTCGGGGCGGCGACGAAGAAACGGCCACGCGAATTGCAGCGCGCGTCGGGAGCCGCGTCGAAGCGATGCGTCGTCCTCATCGGTAGTCGGCGCTAGGCCGCATTCGTGAGGACGCCGACGTCGCGGTCGTGGTCGTGGTGGTTGCGGAGGTGTTTGCGCAGTCTCCTGTGCGGTTGGGGCCCGCGGAAAAGTGGAAGCGTTCGCCGCGCCATACGAACCGGCAGCCGACCCGCCGTCACGGTTGACGACGGCGCCTGGTGGGTCGCCACGGGCATAGCCGCACACCGCTCAATAGACGAAGCCCGGCCCGTATTCCTCGACGACCTCCCCACCGCCGGAGGCCTCGGTCAGGAGTTTCGGGGCGGTCAGGAATATCGGGCCTCGACGCCGCGCGACTCGCCGTGCTGGTCGACCGCGTCGCGCAGATCGGAGAGCAGCTCGTCGACCACCGCGGCGTGGGCGGGCGAGAGCATGAGGTGCAAGCCACGTGGTTCGGTGTTGCGGTTGAGATTCCAGCCCCGGTCGTCCATCACGTCGGCGACCGCGTCGAGATCGAACGTGGCGGACCGAAACGACAGCACCGGACCGATCGGATCGCCGATGATCTCGAGGCCGTCGATCGCCGCGATGCCGTCGCGCACCTTCGCAGTGGTCTGCATCAGGTCGCGCATGATCTCCGTGTACCCGTCGACGCCGAGGTAGTTGATCGCGGCCCAGGCCGTTGCGATTGGCGCGGCCGGGCGGGCGCCGGCCATGGCCGGCGATCCGTACAGTCCCGACGGCCACTGGTCGTAGAGGAACACCTGGTGTGCGAACCAGTCGGGGTCGCGGTGCAGGATCACCGACGCGCCTTTCGGGCAGTACCCGTACTTGTGGACGTCGGCGGAGATCTCCGTGACGCCTTCGACGCGGAAGTCCCAGGGCGGCACGTCGATCCCGAGGCGTTCGAGGAACGGCAGCACGAACCCGCCGATGCACGCGTCGACGTGGCAGCCGACGCCGTGCTCGGCCGCGAGCGCGGCGAGCTGCTCGACGGGATCCATGACTCCGAACGGGTAGTTGAACGCCGACGCCACAACCACCGCGGTCCCGGGTCCGATCAACTCGCGCGCGGCGCGCACATCGGCGCGCAAGTCGGTGTCGAGCGGCACGCGCACGAGGTCCATACCGAAGTAGTGCGCGGCCTTCGCGTAGGCGGGGTGAGCCGTTGTCGGTGCGAGGATCTGCGGTCGCTCGACCCCGCGCGCCCGGGCGCGCTCGCGGCTGACGAGCATCGACATGAGGATCGACTCGGTTCCGCCCGACGTCATCGCGCCGCCCCCGCCGTCGGCAACGTGCAGCAGCGCGCCGACACCCTCGATGACCTCGCGCTCGAGCGCGGCGAGCTCCGCGAACTTGAACGGGTTCAGAGCGTTGCCGAACAGGTACCGGCGGTTGACCTCCTCCATGAGCGCCTCGAGGTCGGAGCGCCCGCTCGGGTAGACGAGGCCGAACAAGCGGGCGCCGTGTACCGACGGCTCCCGACTCTGTCGCAGCGCTAGGTCGCCAAGAATCTCCTTCTCGCCTAGCCCGTGTTCACGCACGTCTGCTCCTCGTGGCGCCCGTGGTCGTCGCTATCGACGATTGTTGTAGCCGAACGACGGTCAGCCAGGCACTGTTGCATTGGCCGAGCGCCGCGACAAGCGGCGGTGTGATCGCCGACGTACGTGAGGGCGCCCGAGGACACCGCTTCGCAACAACCGGTGGTGGTGGCGAGTCGGCCTGTACGCCGGACACCGACCGAATAGGTCTCTGACCAGGGAAAACGTGCCTCGAGGACGCCTCCAGGCCGCGAGCAGGCCGCGGGCGGCCGACCGCGACTCGCGCTCGAGCGCCATCAGTTGCACAGGTGCACACGTGCGCCGAAGCCCGCCCGTTCCCGTAGGAGGTGCCGAGCCTGTCCTCGCCGAGCAGGAGCGCACGCTCGTCAGGCGAGCGGAGGAGATCATGCAGGCCGCTGACACGGTGGCCCGACGCTCGGCCGCGGTCGCGAGTGGAAGAACGCAGCAAGCGAGGAACGTTTCAGCGCGTGGCGCGTTTTTCCTCGGCCAGCGCTCGTGTTCCCCTCGATGAACTCGAGGAGCGCCTGGTGAGGAATGAGCCGGCGTCTTCCGATCTGGAGGCTTCGGATCTCGCCGCTGTTCACGAGTTCGTAGAGCGAGCCTCGCGAGATCCCGAGTGACTTGGCGGCGTCCGCGACAGAGAGCAGCATCGCACCGTCTGTCGGCGCGATCGGCGTACCGCCGACCGAGTCTTCGACCGAGACGACCTCGACCTCGGTGTTGACTGTCTCCCATCGACCCAGGAACCCGTATGGCTGCTGGAGTTCCTGGCGCACCTTCTCGATCGCTGCGTCTTCGTCCGCTGCCCGAACTGTCCGCTCGGCGAGCTGAACCCTGCTGATCCGCACTCGATATCGCATCCCCGAATCGAAGCACGCCTCGGGGGCTGTCGAGGCAGCGGGAGTGTCGCCGCAGGTGCAGGCCTGCGACTCAGTCGCTTCGCCCGCCACCCGACGCCAGAGGGTTCCTCGGTGGATCGACCTGGACAGGCGAGCGGCGTGTCCCACCCATCGCGTAGCTTCAGGAACGTCGCGTGGCCGATTTTCCGGTTCACCGGACTGACAGATCGGACTGCCCTGATGCTCGCATTGCACGAACTCAAAGCCGAGCTTCGGGTCTGGGGTCTATTCGCAGTCTCGGGCCGTACATCGGTGGTCGTCCGAGCCGACGTGCCAGCGCTCGGAATCGTCTCCGGGCGCCCCGGCGAGCTCTTGTCGTCCGCAGCGGCGACGTCGGAAAGCCAGGCGCGCCTGTGACCACCTTGTTGGCGGGCGTTACGCCGCCGTTGCCCGAACCGGGCCAGGTGGTCCAGGTCCGCGGCTCCACCTGGGCGGTGGCGAACGTGCAAGCGCAGGGCCTTCCCCGCAGCCCCGCCGACGAGGCCGACGCTCGGATCTCCCATGTGATCGACCTCCAGGCGCTCGACGAAGACCGGCTTGGCGAATCGTTGAGTGTCGTTTGGGAGCTGGAGGTGGGCCATACCGTCACGCCTGCCCAAGGTTTGCCGGAGATCATCCACCCCGATCGCTTCGACGACCCCGAGACACTTGCTGGGTTCATCGATGCGATGCGCTGGGGAGCGGTCACGTCCGCAGATCCGAACCGCTATCAGGCGCCCTTCTGGTCCGGCGTGAACGTCGAGGCGTACCAACTCGAGCCCCTCCGTCGCGCGCTCGGCGCACCGCGAACGAACCTGCTGCTGGCCGACGACGTGGGGCTGGGCAAGACGATCGAGGCCGGCCTCGTCATCCAGGAACTGCTGCTCCGTCACCGCGCGCGTACCGCAGTCGTCGTGTGCCCCCCGAGCCTGTCGCTGAAGTGGCAGGACGAGATGCGCGACAAATTCGGCCTCGAGTTCACCATCGTCAACAGCGAATTGATGGCGCAGGTGCGCCGAAGCCACGGGCTACACGCCAATCCTTTCCTCATGTTCCCGCGGGTCATCGTCTCGATGGCGTGGCTTCCTCAGGTACGAGCGCAGCGTCTGCTGCGTGATGTTTACGCGCAAGCGAGCAATCCGAAGTCGGGCAAGCACTTCGCGTTCGACATCCTCGTCGTCGACGAGGCGCATCACGTCGCCCCGTCGAGTCCGTCGGCGATCGCCGGCGGCCGCGGCTACGCCGTCGACACCCAACGGACGGTGGCGGTGCGACAGCTCGCCGACAAGTGCGAGCACAGGCTCTTCTTGTCGGCGACACCTCACAACGGTCATCCGGAATCGTTCACCGCGCTCTTGGAGATGATCGATTCTCGTCGTTTCTCACGCGGTGCGCTGCTGGACTCCAACGCCCTCAAGGACGTCACGGTCCGTCGCCTGAAGCGTGATCTCCCGGGCAAGGGTTTCAAGAACCGGGTCGTCAGCGCACTGACCTTCACGCCGCGCGACGACGAACAGGAGATGTTCGCGCTGCTCGATGAAATCGTTACCAAGAGCGCCAAGCTCAACGGAACCAAGCCCGGCGGCGACATCGTGACGATGCTGCTGAAGAAGCGGTTTCTGTCGAGTCCCTTCGCCTTCGGGCAGACGCTCAGTCGCTACCTGAGCTCCAAGGCGGGGCGCGACCTCACCGACGATGATTACGACGACGTCTTCGGTGAAGGCCAATCCGACGAAGAAGAGGGACTGTGGGAACAGGACGAAGCTGAACGCCTGAGGGCCTCGAAGGGATCGGACCCGCTCACCG
>JBEPUZ010000094.1:0-15218 GCA_041691275.1 Actinomycetota bacterium | reverse complement strand
TTAACGTTCCTTCGATTTCCATCACGCCCGCGAGTCCCGGGAGGACATATGGCCGAGGCGAAGGACAAGTGGGACGACGTCGGTGAGCAGTTCACCCGGCTCGGCCACCAGCTGAAGGACCGCTTCGACGTCAACGCCGGGTTCGGTTCCGACGAGCGGGAGAAGATCAACACCGCCCTCCGCCAGGTTGGCGACGCGCTGGACGCCGGCTTCACGACCATCGGCGACACGCTCCGCGATCCCGCCGTACGCGACGAGATGAAGGCCGCCGGCACCTCGATCACCGACGCGATCGTGGCGACGCTGCACGACATCGCCGCCGCGATCAAGCGGCGCTGACCTCCCGTCCGTGAGCTCCGGCGAACGGGCCGCGAGAGCCGACATCGAGGCCCTCAAGGCGCGGTACTTCCGGTGCATGGACACCAAGGACTGGGACGGGTTCGCGGAGCAGTTCACCCTCTCGGCCACCCTCGACGTGTCGGGCGAGATGCGGGGACCGGTATCGAGCGACGACGGCATAGTGCGCGGCCGAGACGAGATCGTCGCGTTCGTACGCGGTTCGATCGACGCCGTCACGACCGTGCATCACGGCCACATGCCCGAGATCGAGATCCTCTCCCCCACCCAAGCCACGGGCATCTGGGCGATGGAGGACATGCTGCGCTGGCCCGCGGGCGGCCCCATCGTGAGCATGCACGGCTACGGCCACTACCACGAGACCTACGAGAAGGTCGAGGGCCGCTGGCGGATCGCGTCGACGCGACTCAGCCGGCTCCGGGTCGACGTGGAGATGCCCGAATAACCGATATCCGAAGAACGACGGCCGGGGCGTCAGGGAATGACGAGCATCCCGAGCTCGGCTTCGAGCTGGGGGCGGGCCTTCAAACCGAGCGACTTGCGTTCGAGCCGACCGTTGCGGAACAAGCCGATCAACGGGATGCTCTGCACGTCGTACTGCTGGGCGAGCGCGGGCTCGTCGTCGATGTTCACCTTCACGACCTTGTACGACGACGTGCGCATCGCGGCGATCGTCTCGACGATCGGTGAGACCTGCCGGCAGGGTTGGCACCACGGCGCCCAGAAGTCGACGATGACCGGGAGCTCGCTGCGCAACACCTCGGTTTCCCATTGCGCGGTCGTCACCGACGGCACCAGCTCGATCGGGTCGTCGGGCACGGGCTCGTCCGGGCGCTCGCCCGCGAGGACCGACTCGAGCCACGCCCGGGCGTCGCGCAGTCCTTCGATGGCGACCTGGTGCTCCATTGGATACTCGCGGTACACGGTCGCGATCCCGAAGTCGCGCAGGTCACGCGCGAGGTCGCGCGACCGTTGCACCGGGATCAACGGATCGTCCGAACCGTGTTGCACGAG
This sequence comes from Actinomycetota bacterium, assembly GCA_041691275.1. Lineage (GTDB taxonomy): Bacteria > Actinomycetota > Acidimicrobiia > IMCC26256 > PALSA-610 > PALSA-610. Next base: position 13,847 of record JBEPUZ010000094.1, on the reverse strand, counting down.
AACCGGCACCGCGCGGGCCCCGTCATCGATCGGACCGGTGAGCGCAGCCGGGCTCATGGCGAGCACACCCGCCGGGTAGACGCGCGGGCGCTCGTCCGGCGCCGCGTAGAGGCCGAGTGCGAGCGCGAGCCCGCCGCCTTGCGAGAACCCGGCGAAGATCGCATCCGAACGCGGGAAGCCGAGCAGCTCGCACTGCTCGTCGACAAGCGCATCGAGCTCTTCGAGCGCAGTGACGAACTGTTCGGTGAGATCCGCGCCCGGCGCGCCCCCCATGTCGTACCACATGTATCCGGGCGTGCCCGGGGCCGAGATTGGCGCCCGGGGCATGACCGCGGCGAAGACCCCGTCAGGGTCGAGGTACGGCAGGAGTCCGCCGAGATCCTGTTCGTCGGCGCCGTAACCGTGGACGAGCAACAGCAGACGTTTCGCCGACGAGCCCTTGACCGTGTTCGTGACCAGCGCCATGAGAGCAGATTACGTCAGCGCGATTCACGTGTAGTTACGTCGTCGCGCGCTCCCTCGCGGCCGGGTCGCCGTCGGTCGAGGGATCGCGGCGACGGCGCTGGATCGGGGAACGGTCGGGCTCGAGGGTGTGCGCGGCCGCGACGAGGGCAAGGTGGGTGAAGGCCTGCGGGAAGTTGCCGAGGAACCGTTTCGCCACCGGGTCGTACTCCTCCGAGAACAGCCCCACGTCGTTGGCGAGCGCGAGCAACCGGTCGAACAGCGCCTTTGCTTCGTCGCGCTCGCCCGCGAGCGCGAGCGCCTCGACCATCCAGAAGCTGCACGGCAGGAACACGCCCTCAGGCTCGCCGATGCCGTCGACCTCAGCGTCGCCCGGGTCGTACCGGAGCACCAATCCGTCGCGGGTCAGGTTGCTACGAATCGCCGCGATCGTCGAACGAACGCGCGGATCGTCGCCGGGAAGGAACCCGACGAGCGGGATCATGAGCACCGAAGCGTCGAGCTCGTCCGAGCCGAAGCACTGCGTGAACGCCCCGCGTTCCTTGCTGTATCCCAGCTCACACACCTGCTTGTGGATCTCGGCGCGGATCTCGCGCCAGCGTTCCACGGGGCCCTGGTAGCCCGCTTGCTCCACCATCGTGATGGCCCGGTCGAAGGCCACCCAGCACAACACCTTGGAATGCGTGAAGTGCCGGCGTCCGCCCCGGACCTCCCAGATGCCCTCGTCGGGCGCGGCCCACGCCTTCTCCAGCACCTCGAGCAGCAGCAAGGCGAGCTCCCACGTGTTCTCGCTCGGCGGCGTGCCGGCTCGGGTCGCCTGCCACAACACGTCGAGGAGCTCTCCGTACACGTCGAGTTGGAGCTGCGAGTGGGCGCCGTTCCCGGTGCGGACCGGGCTCGATTGCTCGTAGCCCGGCAACCAGTCGAGCTCGAGCTCGGTGAGCCGCCGTTCGCCGCCCACGCCGTACATCGTCTGCAACGTCTCGGGATCGCCTGCGGCCGCGCGCAGCAGCCATTCGCGCCAGCGCAACGCCTCGTGCTGGAAGCCGCCGATCAAGAGAGCCTCGAGTGTCAGGGTCGCGTCGCGTACCCAGCAGAACCGGTAGTCCCAGTTGCGCGACCCGCCGATCGTCTCCGGCAACGACGTGGTCGGTGCCGCGACGATCCCACCGGTCGGCTCGAAGGTCAGGGCTTCCAACGTGAGCAACGAACGCAGCACCGGCTCGCGCCATTCGCCCGAGTACTGGCACCGCGCCGACCAGCGGTGCCAGTGCGCGGTGGTGTCGTCGACGACGGCAGCCGCGTCGTCGGGAACGCGATGCGGCTCCTGCGACGGGAACCAGCCCAGGACAAACGGCACCTGTTCGCCGGCCGCGACCGAGAACTCGGCGCTCGACGTCTTCTCGCGACCGTGCAGGCGGATCGGCGTGAAGAGCTCGAGGCCCTCCGGTCCACCGATGGCGCGCCAACGATCGTCGACGCGCCGGACCCACGGCATAATGGATCCATAGTCGAACCGCACGATGAGCTCGACCATCATGTCGACGGTGCCCTCGACGCCCTCGATCAGCCGCACGAGCAGCGGCCGCGAATGCCCGAGGGCGAGGCAGTCGACGACCCGCACCCGGCCGGTGGGCGTCGTGTGCTCGGTCTCGAGCACCATCGTTCCCGGCCGGTAGTGCCGGGTGGTCTGGACTTCGACGGGGTCGGGATCCTTCGAGGTCGTGCAGGGAGCGATCAGGAAGCGGCCATGCTCGGGCTCGCCGAGGAGGGCCGCGAAGCACGCCGGCGCATCGAAGCGCGGCGTGCACCACCAATCGATCGACCCCGCCTTCGACACGAGCGCGGCGGTGCGCCGATCGCCCAAGAGCGCGTAGTCCTCGAGCCTGGGCACTGCCGAGAAACTACCCGTCGAAGAAGTAGGTTCCTGACCGATGACAGCGACGACGGGTGCAAACGAGCTCGTAGGCGTCGACGTGGGGGGCTCCGGCGTCAAGGCCGCAGTCGTCGATCTGCACACCGGCCAGGCGACCGGGCGGATCCGCATCCCCACCCCCCAACCGCCAACCCCCGACGCGATCGCCGCCGTCGTGGCCGACCTGGTGGGTCAGCTCCCGGCGACGGGCGCCATCGGTTGCACGATGCCCGCGGTGGTCGAGCGAGGGGTCGTTCGCACCGCGACCAACATCGACAAGTCGTGGATCGGCGCGCACGCCGCAACGGTGATCTCGCGCGCGGCCGACCGTGCGTGCGTCGTGCTCAACGATGCCGACGCGGCCGGACTGGCCGAAGCGCGCTTCGGCGCCGCGCGTGCCCATCGAGGTCTCGTGGTGATGGTCACCGTCGGGACGGGCATCGGCACCGCGCTTCTCAACGACGGAGCGCTGATCGCGAACAGCGAGCTCGGTCACGTCTTCGTGAACGATCACCTCGTCGACACGTGGGTATCGGATGCGACGCGCGAATCCGAGGAACTCTCGTGGAAGAAATGGACACAACGATTGGAGCAATACCTCGTGCACCTGCACGAGATCCTGTGGCCGGAGCTCATCGTGATCGGCGGCGGCATCGTGAAGCACGCCGACAAGTTCCTCGATCGGGTCGATCCCGGCTGCGAGGTGCGTATCGCCGAGCTCGGGAACCTCGCCGGGATCGTCGGCGCCGCGCTCGCGGCCGCCGAACACGTCCCCGGGGTCACGACCTGAACGCGATCCACACGTTGCGAGAGGAGTCGAGATGCAGCTCGGAATGATCGGGCTCGGCCGCATGGGGAACAACCTCGTACGCCGGGCGATGGCCGCCGGACATGAGTGTGTGGTGTACGACCACGACGCCGCCGCGGTCGCCGCACTGGTTGGCGCCGGCGCAATCGGCGCGACCTCGGCCGCCGACATGGCGACGAAGCTGGATGCGCCGCGGGCGGTATGGCTGATGGTTCCCGCCGCGGTGACCGGACTGGTCATGGACGACACCGCATCGCATCTCTCCGCCGGTGACGCCGTCATCGACGGCGGCAACTCGCACTACGTCGATGACATCGCCCGTTCCGAGAAGCTCGCACCCCTCGGGATCGACTTCATCGACTGCGGTACCAGCGGCGGCGTGTTCGGGCTCGACCGCGGCTTTTGTCTGATGATCGGTGGTCCCGACGCGGCCGTCCAGCGCCTCGACCCCATCTGGCGTGCGCTCGCACCGGGCGCCGGGACGATCGAGCGCACGTACGGGCGGGAAGGCGAGCCCGCCACCGAGGAGATGGGCTACCTGCACTGCGGACCGGCGGGCGCCGGCCACTTCGTCAAGATGGTGCACAACGGGATCGAGTACGCGCTCATGGCCGCGTACGCCGAAGGTTTGACGATCCTGCACCACGCGAACATCGGCTCGCTCCAGCGTGACGCCGACGCGGAGACCGCGCCCCTCGCCCACCCCGAGCTGTACCAGTACGACCTCGACCTCCCGCGGGTATCCGAGGTGTGGCGGCGCGGCAGCGTGATCGCGTCGTGGCTCCTCGACCTCACCGCGAACGCGTTGTACGAGTCGCCCGATCTCGCCGACTTCAGCGGGCGGGTCAGCGACTCCGGTGAAGGCCGCTGGACGCTCATGGCTGCGATCGACGAAGGGGTTCCCGCCCCGGTGATCGCCACCGCGCTGATGGACCGTTTCATCTCCCAGGGCACGGCCGACTACACGAACAAGATGCTCTCGGCCATGCGCAAGCAGTTCGGCGGGCACGACGAGAAACCCGGGCCGGGGCCGGCCTCGAAATCGTGACTCGTCTGCGGCGCTCGCTGCACTTCGGGAAGCGCTAAAACCAGTCGGGGCGCCAGGGCATGTTGGAACGACCGTTGTCGTCCTTGACCGCGAGCACCTGGAAGATATGTGCGCGCTGGGCGTCGAAGTGGATCGCCGACGCAGCCATGTAGAGACGCCACACCCGAGCGCGTCCGGGACCGACCAGCCGCACGGCCTCTTCCCAGTGCGACTCCAGGTTCGCGACCCAGTGACGCAACGTCTGCGCGTAGTGCTCGCGCAGACCCTCGACGTTGCGCGCTTCGAACCCCGCCTTCTGGATCCGGGACACCACCGACCCGACCTCGTGGAGCTCACCGTCGGGGAAGACGTACTTGTCGATGAATCCACGGCGCGCGAATGCGGGACTGTTGCCCGGACGGCGCGCGATTCCGTGGTTGAGCAACCGGCCGCCCGGGCGCAACAGCTCGTACAGGCGGGAGAAGTACTCGTCGAGTTTGGCCGCGCCGACGTGCTCGAACATCCCGATCGAGCTGATGGCGTCGAAGGGGCCGTCGACCACGTCGCGGTAGTCCTGCACCCGGATCTCGACCCGGTCGTCGAGGCCGGCTTCCTTCACCGCGGCCCGCGCCCAATCCGCCTGCCGGTTCGACAAGGTCACCCCGACCGCGCAGACCCCGTACTCACGTGCCGCGTGCATCACCATGCCGCCCCAACCGCAGCCCACGTCGAGCAGCCGCATGCCCGGACGGAGCGCGAGCTTCCGGCTCACCAACTCGTACTTGGCCGCCTGCGCGTCCTCGAGGGACGTCTCCGGGGCGGCAAACACGGCGCACGAGTACGTCATCGACGGACCGAGGATCATCCGGTAGAAGTCGTTCGACACGTCGTAGTGGTGCGCGATCGCAGCCGCGTCACGCTCCTTGCTGTGCCGGCGCCCGTGCTGACGGATCTCCTCGGGTGGCGGCGGGAGCGGTCGGAGCCCATCGACCCCGGCCGTGCGCGCCAGGCCCAGCCACTCGCGCGGCGTCACCCTGACGTCGGGAAGGTTGTCGCGCAGGGTCAGGGCGTCGAAGATGTCGCCTTCGACGTCGAGCTCACCGGCGACGTACGCCCGGGCGAAGCCGAGCTCGCCGAAGCCCGTGAGCACGTAGCGCAGCGCCTTGGGCGAGCGCACCACGATCCGGGTCGGACCGTCGGGCGGACCGAGCCGGCTTCCGTCGTAACACTCCAGTGGGATCGGGATGTCGGCGCCGAGAAAGCCGGCGATCGCGGCCGCGAGACCGAAGGGCGTGGGCGCATGGCTGACGGGACGTTCCTGAACCTGCACGGCCACCTCCCGATGGCGAAGACACGCGTGCTCGTACCAAGCGTGCTGCAGGCGAAACTCTTCCCGATCAGGACGAAGAAATCAACCAAGAACGCGCGTCATGAGGTGGGATTCTGGAGTGGTCGCCAGTAGTGCCCGGCACCGAGGAAGCGGTGCTGCCCCGCGGGTCCGTCGCTCCCGGCGACGTAGTCCTCGGGTGCCCCGTGTTGCCACGCCTTCATCACCGGATCGACGATCCGCCACGACCACTCCACCTCGTCGAAGCGCAGGAACGGCGTGTGATCGCCCTCCAGCACGTCGAGGAGCAACGACTCGTACGCGCTCGCCTCCTTGTCGCCGGGCGATGCGTACTCGGCCCTCAGCACCGACTCCCGCGACTCGAGCTCGAGCCCGGGTTGCTTCGTGCGCACCACGAGCTCGGTCGCTTCCGACGGGCTCATCCGGAACACCAGCCAGTTCGGTTCCGCGTGCTCGAGCGGCGTGTGCCGGAACAGCCGGCTCGGCGGCTCCCGGAACCGGAACACCACCTCGTGCGCCTTGGCGGCGAGCCGCTTCCCCGAACGCAGCAGCACCGGGATGCCCTCCCAGCGCCACGTGTCGACATGGAGCCGGACCGCGGCAAAGGTGTCGGTGTGCGAGGCGGGATCGACACCGGGTTCGGCGCGATAGCCCAGGCGGGGTTCGCCGTCGACGAGCCCAGCCGTGTACTGACCCCGCACCGCATCGATATCCGGGTTCATGGAATGGATCGACTTGAGCACCTCGACCTTGTGGTCGCGGATCATCTCCGCGTCCCACAACGCGGGCGGTTCCATCGTCGCGAACGTCAACATCTGGATGAGGTGGTTCTGCACCATGTCGCGCAGCGCGCCGATGCCGTCGTAGTAGCGCGAACGACCTTCGACGCCGAGCGTCTCCGCCACGGTGATCTGGATCTCGTCGACGTGGTTCGAGTTCAGTACCGGCTCGATGAACCGGTTCGCGAACCGGAACACGAGCATGTTCTGGACCGTCTCCTTGCCGAGGAAGTGGTCGATCCGGAAGATCTGGTCTTCCCGCCACGACGCGTGCAGCCTCTCGTTCAGCACGAGTGCCGACTCGAGGTCGGTGCCGAACGGCTTCTCGATGACGAGCCGGCGGTAGCCCTTGGTCTCGTCGGCGAGCCCGGCCTTGGCGATCTTCTCCGCGGCGTCGGCGAACACGCCGGGCGGCAGCGCCAGATAGAAGATCGCGGGACCATCGAGGGACGACTTCAGCCCGCGCAGCGACGCAACCGAGATGTCGCCACCGTGGAACTCGATGCGGTCGATGAATCGTTCGAAGTACTTCTTCTCGACGTCGATGCTGCTCATGTCGATCGCGGCGCGCAGGTTCTCGTGGAACTCGTCGGTCGACCACTCCTGGCGTGCGTAGCCGATGATCTTGAGGTTCTCGAGCCGCTCGCGGTATTCGAGCGAGAGCAGCGCGGGGAACAGCAGCCGCGCGGCAAGATCGCCCGAGGCACCGAGGACCACCAGAGTCGGTTCGTTGCTCACGCGTCACTCCTCGAGTTCACAGCAGGTCTCGCTTCGTCAGGCTATGGAAGGCAAGGTAACCGGGAATGATCGGCAGCCAGAACGTGGCCAGCCGGAAGGCGAGCACCCCGGCTACGGCGGGCGCGCTGGCGACGCCGACTCCCGTCAGCCCGGCGATGAGGGCGGCTTCCATCGCCCCGACCTTGCCCGGTGTCGGCGACGCCGATGCGACCGCGCTCCCGCCGAGATAAACGGTGGTGACGTCGAGCCAGGAGGCGTGAGCGTGGAACGCCGTCAGCGCGAATCCGAGCGCGATCACGTACGAAGCGAGTACGAGCACAGCACCGCCGAACATCTGCACGGCCTTGGACGGGCGGCGCACGATCGCGAGGAGGTCTCTCACGGTCCGCTCGGTCGGCAGGAGAATGTGCTTGCGGCCGTACGACGTCTCGAGCACGACCCCGACCACCGACGACAACACCGCGATCAGCACCAGCAGCGTCCACCCTCCGGGCAGGCGCACGTGGGGCAGGCCCGTATGGCCCAGCAGCACCGCGCTGAGCACGAGCGCGAGCACGTGCACGACGAATCCCACACTCCCGTTCAGCGCCACCGCGCCGACGGCGTCACCTTTCGAGACACCGCTGCGCACCAGGTACCGCACGTTCACACCCATGCCGCCGAGACCGGCCGGCGTGATCTTGTTGCTGAAGCTGCTCGCCAGTTGCGTGACGAACGTCGGGCCGAACGCGAGCGGCACGAGCACCGCCCCCGACAACGACAGCGCCGCCGCGAGGAAGGTCCCCGCCGAGGTCAGGAGCGAGAGCACGAGCCAACCCGTCTCCGCGTGGCGGGCGGTCGTGAGCGTCTGGGAGAACTCACCGAACTGCGGGAGGAGGAGATAGGTCGCTGCGAGCAGCGCGACGAGGGTCAGCATCGAGCGGAGCCGGATCCGCGTGAGTGGTTCCAGCTTGACGTGCTCCGCGCCGACCGAGTCGGCCGCGCGGTTGCGCACCTCGTCGAGAAGCCCGTGCCGACGGCGCACCTCGCGCCGCGTCTTCGAGGCGAGCGCGAGAGGCTGCAACAGTGGGAGAGCATCGGCGATCGCAGGCTTTCCGATCTTCGCGACCGCGGCGTCGACCGAACGCTGCGCGCCGACCACGAGCGCAAGGGACACGAGGAGCTCGGCGACGTCCTGGGCGAGCGCCCGGTCGCTGGCCCCGGCCTCGGCGTACCCGAAATCGACGATCCAGGGCTGAGCGTCGGCGTCGAGCATGACGTTGTGCAAACTCAGGTGACGATGAGCGACGCGCGCGGCCCGGAGACACCCGACCTCCGCCCACAGCGCGACGACGGTGGCGTCGTCGAGGCTCGCGTCCTCGTCCTCACCGACGACCCGCCCGTCGATGTGGTCGAGCACGAGCACGCCCGCGCTCGAGCGTTCCGACGCAATCGTGATCGGCCGGGCCGCGTGCACGCCCGCGTTCGCCGCCAGCGACGCGAGGAACGCCTCGTGCTCGATCCGTTGCTTGGCGTTGGCAAACGGGGTCTCGTCCTCGAGATGACGGAACGCAAGGTAGCGACCGACCGCGGCGAGCGCGTCGGCGTCGCGGCGATCGCGGTCGATCGCCTTGAGGAAGACGCGCGTGCCGTCGGCCGCGGTCGCGACGTACGGCGTGGCGTCGACACCGTGGTCGGAGACGCGCACGAGGTCCTGCACCGGGTACCGACCGGCGGCGAGCACACGCTGCACGACACTCCCCGCGAGCTCGCGGGTCGGCGTTCCGAAGGCGAGGTTGACGACGGCGCCGATCATCGAGCCGAGTGCGAACCCGCCGATCACGTCGAGGGGCAGGTGCGCGCCCACGTAGACGCGCGCGATTGCAACCAGCGCGACCGCGATCCACGCGGTGCGGCGCGCGGGCCGGGGAAGGTAGGGAACGGTCACAGCCACCAACGCGGCCGCAATCGTCGTGTGGCCCGACGGGTACCCGAACCCGGTCACGCGCGGACCACGGACCACGACGTGGGTCAGCAGGTCGAGGGGGCGGTGGCGATCCACCAAGTCGCGCATCACGTGCGCGCCGACGTCGGCACCGACACCCGCCACCGCAACCGAGAGCGCCATCCACCATCTCCGGAGGAGCAACGCGGCGACGACCACGACGACGACGACCGCCAGCGTTCCGAGCTGCATCACCGTCTCGAAGGGGATGCGGAAGGCGTCGGGCAGATCGTTCACCGACCGGAAGACGTCGACCTCGAACTTGCTAGGGGCGGGCATCCGTGCCGCTACGACGCCCGCGACGAAGACACTCGCGCCGAGACCGAACCGCAAGAGGTCCGCGGGATGACGCTCGCGAGCGCTCAAGCGCCCATGTGACTGCCGAGGTCACCGAACAGGCGAGGGTCGAAGACGCGCTCCGTGAACCCCCAGTCTCCGTCGATGCGCGCGAAGCGGTCGCGGTACTCGCCCGCGAGGATCGGATGGAGCCCGACGTTCGTGACCTGCAAGACGGTGAAGTAGCTGCGCGCCGAGGCAAGGTCGCGGTCGACCACCACGGTCACGTTCGTAAGCTGGTGCATCGTCCCCGGCGTCCCGTCGTCGTAGATCACCACAGGGTCGTACAGCGTGCGCGCCTCGATCGCCCCTCTCCGCACGCGGTCGTCGCGCGTGGAGCGCAGCTCGGCGTGCTCGAACAGCGCGGCGACGCCGTCGAGATCACCCGCGTCCAACCGGTATGCGTACTCGTGGATGAGCGCAGTGATCGCGTCGACGTCGCTCACAGACGGATCGGCATCCGGGCGTAGCCGCGCACGTTGCCCGAGTGCATGCGCTCGAGCGCGCCCTCATCGATCTCGTAGCGGGGGTGACGGCTGAAGAGCTCTTCCAGGCTCACGCGCATCTCGAGCCGGGCGAGCGCGGCGCCGAGGCACACATGGATGCCGTGCCCGAACGCGAGGTGATGCGTCGGCCAACTGCGATCGATGTCGTACTCGTCGGCGCGATCCCAGATCCGTTCGTCGCGGTTGGCGGAACCGAGCAACAGCAACACCTTCTCCCCCTCCGTCATCGTGGTGCCGTGCAGCTCGACGTCACGGGTCAGCGTGCGCGCCATCACCTGCGTGGAACCCTCGAAGCGGAGGATCTCCTCGATCGCGTCGGGGATGCGGATCCGGTCGGCGATCACCTTGGCGCGTTCGGTCGGGAACCGTTGTAGCGCGAGAAGGCAATTCCCGAGCAGCTTCGTCGTCGTCTCGTTCCCGGCGATGATCAACAGGAACAGGAATCCGACGACCTGGTCGTCGGCCAGGTGCTCACCCTCGGACTCGGCCGCGACGAGAGCGGCGGCGAGGTCGTCGGCTCCCGGATTCCTCCGGCGGTCGGCGACGAACGCGGAGAAGTACTTGTAGAGCTGGTAGGCGGCATCGATACCGGCGGGGGTCACGTCCATCTCGCCCTCGTCGCGATGGAGCAGGGCGTCACTCCACTTCCGCAACTGCTCCTGATCACCGTCGGGAACGCCCAGCAACCTCGAGATCACGTCCATCGGGAGCGGCGCCGCGTAGTCGACGATCAGGTCGGTCGCCTCCCGGTCGCGGAGCTCGTCGAGGTAACCCATCGAAAGGGTCCGGATAGCGGGTTCCAGGTCGGCGACTCGCCGGGGCGTGAACGCCCGACTCACCAGCCGCCGGAGTGCGGTGTGGTCGGGGGGATCCGTGGTCAGCATCATGGGCAACGTGTTGCCCGCCTCGAGCGTGATGCCGAACCGGGAGCAGTAGGTGTCGGGATCGTGCAGGGCGCGGACGACGTCGTCGTAGCGGGAAAGCGCGAAGAAGCCGAACTGCTCGTCGTGATACGCGGGCGCCTCGTCCCGTAATTCCCGGTACACCGGAAAAGGGTCGTTGTGGAACTCGTAGCTGTACGGGTTGAACCGGACCACCCGCGCAGGCTAACCAAGGGCATGACCACGCCCGTCGACCTCGGTTCGCGCTTTCTCCGCTGAGAGGAACGGGACGGAACCGCCTGGGTGACGATCGATCGGCCCGAGCGGCGCAACGCGCTCACCTCGAACATGTACTTCGGCATCCGGCGCGCGGTCGATCGGGTCAACGCATCGCCGTCGCTGCACGCGCCGGGAGGCGCCTCACCGCCACCGAAGCAGAACGGCACGGGCTGGTCGCGCGCGTAGTCGCCCACGAGCAGCTCGTGCCGACGACCGACGAGGTCGTGCGCGACCTGATGCACGCGGCACCTCGCGCCCGCGTCGCGCTGAAGCGCCTGATGAACGCGAGATACGGGGTCGTCGACCGGATCACCTTCGACGAGTCGGTACACGGCGACGAGGTCGTCGAGGGCTTCACGGCATTCATCGAGAAGCGCACGCCCGCCTGGGTTCCGGAAGCCGCCCGTCGCGAGGGACGGGCTTAGACTCGACCGCGTGATCGAGGCTGTGGCCAATCGTGGGCGCTGGTTGCTGTTCGAGCCCCAGGGGCGAATCACGCTCGCGGTCCTGTACTCGATCGCGTCGGTGATCTCGATCGTGACCTACACGATCGTCCGCTTCCCGCTTTACGGGGCCGGGCAACTCGGCCTCACGGGCTTCGGTCTGTTCTGGGCCCGCTGGTGCCTACGCCGGCAATGAATCGGCGGGCGGCGTGCTCCGCGCGCCGCCGAGCACGCGCCCCTCGGAGTGCGCGAGCTTCAAGATCCCGCCCAGGATCGCCGCGACCGACACCACCACAGCGACGATCTGGAACGGCGTGTGCGCGCCGACCCGTTCGTCGAGCAGGAAGAGACCGAATAACGAGCCCGAGATGACGCTCATCGACTCGATCGATCCCACCGCGGCGCCGAGCGCTCCCGTCTGCAGCGCGCTCTGGGCGACGATCACACCGCCGATCGCCGAGACCGCCAGCGCGTACGGCTCCCAGTGCGGCACGAACGCAAAGATCCCTTGCCCGAGGTAGTGCACGAGTGCCTTCGTCAACAGCGCCGACACACCGAACGCGATACCGGCCGCGACGCCCAGGAATGCGGCCCGGGGCCGACCCCGCGTCGCCCGACCGAGCGCCATGCAGATACAGACCGCGACGATCGCGCTCGGCCCCGCGATCAACCACTCCTTCGTGCGTGCGAGTTGCCGACCGCCGGTCGGCGACACCTCGTACAAGAAGAGGGCAAGGCCGCCCGACAAGATCCCGGCCGCGATCCAGTCGCTGCGCATCACCGGGCGGTGCACGAAACGCGACCCGATAAACAACGACCCGAGGATGCCGGTGGCGAGAATCGGTTCGACGAACACCACAGCTGCGAGCCCGAGCGCGGCCGCGTGACAGATGTAGCCGCCGAAGTCGGAGAGCAGGCCGAGGAGCCAACGCGGCTCCTTCATGAGTCGCCAGACCAGCCCCGGCTTCAACGCGTACTCGTCGGGCACCTTTTCCGCTTCGATGAGCTCGAGCACGTTGCTGACCGCGTAGAAGAGTGCCGTCGCCAATGACAGCAGGGTTGCGATGGCGACGTGGGACGACACGATCTCAGTCTCTCACCGCGTGATCAGACCACCGTCGACCACGAGCGAATCACCGTTGACGTAGCTGGCGTCGTCGGAGCACAGCCACACGACCGCCTGCGCGATCTCGAGCGGCGTGGCCATGCGCTTCATCGGCAGGCGGCGCAGCATGCGCTCCCCGCCGTCGGGCATCGCGTCGAGGTAGGCCCGCATCGGTCCGGTCTCGGTCTGGCCCGGCAGCACGGCGTTCACCCGGATTCCGGCACCCGCGTATTCCTGCGCCGCCTGCTTCGTCAGACCGAGCACACCGTGCTTGGCCGCCGTGTACTGCGGTTGGCCCGGCGCGGGAACGACGCCGGCGCCCGACGACATGTTGACGATCGAGCCACCGCGCTGCTGTTCGAGCATCCGGCGCAGCTCCGACTGCATGCAGAAGAAGACGCCGCTCAGATTGACGTCGATGGTGCGCTGCCAGTCGTCGAACGAATGGTCGACGAACGGCTTCGGCTCGGGCGCGATGCCCGCGATGTTGCACGCCCAGTCGAGACCGCCGAACGTGCTGACGGCGAACGCAACCATCGCCTCCACCGACGCGGCATCGGCGACGTCGAGCGCGAACGGTGCGGCGGCGGCGCCGATCTCGGTTGCGGTCGCGCCGGCGGCGTCGCCGTTCACGTCGGCAACCACTACCTGGGCGCCGCGCTCGGCCAGCAGCCGCGCGGTGGCCTGGCCGATGCCGCTGCCTCCTCCGGTCACCAGGGCGACGGTCATGCCAGTCCTTTCGCGCGCAGGTACGGACCGGACCGGACGACCAGGCCGTTCTCGCTGACGGGGTTGCACGTCGACAGCGCGAGCGCCGCCGCGGCCATCGTCTCGACCGGCTCGCACCATTCCGGCGGGATGTCCATCACCGCTGTCGCGCCTTCGGTCGCCACCGCCCGTTCGGGCGCCAGCGCGTTCATCGCGATACCGGAGCCGCGCAGCTCGCTCGCGAACGAGACGGTCAGACGATCCAGGGCCGCCTTGCTCGGCGCGTACGTCGACGAGCGCGCCTGTTGCGGGCTGTCGAGCTGACTCGTGTCGACGATCGCACTCGTGATGTTGACCACCCACCCCTCGCCGCGTTCGCGCATGCCGGGGACGACCGCCTTGGTCAACAGGTAGGGCGTGATGACGTTCACCTCGTATGCCACCCGCAGCCGACGTTCCGAGGTGTCGTCGATGGTCAGGTAGAAGCACGCGGCCGCGTTGTTGACCAACACGTCGACCGGTCCGAAC
>JBEPUZ010000093.1:0-15250 GCA_041691275.1 Actinomycetota bacterium | reverse complement strand
CGCGAGCACCGGCAGCACCGCGCCGTTCATCGTCATCGACACCGACATCTTGTCGAGGGGGATGCCGTCGAAGAGGATCTTCATGTCCTCGACCGAGTCGATCGCGACACCGGCCGTACCGACATCGCCGACGACGCGCGGATGGTCGCTGTCGTAGCCACGGTGCGTCGCAAGGTCGAACGCGACCGACAAGCCCATCTGCCCCGCCGCGAGGTTCTGACGGTAGAACGCGTTCGACTCCTCGGCGGTGGAGAAGCCCGCGTACTGGCGGATCGTCCAGGGCCGGTTGGCGTACATGGTGGCGCGCGGACCCCGCACGAACGGCTCCGCGCCGGGCACCCCGCCGACGGTCTCGAGGCCCTCGAGGTCGTCGGCCGTGTAGAGCGGCTTCACCGCGATGCCCTCAGGCGTCTGCCAAGTGAGCGTCTCGGGCTCGGCGCCCTTCAGCTCCTTCGACGCGAGTTCCCGCCAACGCGTGAGGTCCGGTTCCGTCATGTGGATTAGTGAACCACGCACGCACCCCCGCCCGAGAAGTTGGCGGAGGAGAAACCCTGAGCCCTAGAAGCGCGACTCGGTGTCGATCGTGACCGACTGGCCCGCGGGGTCGACGCCGACCCGGCAGGTGGGGCATGCGGTGGGAGTCGTGCCGTCCTTGAACGTCCCTGCCTTGAACAGGCTCTGGCACTGGTCGCAGGTGACGTAAGTGGCGCGCTCAAGTTTCACACCCCCAAGTTACTCATGCCGGGGTCACGCTCCGGTATCCCGCCGACCGGCGCCAACCATTGCTTCCCGTCCAATGCCGTGTTATACATCTTTACACAACTTGAGATCATCTCCGACACTTCGGGGCCATGGAAGGCGCAGATGCAACCGGCACGACAACTCCTCGCAATCCTCACGCTCGGCGCCGTCGTCTCCGCCTGTACTCCCGTCGCAGATCCCGGCCATTGGGACCCGACCGTGTACTGCGCAACCGTTCGCCCGCCCGATCCGTGGTGCAGGGCGCACGGACATTGATCGCTCGGCGCCGCCTCGGCGCGCCGAGATCACTTCCTCCATCTCTTCTTCATGTGCCTGGGAGGGCGAAATGACCAGTGCGATCCGGGTAATGCCGTGGCCGGATCCGGTCCTCGACGCGATCGGCCACGACCCACGCAGTTGGTACGTCGAGACGTTCTGGCTGCCGACGCTGGGGCCGACCGCGCTCCTGCTGCTGCGCCACCTCGCCGACCGGTTCGAGACCAACCCCAAAGGCGTCGACCTGCCCGTCGCCGACACCGCCGCCGCGCTCGGGCTCGGACCCCGCGAAGGACAACAGTCGCCGCTCGTCCGGAGCCTGGCCCGGCTCCAACAGTTCGAGCTCGCGTGCTCCGACGGCGACGTCACCATCGCGGTGCGCAAGACGCTGCCGCCGGTGCACCGTCGGCACGTGCGCCGGCTCCCCGTCATGCTGCAAGCCCGGCACGCGGAATGGATCGAGGAACAAGCGTCGAAACCGGTCGACGTCGCCCGCCGCCGCGCCCGCCGTTTCGCGCTCACCTTGATGGCGCAGGACGAACCGATCGATCTCGTCGAGCGCGCACTCCACGCCGGCGGCTTCCATCCCGCACTTGCGCACGAAGCCGTGCGCTGGGCACACGCGCAACGCGACGCAACCGACGACCTCCCCGAAGCGTCATAAACCACACGCGATCCGCGAAGCGAAGCGTCGTTGCCGGTGCACTCCGCCCCCTGCCGGTAACGCATCGCCGGGGCGGGGCGGCCCATGGGTCGCCCCGCCCTGCTGCGAATATCCTCGAACGCGTATGGCTGACGCTGACCTCGAGCACCCCGATCTCGAGAAGATCGCGAAGTGGTTGCGCGAGGCCCGCACCGTCACGGTGCTGACCGGCGCGGGTATCTCGACCGAGTCGGGGATCCCCGACTTCCGCGGTCCGAACGGCGTGTGGACCAAGAACCCGGCCGCCGAGAAGACGGCGACACTCGAGTACTACATGTCGGATCCCGCGATCCGGCGTCAGGCGTGGCAGAACCGCGTCAACGGCGCCTATTGGACGGCCGAGCCCAACGCCGCGCACCGCGCCCTCGTCGAGCTCGAACACAAGGGGAAGCTCCAGACCCTCGTCACTCAGAACATCGACGGGCTCCATCACGCGGCCGGGCAGTCACCGGCCATCGTCGTGGAGATCCACGGCAACGTGCGCGAGGTGAAGTGCATGGCATGTGGCCGGCGGGGGCCGATGGCCGAGGCCCTCGACCGGGTGCGCGCCGGCGAAGAAGATCCGGATTGCCCGGAATGCGGAGGGATCCTCAAGTCGGCGACGATCAGCTTCGGAGAGAACCTCGTCGTCGCCGATCTCGAGCGGTCGCAGATCGCGGCCGGGACCGCCGACGTCTTCCTCGCTATCGGCACCTCACTGGGCGTGTACCCGGCCGCCGCGCTGCCCGAGATCGCCCGCAACAACGGCGCCCGGCTCGTCATCTTGAACGCGGAGGAGACACCCTTCGACCCCGTCGCCGACGCCGTGGTGCGCGTCCAGCTCGGTGACGTGCTCCCCGCCCTCGTGACCCGCGTCTGACCGTTGGGAATATCCGACCGCCGCGGTAGGATTTCACCCGTTGTATCGGTCGGGAAGGTGTCCCTTTCGGCCTCATCCAGGGAGTTTCGATGGCGAGTTTTCGCGACCTGCTGAAGCAGACGAAGACGGAGATCCAAGAGATCTCCCCGGCCGACGCCGAGCCGCTTGTCGGCCAGTCGACGTTCCTCGACGTGCGCGAGCTCGACGAGTTCGAGCAGGGCATGATCCCGGGCTCGGTCTTCATCCCCCGCGGCCACCTCGAGAGCCAGGTCGAGAACAAGATCTCGAACCACGACACGCCCGTCGTCATCTACTGCGCGGGCGGCACCCGCTCCGCGTTCGCCGCCAAGACGCTCCAGGAGCTCGGCTACTCGAACGTCGTGTCGATGGCCGGGGGCTTCGGCCGCTGGAAGAACGAGGGCCGCGACTGGATCACGCCGAACGTGCTCACCCCCGAGCAGCGTGAGCGCTACGGCCGCCACCTCCTTCTCCCCGAAGTCGGCGAAGAGGGTCAGCAGAGGCTCCTCGGCGCCAAGGTCCTGCTCCTCGGCGCGGGCGGGCTCGGTTCTCCCGCCGCGCTCTACCTCGCAGCCGCGGGCGTCGGCACGATCGGCATCATCGACATGGATGTCGTCGACGCCTCCAACCTGCAGCGCCAGATCCTGCACAACCTCGAGCGCATCGGCGACCGCAAGGTCGACTCGGCCAAGAAGACGCTCACCGCCCTCAACCCCGACGTGAACGTCGTCACCTACGACGTGCGGCTCGGCGCCGACAACGTCATGGACATCATCGACGGGTACGACGTCATCGTCGACGGCACCGACAACTTCCCGACCCGCTACCTCGTGAACGACGCGTCGCTCCTGAAGCGCATCCCGGTCGTGCACGGATCGATCTTCCGGTTCGAGGGCCAGGTCACCGTCTTCGATCCCTACAACGGCCCCTGCTACCGCTGCCTCCTCCCTGAGCCGCCGCCGCCCGAGTTGGCGCCGTCGTGCTCGGAGGCCGGCGTCATCGGTGTGCTTCCCGGCATCATCGGTTCGATCCAGGCCCTCGAGGCGATCAAGATGATCCTCGACCTCGGTGAACCGCTCCGCGGCCGCCTACTCGCGTACGACGCGCTCGAAGAGACGTTCCGCAACTTCAAGGTGCGCCGCGACCCCAGCTGCCCGGCGTGTGGCGAAGGCGCGCAGATCGTGATCGCCGAGTACGACGACCTCTGCCTCCCCCACGCGGTCCTGGCCGACGGCACTGTTTCCACTGCACTTCACTAGCTGAGGGGCTCGCCGGCGCTCGCGATGTGAGGCTGCGTGAAGTGCGGCTCGTTCGCTGCGCTCGCGCTTCGCCCATCGCTTTCGCTCACCGCATCGTCAGCGTCGCTCTGTTACCGCAACTATTTCTCCACGACCTCAACTTTTCCGGTCATGCCGGCGTGGATCGTGCAGGTGTAAGGGAACGTGCCCACCTTCGAGAAGGTGAACGTGTAGGACGCGCCCGGGTTCAACACGTCGGTACCGAACGTCCCGCCGAAGTCGAGCGCGTCAGCCGACTTCTTCACGTTGTGCACGACGGTGTCGGTGTTGTGCCAGGTGACCAGCGTGCCGACGTCGACGACGACATCGGCAGGCGTGAACAAGAAGTTGCGGGCGTCGATCTCGACGGTCGCGTGCCCACGCAGATTCGTGGGCGCGGCTGCGGGCGTCGGCTTCGCCGACGACGAGCTGCACGCCGCGAGACCCGTCAGCGCGAGCGCGCCGAGCAGCGCGACCCCGACCGAGCGCCTCACTTCGTCGGTTTGCGGAACGTCGACGCGAGCTCGACGAGCGTGCGCACGCCGTAACCCGTCCCGCCCTTCGTGGTCTCCGCGTCGTCGGCCGAAGCGCGCGCGGTTCCGGCGATGTCGAGATGCGCCCACGGCGCGTCGCCTGCGAACTCCTTCAAAAACAACCCCGCCGTCAGCGTCCCCGCGCCGCCCCCCGTCGAGATGTTGCGGAGGTCGGCGATCTCGGAGTCGAGGTTGCGGCGGTACTCCTCGGGCAACGGCAGGTGCCACATGCGCTCACCGGCGCGCCCGGCGGCTTCCTGCACCTGGGTGACCCAGTCGTCGTTGGTACCCATGATCCCGGCGAACTTGTCGCCGAGCGCCACGACGACCGCGCCGGTAAGCGTCGCGAGATCGATGATCGCGTCGGCGCCCTCCTCGGCCGCGAGCGACAGCGCATCCGCAAGGATGAGCCGCCCCTCGGCGTCGGTGTTGAGCACCTCGACCGTCTTGCCGTTGCGCATCGTCAGCACGTCGCCCGGTCGCATCGCGGCACCGCTCGGCATGTTCTCGACGAGCGGGACGTAGCCGATGACGCGCGCCTTGACGTCGAGATCGCGCAACGTCGACATCGCCGCGATGACCGCGGCCGCGCCCGACATGTCGGTCTTCATCGTCTCCATGCCGCCCGCGGTCTTGAGCGAGAGACCGCCGGAGTCGAACACCACGCCCTTGCCGACGAACGCAACGGTGCCGCGCGGCCGGAGCGGCGAGTACTCGAGCCGCAGGAACCGGGGCGGGCGGTCGGAGCCGTTGCCGACGCCGAGCACACCACCCATCCGTTCCTTCACCAGCTGCTCACCTGCGAACACCTTGGTCTTGAGCCCCGACGCGCGCGCCACGATCCGTGCGAGCGCGACCACGTCGGCGGGCGACTTCGCGGCTGCGGGCTCGTTGATCAGATCGCGCGCCCAGGCGACTGCTTCGGCGATGCGTGCGCCCCGGGTGAGACCCGCGCGCACCTTGGCGTTGCTCCGGCCGACGATCAGGACGCGCGTGAGCTGCGACGATTTGCTCTCGGACTTGTAGCGCAGGAACTGGTAGCGACCGAGGCACACACCTTCGGCGAACGCCTGCGCGGCCAGAGCGGAATCGAGGTCGGGACCGGCGGCGTCGAGCAACGTCGTCGCGACCGATGCGACACGTGACGAGCGCCGCGCCAGTACCGCACCGGCGCGCCGGATCGCGGCGGCGTCGAAGGATTCACGATCACCGACGCCGAGCAACAGCGCGGCCCGCGCCGCGAGGCGGCCACCGGTCGGGACCGCGAGCACCTCGCCCGGCTTGGCGTCGAAGTCGGTCTCCTTCATGAACTCGGCGAGCGTCCCGCCGATCGCGTCGTCGACCAGCCCTGCACCCGGTCCGAGCTCGCCGCCCGCGAACACCGGGACGACGAACAGGTCGGCCTTGGGCGCGCCGGAGGCGATCGTGAACGTGGGGGCCATGGGGTTCCTTAGCGTTTGCGCGACGGACGGAATTCGCCCTCTTGCCAGCGCGAGAGCGTGTAGACGAGGTCGGCGAGCCGATTGAGGTACGGCACGACCTGGCTCTCGGGTCCGAGCCATTCGCCGCGCGTCGCCGCGACGCTGACCCGCTCGGCACGCCGGATCACCGTACGGGCGAAGTCGAGCGCGGCCGCCACCTGGTTCTGACCGGGCAGCACGAACTCCTTGGGCGGCTCGAACCGGCTGCTGATGTCGTCGATGATCGGCTCGAGCCGGGTGACCATCTCGACGGTGACCAGCGAGACCTCGGGCGTGAGCTTGCGCCGGTTGTCGGGGGCGGTCGCGAGCTCCGCGCCCACGACGAACAGCTCGCGTTGCAGCGAAACGAGCAGCTCGTGCAGTGATGAATCGGGATCGATCGCGGCCCGAGCGAGTCCGAGGGCGCTGACGGCCTCGTCGACCGCGCCGTACGACTCGGGCCCGATGTCGTCCTTGGCGACCCGCCCGCCGTAAAGGAGGCCCGTCGTTCCGTCGTCACCGGTGCGTGTGTAGACCTTCATGCTGGAGCTGCAGCCTATGGCCCCGATGTAGGTGAAACGGCATAGCCGGAATCGTGTCGAGGAGCCGGTTTATGCCGACGTAACCTGATGTGATGACTGACCCGAGAGGAATCGCCGCGCCCGTCGGCAGCGGCGCCGTATCCCCGTTCCTCGACGCACTGCACGAGCGCGTCCTCGTGCTCGACGGTGCGTTCGGCACCTGGATGCAGGGCCAGGACCTCGGGCCCGACGACTTCGGCGGCGAAGTGCTCGACGGCTGCAACGAGAACCTCATCGAGACCCGCCCCGATCTCGTCGCCCAGATGCACGACGAGTTCTTCCGCGCCGGCGTCGACGGCGTCGAGACCGCCACGTTCGGAGCGTTCCCGCTCGTGTTGAACGAGTACGGGCTGGCCGACCAGACGTTCGAGATGAACCGCCACGCCGCCGCCCTCGCCCGCGAGGTCGCCTCCGGTCACGCGGCCGACGGCCGCCCCCGCTACGTCATCGGCTCGATCGGCCCCGGCACCCGCCTGCCGTCGCTCGGTCAGATCAAGTACACGCGGCTTCGCGACGACTACGAGCTCCAGGTCGACGGTCTCATCGCGGGCGGCATCGACGTCCTGCTCATCGAGACGGTGTACGACCTCCTGCAAGCGAAGGCGGCGATCAACGGGGCCCGCCGGGCGATGCAGCGCGCGGGCCTGTCGAACCCGATCCCCATCATGGTGCAGGTCACGGTGGAGACGACGGGCCGGATGCTGGTCGGCACCGAGATCGGCGCCGCGCTCACATCGCTCGAAGCGATGCGGCCCGACATCATCGGCATGAACTGCGCGACCGGCCCGGTCGAGATGACCGAGCACCTGCGCTACCTCGCCCAGCACGCACGGACGTTCCTCTCCGCGCTCCCGAACGCGGGGTTGCCGAGCGTCGTCGACGGTCACACGCACTACGACCTCACGCCGGAGCTGCTCGCCGACGCGCACGAACGCTTCACGACCGAGTTCGGCTTGAACGTCGTCGGCGGTTGCTGCGGCACGACGCCCGAGCACCTCCGCCAGGTCGTCGAGAAGCTCGACAACCGTGCGCCGGTGGTGCGCAGCCCCGAGTTCGAACCCGGCTGCTCGTCGATCTACTCGCACGTTCCGTTCGAACAAGAGCTCGCGTATCTCGCCATCGGCGAGCGCACCAACGCCAACGGTTCCCGCAAGTTCCGCGACGCGATGCTCGAGGCCGACTGGGACTCGTGCGTGCAGATCGCGCGCGATCAGGTAAAGGAAGGCGCGCACGTGCTCGACGTGTGCGCCGACTACGTGGGCCGCGACGGCGCGATCGACATGGACCAGATCGCGGGCCGGTTCGCCACCCAGGCATCGCTCCCGCTCGTGTTCGACTCGACCGAACCCCTCGTGCTCGAGGCGGGTCTGCAGCACCACGGCGGCAAGGCCCTCCTCAACTCGGCCAACCTGGAGGACGGTGAGGACGAGGGCAAGCGCATGGACCGCGTGTTCCGCCTCGCCCGTGAATACGGCGCCGCCGTCATCTGTCTCACGATCGACGAAGAGGGTCAGGCCCGCAACGCCGACTGGAAGCTCCGCATCGCCAAGCGCATCTACGACATCGCGATCGAGCGCTACGGGATGGAACCCACCGACCTCATCTTCGACGCACTCACCTTTCCGCTGTCGACCGGTGACGACGACCTCCGCCGCGACGCGATGGAGACGATCGAGGCGATCCGGCGCATCAAAGCCGAGCTGCCGGGCGCGCACACGGTGCTCGGTCTTTCGAACGTGTCGTTCGGGCTCAAGCCCGCAGCCCGCCACGTCTTGAACAGCGTGTTCCTGCACGAGTGCCGCGAGGCCGGTCTCGACGCGGCCATCGTGCACGCGGCGCGCATCATGCCGCTCCATCGCATCGACGACGCGCAAAAGGAAGCGGCGCTCGATCTCATCTACGACCGCCGTCGCGAGAACTACGACCCGCTCATCGAGTTCATGGCCCTGTTCGAGAACGTCGAGGCAGGCGCGATCGAGAAGGAGGACCGCTCGGGCTGGCCGGTGTCCGAGCGCCTGAAGCACCGCATCATCGACGGCGAGCGCGACGGACTCGAAGCCGATCTGCAGGAGCAGCTCACCGAGCTCACCCCCTTGCAGGTCGTGAACGACGTGCTCCTCGAGGGCATGAAGGTCGTCGGCGAGCTCTTCGGGAGTGGGCAGATGCAGCTCCCGTTCGTGCTGCAGTCGGCGGAGACGATGAAGGCTGCGGTCGCGTACCTCGAGCCGCTGATGGAGAAGGCCGACTCCGGCGGCAAGGGCATCGTGGTGCTCGCGACCGTGAAAGGCGACGTCCACGACATCGGCAAGAACCTCGTCGACATCATCCTGACCAACAACGGCTACATCGTCTACAACCTCGGCATCAAGATCGCGATCAGCGAGATGATCGAGAAGGCGCTCGAGGTGAAGGCCGACGCGATCGGCATGAGCGGTCTCCTCGTAAAGTCGACGATCATCATGCGCGAGAACCTGCAGGAGCTGAACACGCGCGGGCTCTCCGACACCGTGCCGGTGATCCTCGGCGGCGCCGCGTTGACGCGCACCTACGTGGAGCGCGACCTGCGCGAGGTGTACGACGGCCGGGTGTTCTACGGCAAGGACGCGTTCGAAGGACTGCGCACGATGGACGCACTCGTCCAAGGCCGCAAGAACGGAACGCTCGAGGACTCGTTCGGGCGCGAGGCCGGCGGTCGCAACCTGCCGCCCCGCAAGTCGCAACAACCGGTCGAGGACGTCGACATCCCGGCGCGCTCCGACGTCGCGACCGACACCTTGATCTTCACGCCCCCGTTCACCGGTTCCCGGGTCGCCAAGGGCATCTCGCTCGACGACATCGCCGGCTACGTCAACGAGACCGCGCTGTACCGCAACCAATGGCAGTTCCGGCCGGAGTCCGGCGAGAACGACCAGGACTTCAAGGCCCGCATCCGGCCCACGTTCCGGGCTCAGCTCGGCACCGCCAAGCAGGAACAACTGCTCGTGCCTGCGGCCGCATGGGGCTACTTCGCCGTCAACAGCGAGGGCGAGAACCTCGTGGTGTGGAAGGACGACACCCGCACCCAGGAATGGCTGCGGTTCCACTACCCGCGCCAGCGCAAGGCGCCGTTCCTGTCGATCGCCGACTTCTTCCGCCCGATCGAGTCGGGCGAGACCGACTGGGCCGCGTTCCACGTCGTGACCATGGGCACGGCCGCGAGCGCACGCGAGAAGGAGCTCTTCGCGGACAACAAGTACCAGGACTATCTGTTGCTGCACGGTCTCTCGGTGGAGATGACCGAAGCGCTCGCCGAGCTCTGGCACCACCGCATCCGCGAGGAGTGGGGCTACGCCGACGAGGACGGCCCGACACTCACAGGGCTCTTCAAGCAGCAGTACCGCGGGTCGCGCTACTCATGGGGATACCCGGCGTGTCCCGACCTCGACGACCAGACCAAGGTCGCCGAGCTGTTGGAGATCGAACGGATCGGCGTCTCGCTCACCGAGGAGTTCCACCTCGTCCCCGAGCAGTCGACGAGCGCGATCATCGTCCCCCACCCCGAGGCTAAATACTTCGTCGTGTGAGTGGCGCGGCGACCGAAGCGAGGGCGGAGCGCAGCGGAGCGAGAGCGCAGGACGCTCGCCGCGTTCGGCGCAGCCTCAACTCGCCGGCGCCAGCCGGCCGCTCAGCAAGCTGAACGCAAAGCATCAAGGGCGGAGGACGGCGCGGGCTACTAAGTCGGTGCCGAAGGCGGTGAGGATCGCGAGGTACAGCAAGCCGGTCGCGGCCATCACGGCTGAGTAGTAGCGCTCGCGCAGCGCCGCCCAGGTCATGGCGACGAGACCGATCGTGAGCGCGGCGCAGCCGATCCAGATCCAGCCGAGCACGCCGTGGTACCCGTCGGCCACGCCGCCGTTGAGCACCTGCACCATGCCGGTGGGCCACAGGAACACCGCGATCTCGAACGGCCACGCGGCGGCGGTCCACGCGACGAGCTCCTTCACCGGACCGCGCGGCAGGCCCGGCTGCACGAGATACCAGTGCCCGAGGAGCATGGCGTCGCTGACGCTCCCGAGGAACACCGCGCCGACGATCAGCCGCGCGACCGCCAACAGGTACGGACCGCCCGCGAACTCGGCGGCCGCGAACAGCCCGACGACGCCCAGGATGGGAGCGATCAGATCGAGGTTGGGCGGGAACTCCGGACCGTTGTCGGCGGGCGCCGCGTCACCGTCACGGCCGATCATCGCGGACACGCGCGCGCGCCGCTCGGCCCGTACCTCCTCCCGCCCCTGCACCCCGGCCGCGCGCCGTTGCACCGAGACTGCGAGCGCCAACATCGACGCGGCGACGCTGCCGATTGCACACACCGCGGCGACGACGCGCGCACCCGAGACGTCGCCCCCGAGGAACACCGCGACGCAGCCGGCTGCCATCGTCGCGAACACGAGCCGGATCAACCAGCCGTAGCCGAGGCTCACCAACCGACGGCGCGTCGTGACCCAACCGAAGAACAGCCCGCCGGTCGCCCACTGCAGGAGAAATGTCGCGGCGTCGAGCTTCACGCAACGATCGCGATATCGCGCGGCGCGTCGTTGAGCCGCGCCGGTCCGGACGGCGTCGCGACGACGATGTCCTCGAGTCGCATCCCGAACCGGTCGGGGAAGTAGATGCCGGGCTCGACGCTGAAAGCGTGGCCCGCTTCGATCGGGAGCGTGTTGCCGGCCACCATATACGGCTCCTCGTGCGCCTCGGTCCCGATGCCGTGGCCGACCCGATGCACGAAGTTCTCACCGAAGCCGGCCGCGGCGATCACGTTGCGGGCCGCGGTGTCGACCTCGAGGCACTCGGCGCCGATGGTCGCCGCCCGTACGCCGGCCTCCTGCGCCTCGACGAGGACCGCGTACACCTCCGCGATCTCGGCCGGCGGCGCACCGACGTGGAACATGCGGGTGATGTCGGAGCAGTAGCCGTCCATCGTGCCGCCGAAGTCGCACAGCACGATGTCGCCGTCGATGATCGTCCGGGTCGCGGTCGGCTCGTGATGGGCGCTCGCGGCGTTCGCACCCGCGGCGACGATCGCAAAGTTCGAACGATCGTGGCCTGCGGCCAGCATCCGCTCGACCAGCTCCCGGTGTACGTCGAGCTCGGTCCGGCCCGCGAACGCGACCGAGCGCATGTCGCGCGCAACCGCGTCGACGGCGTGCGCCGCGCGGGTGAGCGCGGCGATCTCGTCGTCGTCCTTGACCATGCGAATCGGGCCGACGACGTCAGTCGCCCGCGAGAACACGCACGACGGCACCGCGTGCTGCAGGTCGAGCACGAACCGGGCCCACGTGTGGTCACCGATCGCGACGCGCCGGGCCGAACGCCGAATCATGCTCGCGACCAGCGCGACGGGATCGGCGGTCTCTTCCCACGTGACGACGCCGAAGAGCTCGGGCCGGCGCTCGACGCGCGGAGCCTCGAGCCGGGGCACGACGAGTTGGATGTCGCCGGTGCGTGGCAACACGAGCATCGTGAGCCGCTCGAGCGGCATCGCCTCGTAGCCGGTGAAGTACGGGAGGTCGGGCCCGACCGACAGCAGGAGGGCGTCGATACCGATCTCCGACATGCGCGCCCGGACGCGCGAGATACGCGCCGCGTACGTCACGCGTTGATCCCGGGCAGCCCGTCGATGCTCGCGGCGTTCTTCGTGCCCCAGTACGCCGCGATCCCGTCGTCACCCTTGCCCTCGGCCCAGTCGAGTAGCCGCCCGCGATCCTCGACCAGGTCCATGAGTGGCACTGCGTATCCGCACGACGTCATCACTCGTTCGACCTCGATGTCGATGATGGCCCGCCTACCGGGCAGATCGGGGAACTCCGGTGCGAGAGCATCGAAGTCGGGAGCACCCACCGTATGCACTGTTCCCCGGCCGTAGATCCGCGAGATACGGGGGTTGCCGTTGAACGCGCACGCCATGAGCGTGATGCGCCCGTTCTCGCGCAGGTGCGCGATGGTCTCGACGCCGCTGCCGGTGAGATCCAGATAGGCGACCCGGCCGGGCGCGAGCACGCGGAGCGTGTCGTATCCCTTGGGCGACAGGTTCACGTGACCCGCGTCGCCGCTCGGCGCGGTGGCAACGAAGAACATCGGCTGATCACGCCACCATTGCGCCAGATCGGGACGCAACGACGAGAATCGGTCGGCCATGGGCCCATTATCTCAGTGCGGCGCGGAAACGAGCCGATCCGCGCCTTCCCGAGCGTGATAGCTCGAGCGCACCAGCGGCCCCGACTCGACGTGCGCGAAGCCGAGCGAATCTCCGTAGTCGCGCAGGGCCGCGAACTCGTCGGGATGCCACCACTTCGCCACGGGGAGGTGCGCGGCCGAAGGGCGCAGGTACTGACCGATCGTGAGGATCTCGACACCCACCGAACGCAGGTCGGCCATCGCCGCGCGCACCTCGGCGTCGGTCTCGCCCATCCCGAGGATGAGTCCCGACTTGGTGACGAGACCCGCGGCCCGGGCCCGACCGAGCACGGTCAGCGACCGGGCGTAGCCGGCGGAGGGTCGCACGGCCCGCTGGAGCCGGGCGACCGTCTCCAGATTGTGGTTGAGCACGTCGGGGCGAGCGTCGAAGATCGTCGCCAACGACTCGGGGTTGCCCTTGCAATCGGCGATCAACAACTCCACCGCGGTACCGGGACTTGTCGCCCGGATGGTGTGGACCGTCGCCGCGAATCCCGACGCGCCACCGTCGGGGAGATCGTCACGGGCGACGCAGGTGATCACGGCGTGCGCGAGACCGAGCGTCGCCACCGCGTCGGCGACGCGCTGAGGCTCGCCGAGGTCGAGGTCCAGCGGCTTGCGGGTGTCGACCTGACAGAACCCGCACGCACGCGTGCAGCGGTCGCCGTTGATCATGAACGTCGCCGTGCGGTCCGACCAGCACTCGTAGATGTTCGGGCAGCCGGCTTCCTCGCACACCGTGTGCAGGTCGAGACCGCGCGCCAGTTGCTTCAGCTCGAGGAACCCGTCGTCGAACCGGGCGCGCACGCGCATCCAGTCGGGCCGCTTGCGGGTCAACGCGATGTCGATGGTCGCGCTCTCGGACTTCGGCGGTTCGCCGGCGTCACCGCGCAGGTCCGGGCGCTCCCACGCCACGTCCTGCCGGTCGGGCGTTGCCGTCTCGAACACCTCTGCGAACCGGGCGACCACACTGTCGACCACCGCACGCATCTCGACCGATCGGTCGAGCACCTTGGCCATCGATGTGACACCGCGATCCGTGATGCCACACGGCACGATGTGCTCGAACATCGCCAGGTCGGGATCGACGTTGAGCGCGAAACCGTGCCGGGTCCGGCCCCGCGAGACGCGCACCCCGATGGCCGCGATCTTCGCCAGGTGATCGGGATCGGGTCCGACCCAGACACCGGTGTAGCCGGTCGAACGTTCGGCGGTTATGCCGAAGTCGGCGCACACGGCGATGAGCACGGCTTCGAGCTTGCGGACGTAGGCGACGACGTCGCGCTGGCCCGCCTTCCATTCCGCGAGCGAGATGATCGGATAACCGACGAGTTGCCCGGGCCCGTGGTACGTGACGTCGCCGCCGCGGTCGGCGACGACGAGATCGGCGCCGACGGTCGCCGGTTCCCGCAGCACGTGCTCCGGCTTCGCGCTCGAACCGAGGGTGTACACGTGCGGATGCTCCTGCAACAGCAGGTAGTCGACATCGGCGTGTTCGTGCACAGCCCGCTGCAGCGCCTCGGCCTCGGCGTAGGGCACCTGACCGAGCCATCGCGCCCGGATGCTCATGCGGCCCCGGCCTCCGGTCTGCGCCGGGGCGGTCACGCCAACTCGGCTTCCCAGTCGCGCGTCTCCAGCACAACGCGCAACGCGTTGAGGAACGACGCCGCGTAGGCGCCGTCGAAGGCACGATGGTCCCAGGCCAGCGACAGGAACCCCACGTGGTGCACCGCGATCGCATCGTCGCCATCGGGCCCTTCGACCACGACCGGCTCCTTGCGAATACCGTCGGTAGCCATGATCGCGACCTGAGGCTGGTTGATGATCGGGAACGTCTGGGTCGTGCCGAACGGCCCCATGTTCGTGATCGTGAACGTGCCGCCGACGATCTCGTCCGGACCCAGCTGCTTCGACTTCGCGCGCGTCGCGAGGTCGCGGATCTCGCGCGCGATCAGGCGCAGGCGCTTGCCGTCGGCGCTGCGGATCACCGGGGCGATCAAGCCCTTGAACGAGAGATCGATCGCGATCCCGAGGTTGACGTCGCGGTGCACGACGAGCGTCTCACCCTCGACGCTCGCGTTGACGTGCGGGTAGTCGTGCACAACGTCGCAGAACGCGCGCGTAATGAAGGGGAGGTACGTGAGCGCGTAGCCCTCGTCGGCGTGCCACTGCGCCTGATGCGCGTTGCGCACGCGCTCGACCCGTTCGAAGTCGACCCGCACCGACGTGTACACGTGCGCGCTCGTCGCGAGCGAGCGGACCATGTGCTCCGCGGTGCGGCGGCGGATGTTGTCGAACGGCACGATCTCGTCGCCGACGCCCCGAGGAAGAGGCTGGGCAACTGCCGCCGGAGCGACGGCCGGGACCGGGGCCGGCGCGGCCGGCGTGGTCCCGCGTGCCCGGGACGCGTCGAGGACGTCGTTGCGCGTGATGCGTCCGCCCTCGCCGGTGCCCCGGATCGTCGCGGGGTCGACGCCCCGGTCCGCGATCAGGCGGCGCACCAGCGGCGAGGTGACCGCGCCACCGCCGTTGGGTGTGGGGGCCGCGGACACAGGCGCCGGGGCCGCGGGCGGGGCCGGAGCCGCGGGC
>JBEPUZ010000092.1:0-15319 GCA_041691275.1 Actinomycetota bacterium | reverse complement strand
GTCGAGGGACCGGCGGCACAGGTTGGTGAGCGCGTCCATCCGCCGTACCGGCTTCGGGCGCGGGTCGGCGGCTTGGAGGTCGCGTTCCATCTCGGCGTTCAACGCTTGCTCGACGATCTCGAAGCTCAACGGATCGCAGGTGCCGCGCAGGTCGCCCTGCCCACGTGATGTCTTCGACGCGTACAACCTGCGGACGTTGTAGTCGTCCTCGTCAGCTGTCGATCCGTCGTCGCCGTCGATCGCGTCGGTGAGGTAGCGAACCAACGCCGCGACCTCCTTGGGGGTGTGCTCCAGCGCAAAATCGACCAACTGTGGCTGAGCGGCCGCCAACGCGTCGGCGCGCTTGGCCGTGTACGCGTCGGCGATCGCTTGCGCGTGCCGTAGCGAGATGTCGCCGGCCGCGTATGCCTCGGCGACTTCGGGCAGCGTCGCGAGCCGGCGGGCGAGATGGACGTAGTGCTGCGCGACGCCGGCATCCATGCGACACACATCTCGCAAGGCGGCCGCCGCGTTGAGGTAGCCGTCGATCGCCCAGTCGCCGGAACGGTCGTACTCGCCGAGCTCGGCAAGCCATCGGGCTTCGGCCGCGTCGACCTCCCGGCGCCCTTTCCCCAGCGAAGCGGTCGACACGAACATGTGTTCGACTATAGCCGAGAAGACGGCGAATCCAAAGGGAAAATCGGTATTGCGAAGAGAATGTTCCCGTGCTCAGTCGGCGTTCTCGGGCGGGATGGGCGCAGTGCACGGTTTCCCGGAGCACACGTCGCTGATCGCGCCGTCGGGGTGCCAGAACTGATCCTTCAACTTCTGCACTGCAGGGATGCTCGGCGTGTCGTCGTGCGGATCGTGACCCGCACGCGAAGGCACGTTCTGCACGGGCGAGCGCGGCGATCCGGTGTCCCACAGCACGTACGCCGAACCGTTGTGGGGATAGCTCGTGATCGGCTTCAGCAACCACGTCGGATTGCTCTCGACCACGCGGCCGGCGCCCGCGAGGGGCACGTGCGCGGGAACGCCCATCGTCGCGGCCTCGACCCGCAGGCTGTATTCGGTGACCTGATGGTCGCCGACGGCTCCCAGCAGCAGCACCTGGTGGACCGGCGTGTTCGGGAGCGGGTTCGCAGTGACGTGGTTGGCGTACCCGTCGGTCTCGCCGCGGTCCCAGAGCAACTGCGCGACCGCGAGGCCGATGACGCGGTCGTAACGCTTCGGATACGCGGGCTTCAGCACCGCGAGGTAGTCGTCGAAGTCGACGCTGCGGTCGAGTAGCAGGTTGTAGTTCATGCCCGCTTCGCCGAGGGTCGCGCGGGTGAGGTCCTGGGAGACTGCGGTGAAAGCGCCACCGAGGATCGCGCCCTGGCTGTTGCCGTCGTAGTAGAGCTCGTTGTTGTCGAGGGCCGACTTCCCGTCGAACCGGAACGCGGGATTCGCCGCGAATCCCTTCGGGTTCTTCAACAGGCGTGCGAGGAACAGGTTGGCGAGGATGCCCTGCTGCAACCGGTCGGGCAGCGACGGGAACACCGAGAGGTTCTTGAGCGCCGCGATCGCGTTCCCGACGTCGTCCTCCGCCATGCCCGCCCAGTTGGTGGCGCAGTACGCGACGTCGTAGTCGGCCGACATCTTCTTCGCGAGGTCACCGTTGACCTCGGTGAGGGAACCGAGCAGACCATGGCCGTAGATCGCCATGCGGGCCGGGGTCGTGGCCGACTTGGCCGGAAGATTGCAGACGAAGGGTGACGAGAAGCTCCCGGTCTGACGTTCGGGTTTGCCCGCCGCATCCAACACGAGTCGACCGCCGGGCTTGCCGCCGTCGGTGAGATAGAGCGGCGTCTGGAAGGTGCCTTCGATCCGCCGCCGCGCGAACTCGTTCGGGTTCTCGGTGACCTTGGTGACCGCGAACGTAGGCGCCGCGTTTCCCAGGACCGAGAACGCGTCGTCGCGCATCGCGATCATCCGGCCGGTCAGGCTCTGCGTGCTCGCGATGGTGAAGTCCCACGCGATCTGCAGGTCGGCCCGCTGCATCCCGGCTCGGCCGAGATCGGCGAAGTCTCGCTCCATCGAGGCGCGCCGGGCCTCGAAGGCCGCGTCGGTCGTGCGTTGTCCGTCGCGGTATGCCGCGAACGCCTTGCCCGCGACGAGCAGTTGTCCCGCCGTGTCCACGAGGCCGCGGATGCCGACGACGATGCGGTGCCCGTCGGCGAAGTTCTCGGCCGGATGGATCATGAGCAATGGCGTCTGACCCGGGTCGGCGCTCGCATCGAGCTCGGCCCAGAACGGATGACGTTGGCCCGTGGTCGCGTCGAGCACCACGATCGGCGAACCGGGATCGAGCGACTGCTTGGCGTCGGCGAGTCCCGGAAGCGTCGACTTGGTCGCGTCGAGCCCGGGGAACTGCACCATTACCGTCGACCCCGGGCTCCATCCGTCGCCACGGTTCTGGTCGGTGACGTCGATGTGGATGCCGTCGGTGTTGGCCGGCATCGAGGCGGTCGCGAGGGCGAGCCGGCGTTTCGTCGCGGTTGTGGTGTCGGCGACCGTGAAGTGGTCGTTGGGGAACGGGAGCATGCAACTGGCGCCGAGCGGATCGCAGCGCGCTTCGAGCGTCGGATCCACGCCGAGCGTCGAGACCGCAACCGGAGGCGCGCTCGCCTTCGGCGGCCGCGACGAGGACACGGTCGTGCTGGTGCTCTTGGACGAACCGGAGCTGCAACCGGCGACGAGCACGACGCTGCAGAGCGCCGCACTCATAAGTCGAGATCTGAGTGACATCGTTC
Source organism: Actinomycetota bacterium (assembly GCA_041691275.1). Classification (GTDB taxonomy): domain Bacteria; phylum Actinomycetota; class Acidimicrobiia; order IMCC26256; family PALSA-610; genus PALSA-610. The sequence goes on along the minus strand of JBEPUZ010000092.1, from coordinate 12,545 downwards.
CCCCCGGTGCCGTGTCGACGCCTCGAACGTACCAGTGGTCCTCCGCCGGCCGTGGCTCTAGTCGAAGTCGGGCATTGGCGGGAGCTCACGCTCGGCGAGGGCGTCGAACCGAACGCGCAGCTGGGCGGCGTAGCTCGGCTTGGTGGGGACGAGGAACTGCTCGGCGCGGATCGCGTCGAGGATGATTCCCGCAACCTCCTCGGGCGGCGCGCCGAGTGTCGTGGTGAGGTCGGTCAGCGCCTGGTCGACGAACTGCGCGTCTTCGGACCGCGTCTTCTCCGAACCGTCCGGGCGGTTCCGGCTCGATGTCGCGATGCGCGTGTCGACCGCGGCCGGGACCACGGCCGAGACCGCGATCGGAGCATTGATGGCGCGGAGGTCGTGCGCGAGGCATTCGGTCGCGGCCTGGGCCGCGAACTTCGACACGGTGTACGGCCCCGAGAAAGCGTTGGTGCACATGCCGGCCATCGACGTCGTGTTCACGATGTGGGCAGGGGTGCCCGCCGCGAGCATCCGGGGCACGAAGGCCCGAATGGCGTTGAGGATGCCCCAGAGGTTGACGCCGAGCGTCCACGAGAAGTCCTCCGGGGGCCGCTCCCACATGAATCCGCCCGCGAACACGCCCGCGTTGTTGCAAAGCACGTCGGTCGATCCGAACGTCTCGTACGCGTGCTCGGCCATCGCGTCGACGTCGGCGAACTTCGACACGTCGGCGACGAAGGTGCTGACCCCGGTCAGGCCTGCGACCGTCTCCGCGACGGCACCCGTCTCGATGTCGGCTGCGACGACGCGCATTCCTTCGGTCGCGAAGCGCCGGACGAGGGCCCGACCGATGCCGCTCCCGGCGCCGGTGACCACCGCGACTTTCCCGTGAAGTTGTTCCATCGGCGCATCGTGGCAGAGGATTCCCCTATGAGCGAGCGCATCGAGAAGCTGATCGGCGAGCTGACCCTCGATGAGAAGGCGGCCCTGGTCGGCGCGGTCGACCTGTGGCACGGGCCCGGCGTGGAGCGGTTGGGGATCCCGCCGCTGAAGGTGACCGATGGTCCGAGTGGCGCGCGGGGCGAGCAGTGGTCGGGCCGGCCGTCGGTGAACTTCCCGTGCGGGACGGCGCTCGGCGCGACCTGGAATGTCGAGCTCGTGCGCGAGGTCGGTACCCGCCTCGGAGTGGAGACGAGGCGCAAACAGGCGCACGCGCTCCTGGCGCCGACGGTGAATATTCACCGGCATCCGCTCGCGGGCCGCAACTTCGAGTGTTACTCGGAGGATCCTTTCCTGTCGGCGCGCATGGCAGTCGCGTACATCACGGGCGTGCAATCGCAGGGTGTCGCGTGCACGGTGAAGCACTTCGTCGCGAACGACTCCGAGTTCGAGCGCATGACGATCAGCTCGGAGGTCGACGAGCGAACGCTGCGGGAGATCTCGCTCGTACCGTTCGAAGCAGCGGTGAAGGAAGCGGGCGTGTGGGCGCTGATGACGGCGTACAACCGCGTCAACGGGCCCTACTGCAGCGAGCACGCGGAGCTGATCACGATGCTGCGCGACGAGTGGGGCTTCGACGGTCTCGTGATGTCCGACTGGTACGGCACCCACAGCACGGTTCCCGCCGCGAACGCGGGCCTCGACCTCGAGATGCCGGGCCCGCCCCAGTTCTTCGGGGAGAAGCTCGTCGCCGCGATCGCGGCGGGTGAGGTGTCGGAAACCACGCTCGACGACAAGACTCACCGGCTTCTCACCCTGATCGAACGCACGGGTCGTTTCGACGACGAAGGTGGCGAAGAGGTCTGCGTCGACGATCCCGTCGACCGCGCGATCGTGCGCCGCGCCGCGGCCGAGAGCTTCGTGCTCCTGCAGAACGAGCGGACCGCCCTTCCACTGGCGTCCGGGCCTCTCGCGCCGGGCATCACGACGCTGGCGGTGATCGGACCCAACTCCGACGCCCTCGTCATCCAGGGCGGTGGGAGTGCGCGGGTGACGCCGCACCCGCCGGTGTCGCCGCTGGTGGGCCTGCGGGCGCGCTTCGGCGGCCCCGGCATCGAGATCGCGCACGAGCGCGGCTGCCACAGCTTCAAGCGCACGCCGATCCTCGAGGCGCCCGTGCTCCACGGGTCGCTCGAGGTGCGGTACTTCGCCGGTCGAGAACGCACGGGCGAGCCGGTGTACGTCGAGGATTCGGCGCGCGGCCTCTTCACGTTCATCGGCCCGGTCGGCCACGAGGTCCCGAACGAGTTCTCGCTCATCGCGCGCGGCACGGTGGTGGCACCAGAGTCGGGCGAGTGGTCGTTCTCGCTCATTCAGGTGGGCCGGGCCAAGCTGACGATCGACGGCGAGGTCGTCGTCGACAACTGGAACCCGGTCGGGCGCAGCGACGCGTTCATGGGATTCGGGAGTGGCGAGGCCCGCGGTTCGATCACGCTGAACGCGGGCGAGCCCCACATCATCGAGGTCGAGTTCGTCCCGCCGGGAGGCCTCGGCGGCCTCGAGATCGGCTGTCGGCCACCGTCGCCGCCCGACCTCATGGACCGCGCCGTCGCGCTGGCGCGCCGGGCCGACGCCGTCGTGTGCGTCGTCGGCACCGACAACGACTGGGAGACCGAAGGCAACGACCGCGAATCGATGGCGCTGCCCGCGCCGCAGGACGAGCTCGTACGCGCGATTGCCGCCGCGAATCCGCGCACCGTCGTCGTGATCAACGCGGCCTCGCCGGTCGAGATGCCGTGGGCGGAGGACGCCGCCGCGATCATGCAGGCGTGGTTCCCGGGGGAGGAGTGGGGCAACGCGCTCGCCGACGTCCTTTCGGGTGACACATCACCGTCGGGCAAGCTGCCGACCACGATCCCGGTGCGACTCGAGGATACGCCCGCGTTCACGAACTACCCGGGGGAGCGGGGCCAGGTCCGCTACGGCGAAGGCGTTTTCGTCGGCTATCGCTGGTACGACACGCGCGCCATCGACCCGCGTTTCTGCTTCGGGCACGGCCTCTCGTACACGACGTTCGACCTCGGTGCGCCGACGTGGGACGGGAACGCGGTGCACGTCCGGGTGACGAACACCGGCGCGACGCGCGGCGCGGAGACCGTGCAGTGTTATGTGCGCGATGTCGAGGCAACGGTGGCGCGACCGCTGCAGGAGTTGAAGGCCTTCGCCAAGGTCTGGCTCGACCCGGGGGAGGCACGCGACGTCGAGCTCGCGCTCGACGAGCGGGCGTTCTCGTTCTGGGACGTCGCCACGCACGCGTGGACGGCCGAGCCGGGCGAGTTCGAGCTCCGGGTCGGCACGTCGTCGCGTGCAATCGCGCACCGCCTCACGATCGAGCGGGCATAGTGCCGGACGGCCCCGTGACGCGCCCGACGCCCGGCCCGACACTGAGTGTCGGACTCGCGAACTTCGGTAATACGTATCCCGCAGGTGAGTGGGGCCGCTTTCTCGACCTCGGGCGCGCGGCCGAGGACGCCGGTATCGATCGGGTCGTCGTCGTCGACCACGTGGTGATGGGTCCGCACACGGAAAAGTACGTGTGGGGCAAGTTCCCGGTGCCGCCCGAAGCACCCTGGTTGGAACCGCTGACGATGCTGACCGGCATCGCCGCGGTGACAACACGCGTCCGCTTGGCGACCGGCATCCTGATCGCCCCGCTGCGGCCTGCCGCGTTTCTCGCCAAGCAGGTCGCGACGCTCGACCAGATGTCGGAAGGACGAGTCGATCTCGGCGTCGGCACCGGCTGGCAGCGCGAGGAGTACGAGGCCCAGGGCCTCGATTTCGACCGCCGGGGGCAGTTGCTCGACGACACCCTGGCTGCGTGCCGCGCGCTGTGGCGCGACTCGCCGGCCGCGCTCGACACCCCGACGCTCTCATTCCGAGACATTTACTGCGAGCCCAAGCCCGCACAGCGCGACGGTGTCCCGATCTGGATCGCAGGGACCCTCCACGCCCGGAACCTGGCCCGACTGGTGGAGTACGGCGCGGGCTGGATCCCGATCATGGGCGAGACCGTGGAAGGGATCGCCGCCGGGACCACCCGGATCCGGGAGGCGTTCGTCGCGGCCGGGCGCGACCCTGGCGCACTGAAGGTGCAGGCGCCACTGCGCATGATCATGGGCGACGACAAACGGCCCGACCTCGCCGCGGGCATGGCGGCCGTGCCCGATCTCGTCGCGGCCGGGGCGACTGACGTGATCGTCACCCTGAAGGCGTTCGCGCGCGATGCGGCCGCCGGTCCCGACGCGATGGTCCGCATCCGCGAGCAGTTCGACGCGGTCACCGGGTGATCCGGTCGGTACGGAAGTAGCGTCACGCTCGTGCTGACGCCGTTCGACGACTATCCGATCCACCAGACCCCGTTGCCCCTCGCGCACCCCGCGAGCGGCGACCCGAACCACTACGACCGGTTCTGGTTCAACGGTTACACCGAGGACTACTACTTCGCGGCCGGGATGGCGGTGTACCCGAACCGGGGCATCATCGACGGCGCATTCTCGGTCGTGCGTGACGGTGTGCAGCGTTCCGTGTTCGCGTCGGGTCGTATCCCGGCCGATCGCGGTGAGACCCACATCGGGCCGCTGACGATCGAGGTCGTCGAGCCGCTCCGGACGACGCGCGTGCGCTGTGATGCCGCCGAACTGGGCATCACCGCCGACGTGACGTTCACGGCTCGGTCGGTTGCCCTCGAAGAACCGCGACAGACCCTCACCGCGGGAACGAAGACCGTCATGGACTCGACCCGCATGACGCAATGGGGGAAGTGGGACGGCACCATCGTCATCGAGGGCCGCGACGGTTTCCTGCTGCGTGGCGTCAACGGCACGAAAGACCGTTCGTGGGGTGTGCGCCCGATCGGCGCTCCGACTCCCGCCGCCCCCGACATGACGTTGCCCCAGATCTTCTTCCTCTGGGCCCCGATCAACTGGGACGACTGCTGTACGCACTTCCTCTGCTTCGAGCGGGCGAACGGCGACCGTTGGGTCGGCAGCCAGGCGATACTCGACGTGATCGGCCCGGACGACCCCACGTGGAACGCCGACGACCGCATCCACCACCTCGCGGGCGCGACGTACGACGTTCGCTGGGCGAAGGGACTACGCCGCTCCGAGGGCGCGACGTTGCGCTTGCTTCGCCACGACAACACCGAGGAGCGCATCGAGTTGGAGCCGTTGCTCACGTTCCGCATGCGGGGCCTCGGCTACACCCATCCCGAGTGGGGACACGGGCACTGGCACGGCGAGCTCGCGGTCGGCTCGGAGGCGATCCCCGTCGAAGAGCTCGACAACGTCGACCCGTGGAACATCCACATCCAACAGGTGATGCGGGCCCGCTGGGGCGACAAGGTGGGGCTCGGTGTGCTCGAGCAGCTCGCCTTCGGTGAGCATCACCCGAGTGGCCTCACGGGTCTGCTCGACGGTTACTCAGGAGCGACGCGATGAACGCCGCGAACGGCAAGAAGCCCAACATTCTCCTCGTCGTCTCCGACCAGGAGCGGCAGCGGAGTTGGCTCCCGCCGAGCGTGCGGCTGCCGTGGCGCGATCGGTTGCGCGCGGAAGGCCTCGAGCTGACGCGGCACTACACGCACAGCTCGCCCTGCTCGCCGTCCCGGGCATCGCTGTTCACGGGCCGGTACATCGCCCAGCACGGCGTCGTCGACAACGTGATCATGCCCGAGCACACAGAGCTCGACACGAGCATCCCGACCATCGGCTCGATCCTCGACGACGCCGGCTACCGGTCGAGCTACATCGGCAAGTGGCATCTTTCGCAGGCCGTCTCGCCCGACATGACCGCGTACGGGTTCGCCGACTGGGAAGGCAACGACCGCCACTTCATGGGTTGGGCCGGCACCGGTGTGCACTTCGATCCGGTGATCGCGGCCAACGCGGCGTCGTGGCTGCGCGACAACGCCGCGAGCGCCACCGAGCCGTGGTTCCTCACCGTCGCGCTCGTCAACCCGCACGATGTTATGTGGTTCCCGATCGACCAGCCCGGCTACGACGAGCGCAATCCCGAAGAGGTGCGCCGGGCCCGCAAGATCCTCGAATGGGCGAAGTGGAAGGAAGACGATGTGCTTCCGATCTTCGACCCGACGTACGACGAGGTGTGCGACGAGCTGCCCGCGAACTTCGGCGACGACCTGCTCGACAAGCCTGCAGCGCAACGGCAGTGGCGCTGGGACCAGCAGCATGGACTGTGGGGCTACATCGACCCGACCGACACCAGATCGTGGCTGCGGAACCTCGACTACTACGTGAAGCTGCAACAGATGGCCGACGAGTCGCTCGGCACGGTGCTGGGCGCGCTCGAGGAGTCGGGCGTGTACGACGACACGATCGTGATCTTCACGTCCGACCACGGCGACATGTGCGGATCGCACGGTCTGCGTTCGAAGGGCCCGTTCGTCTACGAAGAGATCATGCACGTGCCCTGTTACATGCGCGTACCGGGTGTGACGCAGCCGGGTTCGGTGTCCGACGCGCTGGCCACACACGTCGATCTCGCGTCGACCATCTGTGCCCTCGGTGGTGTCGACCCGTCGACGCAACCCTCGTTGAAGGGTGTCGATCTCGGGCCCGTGCTCGCCGATCCGTCGGCGTCGGTGCGCGATCACGTGCTGTTCGCGCACGACACCGCGCACACCGAGGAGATCAACCACACCCGCTACGCGATCCGGGGGTTCTTCGACGGTCGAACCAAGTACGCGCGCTATTACGGGGTCGGCGGCGGGAAGCCCGGCACCGGGCTCTGGGGCAAGGATCCCGGACACAAGCTGTTCGACGTCGACGCCGACTTCGTCGACCAGGAACACGAGTGGTACGACCTGCACGAGGATCCGCACGAGATGGTGAACCTCGCCCGCGACGGGGGTCGGCGCGCCGAGCTACACGACAACTACGAACGGCTCCTCGAGTACGAACGCGCCGAGTTCAGCTCTTGATGATGTATTCGCTCAACGGGTAGTTGCGCATCGTCGCGGGGTCGTACAGCAGCTTGGTGCTGTCGAGCATGACCCTGATGTTCTCGCCGAGCTCCTCGTTCGAGGCCGCGCCGAAGAACGTGTGCAGGTTCGTCATGTGCTCGACGCTCGGCCACGACTCCTCGACGATCGCTTTGAACCGGGGCGCGCCCGGGGTGACCGACCGCGTCACCGCGTTCCGCACATAGCGGGCGCGCGGCTGCATGTCCTCCGACATCGTCGACTGGTGGCTGTACCAGTGGCCGTAAAAGGTCTCGTCGTCGACACCGGCAGGCTTGTCGAAGATCGTGAGCGTGATGATGCCCGGCGAGCGGGTGCCGTCGGGCCAGCCGCGCGCGGCCGCGTGCTCGTTCCCCCCGTAGTCGCGGAACAGCGACTCGGTGACGAGGTAGCCCGCGATGCGGGTGCCGGCGGCGCGCAGTATCGACTCGTACGGCGCCCGTTCGTCGTGCGCGTCGAGCCAGATCGAGACGCACGCCCGGACCGGGAGCTCGTCGCCGGGCACCGGAACCATCGACTTCATCTGCGCGTGCTCGTCGTCGAGGTCCATCTGCAGCGCGTGAGGGTGCAACGCGAGCAGGGCCGGCGCGACCTCGTTCAGGAAGCGTTCGCGCAGCGCAGCGGGGTCGATCGACGGCCGCTCCCAGATGAGATACACGAGTTTCTCCATAGGCGGGCGAAGCTACCCGGTGTCACGCAAGACTGTCGGGGTGCGCTTCGCTGTGAACTCGCCGCCGTGTGCAGACCCTCGGGCCCTGGTCGACCTCGGCGTCGCCGCCGAGCGCGCGGGCTGGGATGCGTTCTTCCTCTGGGATCACATGGTCATCGACCGCGCCGGGATCGAGCTCGTCGATCCGTGGGTCACGTTGGGTGCGATCGCGACGCGCACCGATCGGATCCGGCTGGGCACGTGTGTGACGCCGCTCGCACGGCGCCGTCCGCAGAAGGTCGCGCGAGAGACCGCGACGCTCGATCGTTTGTCGGACGGTCGCGCGGTTCTCGGTGCCGGACTCGGCGTGCCGGCCGACGACTTCACGACGTTCGGTGAGGACGCTGATCCGCGCGTCGTGGCCGCACGGCTCGACGAAGCCCTCGCCGTCGTCGCCGGGTTGTGGACCGGAGAGCTGTTCGCTCACACCGGACCGAACTTCTCCGTGCTCCCGGTGCGCTTCCTACCGACGCCCGTACAGCGCCCGCGTCCGCCGGTGTGGGTCGCGTGCATGCTCCCGTCGCGGCGCGCGCTGGCGCGTGCGGCCCGGTGGGACGGTGTGGTGCCGATGAAGACGGGGCCGGACGGAACTGCGTTCGTCACGCCGGTCGACGTCGCCTCGATCGTGGCCGAGATCGCGTCTCACCGCGATTCGATGGAGGGATTCGACGTCGTGGTGAACGCCGGTCCGCCGCCTCACGCGTCTGTCTCCGACTTCGAGGCGGCCGGCACCACGTGGTGGATGATCTCGATGGGCGAGTTCCCCGGTTGGCTCGACGAGTTGCGCACGGTCGTCGATGCCGGTCCGCCCCGCTGACGAGCTAGACGGGATCGTCGCCCAGCAGGAAATCGAGGCCCGAGCGCTCGAGCAACATCCGGACCGATCGGGACGGGTCGAAAGCTACCGGTCCCTACGCCGTGACGGTGGCGGCCGGATCGCGTACGCTCCCGCGCATGACCACGGAAAACCTGGAGCGCGCCTTCGCCAGCACCCGAACCGTCCTCGCTGGTGTCAGCGCCGACGACCTTTCCCGCCCTACGCCGTGTCAGTCGTGGCAGGTGCGGGAACTGGTCAATCATGTCGTCGGTGGCAGCTTCTGGTTCGCGGAGTCGGTGAACTGCGGGGTCGCGCCGGCGCCGCCGGAGACCGACTTCACCGGCGGCGACATGGTCGCGACCTACGACGACGGCATCGCATTATCAGTCGATGCGTTCAATCGTCCTGGCGCGCTCGAGAAGACGCTCACGCTCCCCTTCGGTGAGATTCCCGCGGCGTTGTACCTCGGCATCGTGACCACCGACTCGTTCGCGCACGGCTGGGATCTCGCGCGGGCGACCGGACAGTCGACCGACCTCGATCCCGACCTCGCGACCGAGCTTCTCGAGGGGGCGCGCCTCTTCATTCAGCCCGCATTTCGCGGCGACGACGGTGTAAGCCCGTTCGGGCTCGAACAACCCGTTCCGCCGAACGCGACCAACGCCGATGCTCTCGCCGCATTCCTCGGCCGCAAACCCGACTGCTGACCTACGGGGCGACGAGGTCGCGGACTGCTGACGACATCGGGACCTCGCCGCGCGTCGCGTAGGCCTCGGCGCGTTCGGGGATGTGGTCGGGTTGGTAGAGGTAGTTGGCCATGATGCCGAAGGCGCGGTCGCGGCCCGTCGGCGACGGATCGGCCATCCAGTCGATGCTCTCGACGCTCGCGCCGTTCGAGAGGTGGAAGTTCGCCACCGGGTCGGCCGATCGGCCCTCGGTCGCGGACGTGAGATACCGCGCGCACAAGGCGAGCAGCGCAGGGCGGATGGCTTCGTCGGCGTCCCAACCCGTATCGGACAGTCGAGCGAGCACACGGGCGGGCTCGGCCGGGAGCAGCTCGCGTTCCCGGGCGAGCAGCGTGGGACCGTCGCTCGCGAGCTCGTGTCCGACCCAGAGCCGGAACCCCGGTATCGGCGAGAGCGTCACGAACCGGCCCAGCTGGGGCAGGTCGAGACGTAGCGCTTCGACGACCTGCTTGATGAGCGCGGTCCCGAGGTTCACGCCCGCGAGACCGGGTTGGCAGTTCGAGATCGAATAGAAGACCGCGGTATCGGCGCGCTCGAGGTCGAGCTCCGGCGCGCGGGCGTCGAGGAGGGGCGGCAGTGCGGTCGCGATTCCGGCCGTCAGCGCGATCTCGACGAACACGAGCGGCTCGTCGGGCATCGCGGGATGGAAGAACCCGAAGCACCTGCGATCGGAGTCGAGCCGGTTCTTCAGGTCGTCCCACGAGCTGATCGTGTGCACGGCTTCGTACTCGATCAGCTTCTCGAGAAGTGCGGCCGGTGCGTCCCACGTGATCCGCCGCAGCTCGAGCAGCCCGACGTCGAACAATGTCGCGAGCTGCGACCTCAGCTCGCGGTCGAGGTCGGCGAGCTCGGTGTCACCGTTCGCGACGCGCAACACGTCAGCGCGCAGGTCGACGAGGAACTTGACCCCACCTTCGAGCCCGCTCAGGAGGCGCAGCAGACGACTCGCGGGCGGCACGAGCACGTCTCGCAGCCGCCTCTCCGCGATACGACGGTTGCCGTCGCGGCGCAACTGGTCGACGGCCTCGTCGACGAGCGCGGGATCGGTCCAGAAGTCGCGCGCGAGCATCCGCAGGAAGTTGCGCCGACCGTCGTCGGAGAGCGCGACGTACGCGTCGGCCACCGCCGCCGCCTCCGCGCGCTGGGTCATCGTGTCGTGCAGGTGGAGCAGCTCGGTGATCACCGAGCGGAGGCGTGCCGCGTCGCGCTCGGGAAGCCCGGGCGCGACATCGAGAGCAGGTCGTTTCGGCGCGCCGCGCAACCCGCGCCGGCGCAACCGATCGAAGAACCGCCGTGATGCCATTGGAGTGGGGCTCAGTTGCTGCGGTCGCCGCCGGGCACGGAGACCGTCTCCGTGTCGCGCCCGGAGCGCAGCAACGTTCCCGGTCGGGCCTCGGTGAACTGGCCGTGGTCGACGATCTCGGTGCCGTTGACGATGACGTGATCGATGCCGTCGGCACCCCCGTACAAGCGGGGCGCGCCCGTCGGCAGGTCGAACCGCATGCGCACCTCTTGCGCACCGACCGTCTCCGGATCGATGACCACGACGTCGGCGTGCCAACCCTCTTGCAACTGTCCGCGCCCGGTGAGGCCGTACAGCCGCGCGGGCACGTCCGAGAGGAGGCGGATCGCCTCCTCGATCGGCATGAGCCGGCGTTCGCGCACCGGGCCACCGAGTAGGACCGTTGCGTAGTTGAACGAAGCCAGGAAGTCGAGATGGGCGCCGGCATCGCTGGCGCCGACGACCGCGCGGCTGTCCCGCCAGACCTTCATGCGGATCTGCCAGGTCTCGTCGTCGTCGGGGCGGGTGGGAAATCCGAACCCGGTCATGAGGTCGTCGGCGACCACGATGTCGCACAGCGCGTCGAACTCGTCGACGTCGCGCGCCTTGGCGATCTCCGACACGGATCGGCCTTCCCACTGTTTGTTCTCGGGCGCGAACGTCTCGTTGATCACGTAGATGCCCCAGTTCGACACCTTGAATCCCGTCGTGGGCCGGAGCGCGGCCTGGCGCAGCACGTCGCGCCCGTCGACCGACGCGAGCATTGCCTTCTTCTCGTCGTGGGGGAGCGCCATTGGCTTTTGCCAGTCGGGGATCGTGTCGAGCAGGAAGCCGCTGTCGAAGCAGATGCGCGGTGACGGCGAGAACGGAACGGTGAGCGCGATCACGCGGGCGCCGCGTTCGGTCGCGTAATCGGACGCGGCGAGGTTGTGCTCGGTGATCGACTCGCTGCCCTTTCCGACGAACAGCACGTTCCAGTTCACGGGACGATTCGCGGCGAGCGACATCCGCGTGAGGAGATCCGGCGCGAACTCCTCGAACATGCCGACGCTCGGGATGAACTCGAGCGTCGTGCCCGGGTGGTCGCGCACGACGCTGCAGAGCGCGACGATCTCGTCCTCGCTGGCGTAGCGCGACGGGACCATGTCGCCGGCGGCGTCGTTGTGCGTGCGGGCCCAACTCGACGAGAACCCGAGCGCGCCCGACGCGAGGCTCGCGTCGAGCAACGCGCGCATCGCGTCGAGATCGTCGGCGGTCGCTTCGCCCTGCGTCGCCCGTTCACCCATCGCGACCCGTCGGATCGTCGAGTGCCCGACGAGGAAACCTGCGTTCGGCGCGAGCGTCCCGTCGATGCGATCGAGGTACTCCCCGAAGGTGCGCCAGTCCCACGGTACGCCTTCGGCGAGCGCGCCGAGCGGCATGCCCTCGACCCGGGCCAGCATCCGCATGAGGTAGTCGCCGTGCTCCGGGCCGAGCGGGGCGATGGTAAAGCCGCAGTTCCCGCCGATCACCGTCGTGACACCGTGCAGCGGCGACGGCGACAACGTCGTGTCCCAGAACACCTGCGCGTCGTAGTGCGTATGGATGTCGACGAATCCCGGCGCCACGACCTTGCCCGAAGCGTCGATAGTCCGCGTCGCGCGTTCGTCTCTGTCGATCGTTCCGATCGTGACTATGCGACCGTCGCTGATACCGACGTCGGCGACGACGCCGGGTGTGCCCGTCCCGTCGACGACTGTTCCACCACGAATGATCAAGTCCAGCATGGTCCCCACTATGGTCCAGCCGCGCTCCGCGGCGCACCTACCGCGCCGTGTGCTCTATTGAGAGTTCGGTGTATGCGCCGGTATTCGGCGCCCGGCAGCACTCGGACCCCCACTATTGTCCGACAGCTATGGGTGCTGCACTTGCCGGTCGGGTCGCGGTCGTCACCGGCGCGTCCCGCGGCATCGGTGCCGCCATCGCATTGCGTTTCGGGGCCGAAGGTGCCTCGGTCGTGCTGGTCGCCCGCAGTCTCGAGCCTGTCTCTT
>JBEPUZ010000091.1:0-15337 GCA_041691275.1 Actinomycetota bacterium | reverse complement strand
GGCGAGTCGCGCGAGTCGTCCCCGGCCCGCGTCACGGCTTCGTTCGAGTCGGCGTGGGAAGAGCAGGCCAAAGAAGAATTCGGCGACCTGGGTCCCGCGGAGGAGCCGCAGAAGTCGGGCGCCGGTGGCGACCGTGGTCGAGGAGGCCGCGGCGGTCGGGGCGGCGGCGGCGGTGGCCGCGGCGGTCCGCGGCGCTAGTCATCCGAATACTGGTGATGTGCGCACCGCGATGAGCGCAGTCGGTCGGACGCGTCTGCCTTCGGGCTTGCGCGTCGTGACCGAGGCGCTCCCGGGGCTGCACTCGGTGACGCTCGGCGCGTGGGTCGGAAGCGGTTCACGTGACGAGCGAGGCGCCGAGTGGGGCGCGAGCCACTTCCTCGAGCATCTGCTGTTCAAGGGCACCGAGCGGCTCAGCGCCCGCGACATCGCGGAGTCGATCGAGTCGGTCGGCGGCGAGATGAACGCGTTCACCACGCACGAACAGACCGTGTTCTACGTTCGGGTGCCCGACACCCAGCTTGAGCCGGCGTTCGACGTCCTGGCCGACGTCTTGTGGAATCCGGCATTTCGCGTCGACGATGTCGAAGCCGAGCGGCGCGTCATCCTCGAAGAGATCGGGATGCGCGACGATACGCCCGACGACCTCGTCCACGACTTGTTCGCGAGCGCGCTGTTCCCTGACCACCCGCTCGGGCGCGAGGTACTCGGGAGCGAGCAGTCGATCTCCGCGATGGCACGCGACGACATCGCCGCGTATCACGGCGCGCACTACCGGCCCTCCAACATCGTGTTGGCCGCGGCCGGCAATCTCACGCACGAGAAGGTGCTCGAGCTTGTCGACGCGCGCTTCCCGATCACCGACGGCGACCGACCCGATCGGCCCCGGTCCGAGCCCGGCGCCGCGACACCGACCGTCGTGTTCAACCGTGACACCGAGCAGACCCACATCGTCACCGGCGTCCGCGCCTTCGCTGCGCTCGATCCCGACCGGTACGCGTTGACGATCGCGAACCAGGTGCTCGGCGGCGGTATGTCGTCGCGCCTGTTCCAGGAGATCCGCGAGACGCGCGGGCTGGCGTACTCGGTCTTCTCGTACCAGGCGAGCTTCGACGACGCCGGCTTCGTCGCTATCTATGCAGGCACCGCGCCCGAGCACGTCCCGGAGACGCTCGAGATCATCGATGCCGAGCTCGACCGGCTCGTCAAGAACGGCCTGTCGCCCGCGGAGATCGCGGCGGCGAAGGGCCACCTCGTGGGCTCGCTCGCGATGTCGCTCGAGACGTCGGCGAGTCGGATGCGCCGCCTCGGGCGTTCGGAGCTCGTCGAAGGCGACATCCCCAGCCTCGACGACCTGATCGCGCGCGTCGAAGCCGTCACCATCGACGACATCGCCCGGGTCATCGACCGTGTATTCGCAGGAGCACCCCGCACCCGCGCGGTCGTCGGCCCTCACACCGACTCGGAGTTCGCCACCTCCGACGCGTAGCGCGGGCGTCGTAGGCTCGGAATCCATGATCCGAGTCGGCGTGTTCGGTGCGGGGGGACGGATGGGCGCAACGGTGTGTCGCGCCGTCGACGAGGCCCCCGACATGGAGCTCGTCGCCGCGGTCGACCCCGTGCACGCGGGCGCCGACTCGGGTGCGGTCCGGCTCGCGGCGGAGGCGCATCAACTCGAGGTGGCGGGCGCCGAGGTCGCGATCGACTTCACGGTGCTCGACGCGGCTCGGGAGAACATCCGTTGGTGCGCGGCGCACAACGTGCACGCGGTCGTCGGGACCACCGGGTTCACCGATGCCGAGCTGGCCGAGTTCGCCGACCTGTTCGACCGATCGGAGGCGAACGCCGCCATCGTGCCCAACTTCGCGATCGGCGCGGTCCTGATGATGCGCTTCGCGGAGATGGCGGCGCCCTTCTTCGAGACGGCCGAGATCATCGAGCTGCACCACGACCAGAAGATCGACGCGCCGTCGGGCACGGCCGCACTGACGGCGCAGCGAGTGGCGGCGGCGTCGAAGGAATGGGCCATCGACCCGACTACGAAGATCGTCGCCGAGGGCGCTCGCGGCGGCCTGGTCGACGGTATTCGCGTGCACTCGGTACGCATGCGGGGGATGGTGGCGCACCAGGAGGTGCTGCTCGGCACCACCGGCCAGACGCTCTCGATCCGCCACGACAGCTACGACCGGGCGTCATTCATGCCCGGCGTCCTGCTCGCCGTTCGCAAGATCGCGCAGACGTCCGGGCTGACCATCGGGCTCGACGCGATGCTCGGCCTGTGATTCGTCCGCGCGATCGGCAACCGAAAGTCCTTGGTTCGGGTATGTATCGCGTCTAGCTTCCGCTCTTTCAAGGGGACGCCCGTGGCGCTGTTGTCGGTCGAGGACATTCGAGTCGAGTTCGGCGGCATCGTCGCGCTCGCCGACCTGTCGTTCACGATCGACGCGGGCCAGATCTGTGCCTTGATCGGCCCGAACGGTGCGGGCAAGACCACGCTCTTCAACTGTGTGAGTCGCCTGTACCACCCCACGAGCGGCGCGATCCGGTTCGACGGCCAGGACCTCCTCCGCATGCCCGCGCACCGGATCGCGCGGGTCGGGATCGCGCGGACGTTCCAGAACCTCGCGCTGTTCCCGGCACTCTCCGTGCTCGACAACGTGCTGGTCGGGGGCTACACGCACGGACGCGTGAACGCGCGGCGGGCCGAGGCGCACTCGATCCTCCAGCGGCTCTCGCTCGACGACCTCGCGGCGCGACCCGCGGTCGGGCTCCCGTACGGCACGCTCAAGCGGGTCGAGATCGCCCGCGCCCTCGCGGCGCGGCCCAAGCTCCTGCTGCTCGACGAACCCGCGGCCGGGCTCACGCATTCCGAGGTCGACGAGCTCGCCGACCTCATCCGGTCGATCCGGTCCGAGTTCCGGTTGAGCGTGCTGCTCGTCGAGCACCACATGGCGATGGTCATGGCCATTTCCGACAAGGTCGTCGTCCTCGATTTCGGCAGCCGGATCGCCGAAGGCACGCCCGCCGAGATCCGGGAGAACCCCCGCGTGATCGAGGCCTACCTCGGGGCGCCGATCTCGTGAGCGACCTTCTGGAGGTCTCCGAGCTTCGGGCCGGTTACGGCGCGGTACGGGTGCTGCGGGGACTCGACTTCTCCGTCGCGGCCGGAGAAGTCGTGGTGATCCTCGGCGCGAACGGCGCGGGCAAGACGACGACATTGCGTGCGATCTCGGGGATGATCGACGCGAGCGGCCGCGTGCTGTTCGACGGCCAGCAAATCGGAGGGTGGCGCCCGGAACAGATCGCCGCGGCCGGGATCGCGCACGTTCCCCAGGGCCGCGGGACGATCGTTGACCTCACCGTCGACGAGAACCTGAGGATCGGGGCCTACCGGCGCCGCGACACGGCCGGCATCGCGGCCGACATCGACCGCTGGTTCTCCACGTTTCCGCGGTTGAAGGATCGGCGAGCCCAGCAGGCGGGCAGCATGAGCGGCGGCGAGCAGCAGATGCTCGCGGTCGCCCGTGCGTTGATGGGTCGCCCGAAGCTCGTTCTCCTCGACGAGCCGTCGCTCGGCCTCGCCCCGCTCGTGACCCAGGAGCTGTTCCGGACGCTCGCGGACCTCAACCGCGACCAAGGCATCTCGATGCTCGTGGTCGAGCAGAACGCGGGGCTGGCGCTGAAGCTCGCGGCGCGCGGGTACGTGTTGGAGACGGGGACGATCGTGACTTCTGGCACCGCGGCCGAGCTCGCGGGCAACGACGACGTGCGCCGCGCGTACCTGGGGATCTGATGTCGCTCTTCTTGACCCAGCTGATGAACGGCATCGGGACCGGCGCGGTCTACGCGTCGCTCGCGCTGGCTTTGGTGCTTGTCTTCCGCACGACGGGGATCTTGAACTTCGCCCAGGGCGAGATGGCGCTGTACTCGACCTACCTCGTGTGGTTCTTCACCGAGCGCAGCGTTCCCGTTTGGATCGCGATCCTGCTCGCGATGGCGATCTCGTTCGTCGGGGGTGCCGCGATCGAGCGCATTCTCATCCGTCCGGTCGAACAGGCCTCGCCGCTCGTGCTGGTGATCGTCACGATCGGCATGTTCCTCGCGATCAACTCGATCGCCCAGGTGCAGTTCGGCAACGACATCAAGCTGCTCCCACGCGCGTACCCGAACAAGACTTGGCTCCCGGGCAACGTCCAGATCTCGAGCGACACGCTGGTGCTCGTCGGTGTGTTGATCGCCGAGTGCGTGATCCTCTACCTGATCCTCAACCGCACCAAGATCGGTCTCGCGTTCCGCGCCGTCGCGTCGAATGCGGAATCGAGCCGGCTCGTCGGCGTGCCCGTCGGGCGCATGCTCATGCTGGGCTGGGCGATGGCGGCGGCGATCGGTGCGCTGGCCGGCGCGCTCGTGATCGCACCGGTCGGGCTCCAGGGCGCGAGCATGCAGGAGATCCTGGTGTACGCCTTCGCGGCGGCCGCACTGGGCGGATTCGACAGTCCTGTCGGCGCGGTCGTCGCCGGTTTGATCGTCGGCGTGGTCGGCACGATGACCACCCAGTACCTGCACGTCGTGCACGACATCGAGCTCGTCGTCCCGTTCGGGCTCATCCTCGTCGTGCTGTTGTTCCGACCGGCCGGGCTCTTCGGCACCACCAGGGTCGAGCGCGTGTGACCGCCGACCGCGCCCGGATCGTCCGCTTCGGTATTGCGATCGCGCTCGTCATAGCGGCCGCGTACCTCTTCGGCTGGTACATCCCGCAGTTCTACGAATCGACGACCACCTACCTGTGGGCGGAGGCGCTCTACATCGGCGTTGCCGCGATGGGCCTCAACCTGCTGACCGGATACAACGGCCAGGTCTCGATCGGCCACGGCGCGTTCTTCGGTCTGGGCATGTACACCACCGCGATCCTCATGGAGTCGCACGACTGGCCCTTCCTACCCACGTTGTTCGTCGCGGCCGCGATCACGTTCGTCGTCGGGGTGCTCGTCGGATTTCCCGCGCTGCGGGTGAAGGGGCTCTACCTCGCGCTCGTGACGCTCGGCCTCGCCGCGCTCTTCCCGCAGTTGACGAACCGGTTCGTGCCGCGCGATCTGTGCAAGACGTGCGGCACCTCTCAGGTAGGTGAGTTGGCACGGGTGAAGCTGCTGCCCCCGTCGTGGACGCCGACGTTCATCCATCAGCCCGACCAGTGGGCGTACTACGCGACTCTCACGATTGCGGTCGTGGGCATCGTCGTGCTCGCTCTCCTGGTGCGCAGCCGTTTCGGCCGGGCACTGATCGCGGTCCGCGATCACGAAGCCGCGGCCGAGACCGTCGGCATCAACGTGGCCCGGGTCAAAGTGCTCGCGTTCGCGACCAGCGCCGTCTACGCGGGCGTGGCGGGATCGTGCTTCGTGCTCGTGAACCGGCTGGCCAACGCGTCGTCGGTGTCGACCTTCCAGCTCTCGATCGAGTTCCTCGTCGCGGTCGTCATCGGCGGCACCGCGACGGTGCTCGGACCGATGCTGGGTGGGTTCGTGTTCGTCTTCAGCAACCGTTGGATCAGCGAGTCGTTCCCGAGCCGGCTGCTGTTCTGGCACATCAACGACTCGATCAAGAGCCTGTTGTCGCCGGCGATCTTCGGTATCGGCCTGATCCTGCTGATGTACGTTCTCCCCGACGGCATCGTTGGCGGTGGCCGCCGGGTGGGTATGTCTGCGTTGCGCAAACTGCGCCGGCGGACAGCCGCGCCGGCGGCGACGTGACCGCCTCATCTCTCTTCACCCGAAGGAAAGGACCGACGCCATGAACAACGACGTTCGCGAGCCCAGATTGCGCAAGTCCCGCAAGCGGCCGCTCCGAGTGGTGGCACTGGGAGCTGCCTTCGCGTTACTCGTGGCTGCGTGCGGAAGTGGCCGGAGTAACAGCGGCGGCACGACCAACACGACCGCCGCGAGCGGCGGTGGCGGGACCGGGGTGACGCCGACCTCGGCGGTCATCGACACGTCGCAATGCGACTCGTCGACCCTGACCCAGGGCATCAGCGGCAACACGATCAAGATCGGGACGAGCCTTCCGCAGTCGGGTACCTACTCCGCGTTCAGCGGCATCCTGCAGGGCGAGTCGGCGTACTTCTCGTACGTCAACGCGCTCGGAGGCGTGACGGTGGCGGGCAAGAAGTACCAGATCAAGCTCGTCAGTAAGGACGACGCCTACGACGCGGCCCGGACGTCGACGAACGTGAACTCGCTGATCAACAGCGACAAGGTGTTCGCGCTGTTCAACAACGTGGGGACGAAGAACAACCTCGGCATCCGGGAGACGGTGAACTCCGACTGCGTGCCGAACCTCCTGATCGCGTCGGGCGCGGTGCAGTGGGGGAACCCGAAGTACCCGTGGATGCTCGGCTCCGAGCTGGTGCCCTATCCGCTCGAGATGCAGGTGTTCGTCGACTACCTGAAGAAGAACAAGCCCAACGCGAAGATTGCGCTGCTCTACGCGAACGACGACTTCGGCCAGTCGTACCAGGAGAGCCTCCAGCAGCTGGTGAAGGGCACGTCGCTCACCATCGTGAAGCAGCAGAGCTACAACTCCGAAGGCTCCGACGTGAAGGCGCAGGTGACAGACCTCGCCGCGTCGAAGGCCGACACGTTCGTGATCGGAGCAACGCTGCTGGCGTGCCCGGCAGCCATGAACGCCGCGCACGACGCCGGTTGGAAGCCCCTCACGTACATGTCGGGAACGTGCGTGTCGAAGCTCTTGTTCGCGGCCGGCGGCGACGGCGCCGACGGTGTGCTCACGGTCACGCCGCTGCTCGACCCTGCCGACCCGACGAATGCGTCGAACCCGGCGGTGGCGCTCTACAAAGCGCAGGTCGCGAAATACCAACCGAAGGCCGACAGCAGCGACGGCATCGTTGCGTACGGCTGGTCGACGGCGGCAACCCTGCAGAAGATCCTCGAGGCGTCGCCCAAGCTCGACCGCGTGTCGGTGATGGAGACGGCCCGCACGTTGACGGGCATCACCGGCGCGGGGCTGCAGCTGCCGGGCTCGACGTGGTCGACGAGCAAGGCCGACTGGTTCCTCGGCGAGGACTTCCAGCTGGTCAAGTACAACAAGGCGGCCGGGCACACCGAGGCGATCGGCACGATCACGAACCTCGACGGCAAGACCGCGGCGCTCTCGCCGGCGGCGTTGCTGAACAGCTAACGCACGATCGGATCCACGACCGCGACGAGGCCCTCGATGTCGGTGACGACGACGAGGGCCTCTCGCTGTGCCAGCCAGCGCGCGTTGCGGGCGTGCAGGTCGGAGCTCCCGTCGAAGTGATTCAGGTAGACGACGACCTGTCGCGGGCCGAGCGCCTCGACACTGAGACGGATGCTGTTGATCGTGCCGAGGCCCGCGTCGGCGACGAGGAGGACGAGGACCGGGTCGAGCGCGTCGATGAGCGCGGCGCAGTCGCCGTCGTCGGCGATAGGGGAGCGGAGGCCGCCCGCGGTCTCGACCAGCAGTGCGGTGCGGCTCGCCGTTCCCGCCGTGATCTCGCGGGTGAGCTCGGCGATCGTGAACGGTGGAAGGCCGAGGGCTTCGGCGGCCATGGGTGGCGCCATCGGGATCGGTAGCCAGCGGTGCGGCGGGCACACGTCGTTCGGGTCCTGCCCGGTCGCTTCGGCGAGCACGTCGGCGTCGGTCGTCGTGTCGCCGGCCGCGAACGACTGTGCGGGCTTGCGCGCGATCGCGGCGATATCCCGCGCCCGCAGCTCTCGGAGGAGCGCGGCGGCGACGTAGGTCTTGCCCACATCGGTACCGGTGCCGGCGACGACGATGATCGTCAACGAACCGGAACGGTTCCGAGCACGCTCGTGAGCGCGCGCAGCAGATGATCGACCTGGGCGTCGGTGTGCGCGGCCGAGACCGTGACCCGCAGGCGCGAGGTCCCGGCGGGAACCGTCGGCGGTCGGATAGCGGGGACGAGCAGGCCCTCGTCGAGGAGGGCCGCGGCGGCGTCGAGGGCGCGTTGCTCGTCGCCGCACACGAACGGGACGATGGGCGAGGGGTGATCGGGCCGGAGGCGCTGGACGTGCGCGCGCAGGCGGTCGACGAGCCGCGCACCTTCGTCGGAGCGCACGACCCGGAGCGCCGCGAGCGCGGCCGCGGCATCGGCGGGAGCGGGCGCGGTTGTGAAGATGTACGGACGGGCGAGGTTCTCGACGAGCTCGATCGATCGGGTGGAACCGGCCACGAACCCGCCGAGTGCGCCCAGGGTCTTCGACAAGGTGCCGATCCGCAGGATGCTGGCATCGGTGGGGAAGTCGAGCTCGGGGCCGAGCACGGCGTGGGCCTCGTCGACGACGAGCAACGCCCGCTCCCGTGCGCAGAGGTCGACGAGCGCGGCGACGTCAGCGATGTCGCCGTCCATCGAGAACACCGTGTCGGAGACGACGAGCGCGCGGCGCGCGCCCCGGTCGCGGAGCAACGCCGCGAGATGCTCGAGGTCCCGGTGCCGGTAGACCGCGACGTCGGCCCGGGCCAATCGGCAACCGTCGATGATCGAGGCGTGGTTCAGCTCGTCGCTGCACACGAGCACGCCCGCCCCCGCGAAGGTGGTGATGACCCCGAGATTCGTGGCGAACCCGGTGGGGAACAGCGCGGCCCGCGGCATCGACTTCCACTCGGCGAGCTCCTGCTCGAGGTCCGCGTGCACCGGACGGGAACCGACGATCAGCCGGGCGGAGCCGGCGCCCGCACCCCAGCGATCGAGCGCGTCGTGCGCCGCGGCGATCACCGCGGGATGCGCGGTCAGCCCGAGATAGTCGTTCGACGCGAACGAGACGACCTCGCGACCGTCGGCGGTCAGCGTGCCTTCGGGGCCGAACGCGTCGAGGGTGCGAGGCGCGCGCCAGCGGCCGGCGGCGCGGATCGTGTTGATCTCGTTCTCGGTCCACGCGTCCCAGGTCATGCGCCCGCTCCCGTGCCGTCGACCTCGTCGATCGACTCACTGAGCGCGTGCACGATGCGGTGCAGCTCCTCCGACGTGATGGTGAGCGGCGGCATCAACGTGACGTTGTCGCCGATCGAACGCAACAACACGCCTCGTTCGACTGCGCCCGCACTGATGCGGCGGCCCCACTTCAGACCCTCGGCCGGCGGCGCGAGCTCGACCGCGCCCATGAGGCCGCGCAGCCGGATTTCCCGGACGGCGGGCTTGGCGCCGATTCGGTCGTGCAGTAGACCGGCGAGCTCGTCGGAGCGCTCGCGCACGTTGGCGAGCACGTCCCAGGCGTCGATGAGCTCGAGGTGGCGGAGCGCGACCGCGGCCGCGAGCGCGTTCCCGCCGAACGAGTGCCCGTGGTAGAGGGTGTTCTCGCCGAGGTCGTCGCCGAGGAACGCCTCGAACACGGCATCGCTCGCGGCGGTGACCGACATCGGGAGGTAGCCCGCGGTCAGCCCCTTGCCCAGGCACAGCAGGTCGGGCCGCAGTCTGCACTGCTCCGATGCGAACAGCGTGCCGGTGCGGCCGAAGCCGGTGGCGATCTCGTCGCAGATCAGCAGCACGTCGTGTTCGCGGCACGCAGCGCCGAGTCGTTCGAGGCCTTCGTGATCGGCCATCTGCATCCCCGCCGCGGCCTGCACCGACGGCTCGACGATGACGGCCGCGAGCTCGCCTCGGCGCTCGGCGATCAGTCGCACCGCGGTGTCGAAGCAGGCGGGATCGTCGAACGCGGGCGCCCGCACGACGGGGAAGCGAAGTGCGTTGAACACGTCGGCGCCGAACCCGTCGTCGCCGACCGAGAGCGCGCCGATGGTGTCGCCGTGGTAGGCGCCGCCGAAGGCGAGAAAGGTCGTGCGGCCGCGCACTCCCCGGTTGTGCCAGTACTGGAACGCGATCTTCAGCGCCTGTTCGACCGCGGAGGCACCGTCGCTCGCATAGAGGAAATGCGGATCGTCGACGGGCACGACGCGGGCGAGCGCTTCCGAGAGCTCGACCACCACCTGGTTGCCGTTGCCGAGCATCGTCGAGTGCGCGCCCCGCGCGAGCTGGCGGACGATGGCGTCGTCGAGCTCGGGGACGTGATGACCGAGCGTCGTGACCCACAGCGACGAGATCGCGTCGAGATAGCGGTTCCCGTCGATGTCGACGAGCTCGTGGCCCTCGGCGTGGTCGACGATGATCGGCCGGTTCTCGGCGAACGTCGACATCTGGGTGAAGCCGTGCCACACGACCTGCACGTCGCGTTGCACCCAATCGCGGTGGGCTTCGCTTTCGGGCGCGGTCACGTCCTGATTCTGGCGCACAATGTGTGCGTATGACGCAGGCGAGCGATCCGCTGTCCCTTCGTGACCGGCTGCTCGAAGCGACCTATCGCTGCGTCGAGCGCTTCGGTATGGGCAAGACGACGATCGACGACATCGCGAAGGAGTCGGGTATCTCCCGGGCCACCATCTACCGCCAGTTCGGCGGCGGCCGGGACGAGCTGATGCTCGAGACGGTGGGCTGGGAGCTCGCCAACTACTTCAACCGCCTCGCCGACCAGGTGCGGGATGCTCCCAGCCTGGCCGGGTTGCTCCAACGGGGTCTGACCTTCGCCCATCGCTCGGTCGAGGAGCACGCAGTGCTCCGCAAGGTGATGGAGACGGAACCGGAGCGGTTGCTGCCGTTGTTGACGACGGAGTCGGCCAAGTCGCTGCCGTTCGTCGGCGACTTCCTGCTCCCATACCTGCGCCGGGAGGAGGAGGCGGGCCGGCTCCGGCCCGGCGTCGACATCGACCGGGCCTCGGAGTATCTCGCCCGCGCGATCCTGTCGCTGATCGGGGCCCCCGGCCACTGGGACCTCGACGACCCCTCCCAGGTCGCCGACCTCGTCAACGTCGAGCTCCTCGGCGGCATCGTCGCCCCCTGACCCCGAAAACTCCACCAACAGTTGTCGGAGTTTTCCGCACTATCCGCTGATATCTCCGACAACTGTTGGTGGAGAAAGCGTGCTCGCGATCGCGAGCAGAGGTGTGACGCGGGACACGTTGACGATGAGACGTACACTGGATCAGTGTCTCAAGTGATGGAGTTCGCCGATCTCAGCCCGCAGGCATCCCGTGTCCTCGACGCGGCCTTCACCTGCATCGGGCGCGTGGGCCTCGCCAAGACCACGCTCGACGACGTCGCCCGAGAGGCCGGCTGCGCCCGCGCCACCGTCTACCGCTGCTTCGACAATAAGCAGCAGCTCCTCGTTGCGCTGGTCGCCCGTGAGGTCGTCACACTCCGCAATGCAGTTGTCGAGGCCGCTGCGTCCGACATCACCCTCGCCGATGCGATCACCACGGTCGTCACCACCGCGGCCCGTTTCCTGAGCGACCACCGCGCCCTCGGCTTCGTCGCCGTGCACGAGCCCGAGATCATCGTCCCGTTTCTCGCCTTCGAGCGCGAGGACGCAGTGCTGCGAACCGCGGCCGCGCTCGTCGCCCCCGCGTTCGCCCGCTTCCTCGACGATGCAGATGCCGTCCGCCTCGGCGAATGGCTCGCCCGCATCACTCTCTCGTATCTCTTCAGTCCGTCCGAGAACTTCGACATCACCGATGCCGAACTGGTTCGTCCGCTCGTCGACGACTTCGTCGTCCCGGGCTTCGTCAACGCGCAAGGAGTATCCCGATGACCACCAACAACGAGATGATCGGTCGCGACGAGATCAACGACCTCGAGGCGATCCTCTCCGTCAGCAACACCGACGTCGACGCCAAAGACCACAACGTCGGCGCCAACTTCGACTCGGTGTTCACGTGGGACTACGAGCGCACCCGTCCCGCGCTCGGGAAGCTCTACGAGAAGGCGAAGACGTCGCAGTGGAACGTGACCACCGACCTCGACTGGTCGATCCCGGTCGACCAAGAGGCGCTCGCGCTCAACGAGATGAACCGTGAAGACGTGCAGTTCTTCGGCGAGAACGTCGACCTGTCGGGCACGCCGTTCGCGAAGTGGACTGAGAAGGAATGGGTCGAGCTCGCGATCGAGGGTCAGAACTGGACGCTCTCGCAGTTCCTGCACGGTGAGCAGGGCGCGCTGCTCTGCACCGCGCGCATCGTCGAGACCGTGCCGTGGATCGACGCCAAGTACTACGCGGCCACGCAGGTCGTCGACGAGGCCCGCCACGTCGAGGTCTTCGCCAAGTACCTCGACGAGAAGCTGTCGGGTCACTACCCGATCAACGCGCACCTCGAGCTGCTGCTCGACGACATCCTCGGCGACAGCCGTTGGGACATGACCTACCTCGGCATGCAGATCATGGTCGAGGGGCTTGCCCTCGCCGCGTTCGGCTTCATGCATCAGATGACGACCGAGCCGCTGTTGAAGCAGCTCCTCCGTTACGTCATGAGCGACGAAGCCCGCCACGTCGCGTTCGGTGTGCTCTCGTTGCAGGAGTACTACAAGGAGCTCTCCGACGCGGAGATGAAGGACCGTCAGGAGTTCACCTTCGAGGCTGCGGTGCGTATGCGCGACCGGTTCCTGCAGCAAGAGGTCTGGGACCGCATGGGCGTGCCGGTGAAGGACGCGCTCGAACTCGTGATGGCCGACGAGACCCGCCTCATCTTCCAGAACATCCTGTTCTCCAAGATCGTGCCGAACTGCAAGAAGCTCGGCCTGCTCGACCGTAACCACGGCTGGCTCCGGCAGCGCTTCACCGAGCTCGGCGTCATCCAATTCGAGGATTGGGTCGACACCGGCGAGGAGTACACGTTGCTCGACGAGGTCGCCAAGGACCGCGAGCAGGCCGCCGCAGCCGGCGCGTAACCGGGTCAGAGCAGTAGTCGCAGCGGCGCGGGCCCGGCTCGCGTCGCTGTAGCGTGCGGGTTGATGTCGGTCCGGATCGTTTTTCTCGGCGGGCTCGGCGAGATCGGCCGGAACTGCTTTTGTCTCGAGGTCGACGGCCGGATCCTGGTCGTCGACTGCGGGATCATGTTCCCCGATGCCGATATGCCGGGCATCGACCTCGTTCTGCCCGATTTCACCTATCTGCGGGAGAACGCCGACCGCGTCGAGGCGGTCATCCTCACCCACGCCCACGAGGATCACGCGGGCGGCCTCGCGTTCCTCTTGCGTGACATCTCGGTTCCGATCTACGGCTCGGCGCTCTCCCTCGCGCTGGCACGGAACCGCATCGAAGAAGCGGGGATGCTCAATCGCACCGAGCTGATCCCCGTCGTCGACGGCCAGCGGTTGCGTATTGGCCCGATCGAATGTCAGTTCATCCCGGTCACGCACTCGGTGCCGCACGGTTTTGCGGTCGCGTACTTCACGCCCGAGGGCACGATCCTGCACACCGGCGACTTCAAGCTCGACCTCACCCCGGTCGACGGGCGTCACACCGACCTCGCGCTGATGGGGGAGCTTGCCCGCCGCGACGGCGGCATCCGCATGTTGCTCTCCGATTCGACGAACGCGGAACGCCCCGGCTTCACGCCGTCGGAGTCGACGGTCGGCGTCGCGATGCGAGCGTTGTTCCGCGAGCATCCCGATAAGCGGTTCATCATCGCGAGCTTCGCTTCGCACCTGCATCGCGTGGAGCAGGTCGCGCAGGCCGCGATCGCTCACGGGCGCAAGGTCGCGTTCGTCGGCCGGTCGATGGTGCAAAACGTGGCTATGGCCCGTGAGCGCGGGTTCATCGACCTCCCCGCCTACGCGGTGATCGACATCGAGGAGACCGCGCGGTACGCGGTCGGCGACGTGTGCATCATCTGCACGGGTTCGCAGGGCGAGCCGATGAGCGCGCTGTCGTTGATGGCCGCACACGAGCACAAGTACGTCAAGGTGTCGCCCGACGACGTCGTGGTGATCAGCGCCCACGCGATCCCGGGGAACGAATCGAACGTCTCGCGCGTCATCGACTCGATGTACCGGGCCGGCGCGGAAGTCGTCCACGATCGCACGTCGCCCGTGCACGTATCAGGGCACGCGTCGCAAGAAGAGCTGAAGTTTGTCCTGAGCCTGCTGCAGCCGGAATGGTTCATCCCGGTGCACGGCGAGTACCGCCATCTCGTGAACCACGCACACCTGGCCCACGAGGTGGGCGTGGGCGACGACAACGTGATCATCTGCGAAGACGGCGACGCAGTCACGATCAGCGCGTCGGGCGCCGAGGTCGAGCGACGCGCCGTTCCGGCCGGCTACATGTACGTCGACGGCATCGTCGGCGACGTCAGCCACGGCGTGTTGCGAGACCGGCGCATGCTCTCCGAAGAGGGCGTAGTCGTCGTGATCGTCACCGTCGACGCCGCCACCGGCGAGATCGTCACGGGTCCGGAGATCGTCACGCGCGGCTGGGTCTACGCACCCGAGGCCGACGACCTGATCGAAGACGCCAAGGAAGTCGTGCGCGCCGCGATCGCAAAGGCGGCCGGCGAGGGCAACACCGACTTCGACACCATGCGCCGCCACTGCCGGAAGTCGCTGGCCCGCTTCATCGACGAGCGGACCCGACGGCGGCCGCAGGTCATCCCCGTCGTCATGGAGATCTGAGAACAGTGACCGTTGACATCGACCTCTCGGGTCGGCGCGCGCTCGTGACCGGTGGCGGCAACGGCGTCGGCATGGCGATCTGCGCGTCGCTCGTCCGCGCAGGCGCGTTCGTCTGGGTCAACGACATCAACGAGGACCGCGCCGCCGCGGTTGCCGCCGATCTCGGCGGGGACGCGCACGCGCGCCCGGTCAAAGCCGACGTCACCAGCCCGCTCAAGATCGCGCGCATGCGCGAAGCGACCGGTCCCGTCGACATCCTCGTGAACAACGCGGGCATCCCGACGACGGGCTTCGGCGAGTTGAAGCTCTTCGTCGACACGAGTCCCGAGGATTGGGAAGGCGCGATGCGCCTGAACCTGGGCGCCGTGCTGCACGTCACCCACAACTACGTCGGGGTGATGGTCGAGAGCGGGTGGGGGAGGGTCGTCACGATCGTTTCCGACGCGGGCCGCAAGGGCGAGCGCTTCCAGGCGATCTACGGCGCGGCGAAGGCCGGAGCGATGGGCTTCACGCGCGGGCTCGCGGCCGAGGTCGGTCCGCACGGCGTCACCGCGAACTGTGTCGCGCTCGGGACGATGAAGACCGGCGTGCTGGAAGACGCGCTCGTGAAGAATCCCGAGCTCGAGCAAAAGATGGCCCGGCACTACACCGTTCCTCGGCTCGGACTCCCGAGCGACCCGGCGGTGCTCGTCTCGCTGCTGTGCAGCGAGGCCGGATCCTGGATCACCGGGCAGACCTACCCGGTCGACGGCGGCTACTCCTCCGCCCTGTAGGTCGCGGCCCTGAGTTCGTCTGCCCTGAGTTCGTCTGCCCTGAGTTCGTCTGCCCTGAGTTCGTCTGCCCTGAGTT
>JBEPUZ010000090.1:0-15424 GCA_041691275.1 Actinomycetota bacterium | reverse complement strand
GCGACGTCGAACCCACCTGAGCGACGTCGCTCACACCGCGACGATCGCGTCGCGCCTGGACTGCTCCCATTGTTCGGGCTCGGTTCATGCCTCGTTTACTTTCACGCAGCGACGCATCCATATGGCGTTCTTAGTCTCGATACCGACGCAAACCTCGGAAAGGGACAACACCTTGATTGCAATGATGCGATCCCTCCGCGTACGGCGCACGGCCGTCGCACTTGTCGCGCCGGCGCTCCTTCTCGCCGCGTGCGGCAGCAGCACCAAGACGAACGGTGCCCAGCTGAACGGCTCCGGCTCGACGTTCCAGCAAACCTTCGACCAGGTCGCCATCCAGGGCTTCCAGAGCGCGAACTCCGGCATCACCGTGAACTACGCCGGTGGCGGTTCGGGCAAGGGCAAGACCGACCTGCAGACGAAGACGGTCGACTTCGCGGGCACCGACAGCCTGGTGAAAGACGCCGACGTGAGCAAATACCAGGGCGGCAAGATCCTGTACTTCCCGACCGTTGCAGCTCCGATCACGGTGTCGTACAAGCTGAGCGGCGTCGACAAGCTGCAACTCAGCCCCTCGACGCTCGCCAAGATCTTTTCGGGCACGATCAAGAAGTGGGACGACGACGCGATCAAGGCCGACAACTCCGGCGTCTCGCTGCCGTCGACCGACATCACGATCGTCCACCGGTCCGAGGCGTCGGGTACGACGAGCAACTTCACCAAGTACCTCGTCGCCGCGGGCGGCAGTGACTGGACACTCGGGAGCGGCGACACGGTCAAATGGCCGTCTAGCTCGCAGGCCGGACAAGGCAACGGCGGTGTCGCGCAGGACGTCTCGAAGACCGATGGCGCCATCGGCTACGTCGACTACTCGGACGCCTTGGCCGCGAAGCTGACGTTCGCGTCGATCAGGAACTCAGCTGGCACCTTCATGGCGCCGACCCTCGACGGTGCGTCGGCCGCAGTGGCCTCGGCCACCATCAAGAAAGACCTGACGTACAGCCCGCTCAACGAGGCCGGCGCCGATGCGTACCCGATCACGTCGCCGACGTGGATCATCGTCTACGCCACGCAGACCAACCACGCCAAGGGCACCGCGATCAAGGACTTCCTGACGTACATCTTGAACGACGGTCAGGGCCTGGCCAACGACGCCAAGTACGCCAAGCTGCCGACGTCGCTGCAACAAAAGGCGATCGCGCAGTTGTCACAGATCACGGTCCCCGCGTAGGCACGAATCGATGACCGCGTTCGCTCCATCCCCCGAACTCGGCGCGAGCGGACTCCCCCCGAGCCCGGCCGGCGGCAAGAAGGTCGATCGCACGTTTCGTGCGGTCGCCTTCTCCGCCGGCATGTTCGTTCTCGCGATCCTCGCGCTCATTGCGTACACGACCGCGAACAAAGCCTGGCCCGCACTCACGCACGAGGGCCTGAGCTTCTTCACGAGTACGCACTGGGATCCGAACACGAACCGCTTCGGAGCGCTCGACTTCGAGTTCGGCACGATCCTCACCGCATTCATCGCGGTCGCCATAGCGATTCCCGCGAGTCTCGGCATCGCCCTGTTCATCACGGAGCTCGCGCCGAAACGGGTTCGGTCCGGGGTGACCTACGTCGTCGATCTCCTCGCCTCGATCCCTTCGGTCGTGTACGGGTTCTGGGCGCTGTCGGTGCTGACGACACCGCTGGGTCATCTCTACAAGCACATCGCGAACACGATCGGCAAGGTCCCCGTGTTCCGCAACTTCCTCGGTGGGCCCGTCAGCGGCGAGTCGTTCATGACCGCCGGCATCGTGCTGGCCGTGATGATCATCCCCATCATCACGTCGATCAGTCGCGAGGTCCTCACCACCGTCGCCCAGGACGACAAGAACGCGGCCCTGGCGATGGGCGCGACGCGCTGGGAGATGTTGCGCATCGCGGTGTTTCCGCGCGTGCGCAGCGGGCTCATCGGCGCTTCGATGCTCGGCCTCGGACGCGCGATGGGCGAGACGATCGCGGTGGCACTCGTCATCGGGAGCAGTCACCAGGTGACGTCACATCTCTTCTTCACCGGCGACTCGATGGCCGCGGTCATCGCGCACAACTTCGGGGAGGCGACCGACCTCCCGCGCGCGGCACTCATCGGCCTCGGCGTCGTGCTGTTCGGCATCACCATCGTCATCAACGTCGCCGCCCGCGCCATCGCGAATCGCACGGCGGCCATGACAGGAGTCGGCCGATGACCGTCGTCTCGCCCCCGATGCCGCCCCGAAGCGACGACCCGGGCACGTGGATCCGCGAACACGCGGTCACGGGCCGGCGCCGCCTCAGCAACGCGCTCGCGACCACGTGGATGATCGGCTCGTTGCTCCTCGCGCTCGTGCCCGTCGTCGTCATCGCGGTCTATGTCGTGAGCAGGGGCGCCGCGGTGATGAGCCTCGGCTTCCTCACCAAGAACCTCGCGATCGTCACCCAGTTCCCGGGCGGCGGCATCGCGCCCGCCGTCATCGGGACGCTCGTGATCACGGGCGTCGCCGCGTTGATGGCAATCCCGCTCGGCGTGCTCGCCGCGGTCTACCTCAACGAGTACGGCCGCCAGAAACGCATCGCCAAGGTCGTGCGGTTCATGGCCGACGTCATGACGGGCGTTCCGTCGATCGTCATGGGTCTCTTCGTCGCGACGATCTGGGTGAGTGCCGGGTTCCACTACGGCTACTCCGGCTTCGCGGGCTCCCTCGCGCTGGGCGCGCTCATGCTGCCGATCGTCATCCGATCGTGCGAGGAGATGCTGAAGCTGGTCCCCAACGACCTTCGTCAGGCCAGCGATGCGCTCGGCGCGCGCCAGTGGCGAACCGTCGTGTCCGTCGTGTTGCCCGCCGCGCTCCCCGGGATCGTGAGCGGGGCCATGCTCGCCGTCGCGCGGGCCGCGGGTGAGACCGCCCCGCTGCTGCTGACCATCGGCGCCGCCAGCCGGATCAACTCGAATCCGTTCCACGGGCCGAACAACACGCTGTCGCAGGTGATCTGGACCAATGCGCAGTCACCGTTCCCCGCGCAGCTCGATCGGGCCTGGGGCGCGGCGCTGACGCTCATCGTGCTCGTCTTCGTGCTCACCGTGATCGCTCGGGTCGTGTCCGGTCGCTTCGCGACGATGAAGCGCTGACGTTCACGTCCTGGTCGCGACTATTCGGGCTCGTCGCCGAGGTCCCACTCCAAGATGAAGTGTTCACGCTCGGCGTCGCGCGCGACGCGTTCCCGGTTGCGCCGGAACTGCGGGTCGTACACCGGGAGAAGCTGCAGCCGGGCCATGGCCCGCTGGCGGAACTCGTCCATCGCCCGCTGGTCACCGAAGACCCGGTGGACCTCCCAATGGGGCGCGACCGGGCCCGTGTAGACGACCCGCACATGCCCTTGGGGCGGGATCTCCTCGAGCTCTTCGGGATCGATCGACACTGGGTTACTCCTCGTCAGACGACGAATCAGGGTAGCGCAGCGGACAAACACTCCGGATTCTCCATCCGTCCGGCGGTCGGGCTCCGGAGAAGGCACGTGCACTTTCGCGACTTTGCGGAAAAGTCCCTGCGAAATCGGGAGCCTCCCGGCCTTCCCGAACGTCTACATGGGTGTGCAGAGTCGAACCCCAAGTCGAACCAATGACAACTCTCAGCCGTACTGCTCCGACGACGGGGAGGTGACCGTGGACGAGACACCCGACGAGTACGCATGGATGTTGCACGCACGGTGCCGCGGCGTGAGCCCGACCGAGTTCTTCCCGTCGGACGGCCTCGGCGTGGAATCGGCCCAGCACGTCTGCGCGACCTGCACCGTGCGCCCCGAGTGCCTCGAGTACGCGCTCCTCAACCGCATCGAGCACGGCGTCTGGGGTGGTGCGTCCGAGCGCGAACGGCGCCGAATCCTGCGCCGTCGCCGCGATCTGATCAGCGCGCCTCAAACCTGAAGTTCGCAACCTGAAGTTCGCAACCTGATCAGGTTGTCGTGCAGGCTGATCAGGTTGTCGTGCAGGCCTCGAGCAGGAGCTCGACGTCGTCGGGGGTCGACACCTGGAACGGCACCGCGCCGACGCCCAGGATGATCGTGTCGACACCGAGGGCTTCCCACTCCTGCACCTGCTCGCGGATCTGGTCGACGGTGCCGACGAGCCGACCCTTGCGAAACGACGCGAGATCGGTGCCGTCGAGGACGCCTGCGGGGGAATGTTCCACCAGGCGCTCGAAGCGCCGCTCGAGGTCAGACTCGTTCTCGCCGCAGAGCGCGTAGAGACCGAGCGTTCGCCACATCGTCGCGGGATCCCGTCCGACGCTCACGCACGCGTCGTCGATCACCTGCAGACGTTCCCGGTAGGCCTCCGGCGTCCAGACCCAGCACGTGTTCCATCCGTCCGCGTGCCGGGCGGCGAGGCGCAGCAATCGGTCGCCCTTCCCGCCGACGAAGACGCGCGGTCGCGGCCGTTGCGTCGCGGCCGGCAGGTTCACCGCGTCGCGAGCGCGATGGTGGGCGCCGTCGTAGGTGCACGGTCCGCCGCCGATGAGCCCTTTCACCACCTCGACCGCGTCGACCAGCCGGTCGAGCCGCATCCCGGGCCGCGGCATGTCCATACCGAGCGCGGCGTACTCGGGCTCGTACCAGCCCGCGCCCATCCCCACGTCGAGACGGCCGCCGCTGACGCAGTCGACCGATGCCAGGGCTTTGGCCAGGACCGCCGCGGGCCGCAACGCCTCGAGCACGACGAGCGTGCCGAGCCGGACCCGCGGAACCCGGCGGGCCAGCGCCGCGAGCGTCACGATCGGGTCGAAGCAGCCCTCGCGCCGGTCGGATCCCCCGTACTTCGCGAGGTCGAGGAACAGGTGGTCGGAAAGCCAGACCGACTCCGCGCCGCGTCGCTCGGCCAGCGCCGCGTAGTCGACGATGGTCTCGAATCGCAGCGGCCGCTCGCCGTGCACGGAGTAGTCGTACTGCGGCAGCGCGAGCCCGATTCGCATCCGCGCAGGCTACCCAGCCCTTCCCCGACCTGCGCTCTACGCTCACAGCGTGCTGGAGTGCGTGATCAACGTGTCGGAGGGACGCGACATGGAGTTGCTGCGCACCATTGCGCGCGCCTGCGGCGCGGCGCTCGTCGACGTCCACGCCGACGGCGAGCATCACCGCTCGGTATTCACGTTGGCCGGTCCCGGGCCACGCGACGCGATCGCGGGCGCGCGGTCGCTGGCAGTAGCGGTCGCAGAACGTTGCACGATCGTCGGCCACGCAGGTGAGCATCCGCGGTTCGGCGCCCTCGACGTCGTGCCCTTCGTCGCGCTGGGCGGCTCCAACGCCGAACGGATCCAGGCCGGCGCCGACGCGCGGGAGTTCGCAGAGTGGTGGGCGAACGACTTCGCGGTGCCCGTCTTTTTGTACGACGACGCCGATCCGGAGCGCCGCGACCTTCCCAACGCGCGCTCGACCAGCTTCCGCAGCCGCGCGCCCGACTTCGGTCCCGACCAACCGCACCCGCGCCTGGGCGCGACGGCGGTCGGCGCGCGCGCGCCACTCGTCGCGTGCAACTGCGTCCTGGTGAGCCGCGATATCAGCATCGCCCGGCGGATCGCGCGGGAGATGCGTGAACGCTCGGGTGGTCTGCGGGGTGTGCGCGCACTCGGGTTCCTGCTCCCGGAGACCGAGCGGGTCCAGGTCTCGATGAACCTGGTGGAGCTCGAGCGCACCGGCGTACAGGACGCATGCCTGCACGTCCGCGAGCTCGCCCGCGGCTACGGCACCGACGTCGCGAGCATCGAGCTCGTCGGCCTCATACCTCGGCGCGACCTCGACCGCTGCACCGACGACTTCCTGGTGTGGAGTGGCCTCGACGCCGAGTCGACGATCGAAGCGCGGGTCGGCAACGGACCCCGCTGGTGGCCGGGAGATCCGGACGGCGATCCTTCATAGGCGAGCCGACGAACCGCTTCGTCAGCGCAAACCCTCCGAACGGAAGGATGCGGCGAGGAGCGGCTGCACATCCAACACGTACTGCGGTGACAGGTGGCCGAAGTCGGCGTATGCGATTCGGTGATCGATGATGACTGGGCAGTGGGTATCGACACACATCCACGGCCGGACGTCGATGAATCCCCCACCCTCGGATCGGACTACCACGCTCTCGGCGTGGATACGGAGACGAACCGTGTCGAGAAAGCTCGCCTGGCAGTCGGTCGGATCCGCTCCCTTTCGGGACAAGCATTGACCCGGGTCCTGCGAAAGCTGCGAGTTGGTGCCGATCTCGACGATGTGTGCGCCCGTCGCGGCGAGTTTGCGCATCGTTCCTCTCAGCCCCGACAGCCAGGTCGATTCTTCGAAGGCCTCCGGCGTCGTGTTCTCGCCGCCGAAGGCCAAGACGACTGCGACCGGTTTGAGCGAACGGATGTACTCCAACGCGTGCGCCCGCCACGTCGTACACTCCGGGTAGGCGCCCGCGACGACGGTCTGCGCGGGCTGGCCGGGCGCTTGTCCCGTATAGACGTCGATGTCCGGGACGGGACACGCTTCCTTGTTTACCGTGATCACGCGGTATGCAGCCTGCCGCCCGTATGCGTCGAGGGCCGGCATCCATTCCATCGCGTGGGAGTCGCCGAACGCGACCAGAATCCGCTTGCTCGCCGTGTCGCCGAACGTGCAAGGCTTGACGGTCACGTCGCGACGGAACTGCAGGCAGGCG
The DNA here is from genome assembly GCA_041691275.1 of Actinomycetota bacterium. GTDB lineage: Bacteria > Actinomycetota > Acidimicrobiia > IMCC26256 > PALSA-610 > PALSA-610. Next base: position 8,736 of record JBEPUZ010000090.1, on the reverse strand, counting down.
CTGAATCGCGGGTCGCGTTGAAGACGGAGCACCGGAGGATTCACATCGTCGGGGATTCGCCGAAGCGCGAGGCCTTCTCGCACCAGTTGAGCGACTCTGCTCTGCAGCGCGGCAACTTGCGCGGCGACACTCGCACCCAGGGTCGGGACGAGGCTCGAGGCAGCCGCTGACGTGCCTTCCGGACGACGCGAGGCTCGATCGATGGCGACGGCAGCCCGGTCATGCGTAAGAGCGGAGACGCCGACGGCGATCGCGATCGCGATCGCGCCGACCAGAAGAGCCTTTCGTGATCGTTCCCAGCTGTTCCGCGCGCCTTTCGGTCGAAGAAGCGCGCTGGAGCGTAGGGGATGCTCCACCAGATAGAAGCTCGTCGCGGACAACGCGAGCGTCATCGCCGCGCAGCCGAACCGCTCTACGGTGCTGAGCGGCGTCGACGACCGTTGCTCGGCGATCACGATCACAGGCCAGTGCCAGAGGTACAGCGAGAACGAAATCTTGCCGACCCAACGCAGAGGCGCGAGCCCGAGCACGATTGCGGTGCCCCCTGCCGGTTGCCCGATTCCCCCGGCGATGATCAGACCTGTTCCGCCCACCGGGAGGAGGCGGCATATCCGGGGAACACCGTCGAAGCGGTGAACGTGAACGCGGTGATCACGACCATCGCGAAGCCGATCCACGTCGCGACGGCACGAATCGTTGCCGGTGTACGACGGATACCAATCGAGAACATTGCTATGAGTGCGCCCGCGCCCAATTCCCAGGCCCGGGTGAAAGGCGAGAAGTACGCGTTCGTCGGGTTGATGCGGCTCAGATGAATCGACCAGTACAGGGAGCCGACGATGATCGCTCCGAGACCGAGTCGCATTATGAGATCCGAGCGCGAGAGCCGTCGGCCGATGAGCACGAGGCCGAAGAGCACAGTTGGCCATACGACGTAAAACTGCTCTTCTACCGCCAGTGACCAGTAGTGCTGAAGCGGTGACGGTGGGAGGGCGCTGGCGAAATAATCTGTGCCTTGCCGGATGAAACGAAAGTTCGCAGCGAAACCGGATGCCCATTGCCCGTCGACCGCAGTCGTCCGTCCGACGAGCGGACCGAGCTGCCAGTACGCGACGACCACGACGACGACGATGACGAGGCACGAGGCGGGCAGGATCCGTCGCGCGCGGCGCGCATAGAACCCGAGGATCGACACACGCTGCGTGCCTCGTACCTCGTCGATCAGCAGAGACGTGATCAGGAAGCCCGAGATCACAAAGAACACGTCGACTCCGACGTAGCCCCCACTAACAGCGGCGACGCCGAAGTGCAGGACGATAACCAGCACTACGGCAACCGCGCGCAAACCTTCGAGATCAGGCCGGAACGTGAGTAGCGGGGCTGGGGTCGTCGGTCCGACGACGGCGGATGCCCGCTCCTGCTCCATGGAGCTTGAGTGTACGTTCGGGGTCGCGCCGGTGTCACAGTGTCAATGGAGCGATATCAGACCCGCGCCTCTCATGAATGCCATCACCTCGGGCGCAAGCGACTCCGCGAAGAGCGGGGTCATGTGCTGGTTGTCGAACCTCACGACGATGCCGTCGACGATCGGATCGCAGATCGGGTCGTACGGGCACAGCAGCTTGGAGAAGTCGGCAGTGAAGATGCGCTTGTTGTCGGCCTGACTCCGATACATGAGTTGCAGCTCGGTCGGTTCCGACGCGCTGACGAACCGGCAGTCCTCGACGAACTTGCCCTTTGTCAGGCAGACGAACGGGTCGTCCTTCGGGATGGTCGTCGGTACCGGTTCGACGATCAACACCTTGCCGGCCGATGCGGTCAACGACTGCAGCGATTGCTCGGTTTCCGTCTCGACCTGTTGACGGAGCCCGCCCGCGCCCGTCGCCGCGAGGACCTTCCCGTTCGAGTCGCGCTCGACCCCCGGACGCCGAACGAGGTAGTCGTTCGAGATCGCAATGACGACCGTCGGTTTCAGCTGCGGGATCACGCGCGCGTACAGATCCCGCTTGAAGGTGATGCATTCCTTCGTGAACAGATCGTCGCTTCCGAGACCATCACTCGGGAGATACAGGTTGCGTTGCCACGGGCATCCTGCCGACGCGGCCGTCTCCAGCGTGAGTCCCCGGTCCTTTGCGATCTTGGCGAAGGTCGGGAAGAACATCTGCGCGTGACTGTCACCAATGACGAGAATGCTCTCGGGCCCGCCCTTCACGATCACGCATGTCGGCGCGGGCTTGCCTTCACAGTTCCAACGCGGGAGAAACGGAACATCGTGGAGGTCCGATCCAATGGTGTGGGCGGCGCGGGCGAAGTCGATCTTCGGGATCGGCGTGAACCCGGACGTCGTCGTCAGCTGGGTGGTCGCCGCCTGCGCGCGCGTCGGTTCGAGGACCCGGGGAACGATCAGGAGCGCGGCGACGAGCGCGAGACCGAGGCCGGCACCGATCACGACCGGATTCATGCGGTCGAGGAGTCGACCCTGACGGATCGGGCGCTCGACCAGATGGAAGCTCAGCGACGCGAGACCGGTCGCGAGCAGCGCGCTGACCGCGAACAACGAGCTCGGACTGATGTGATCGTTCGTCAGCGAGAGGCCGACGACGATCACCGGCCAATGCCACAGATAGGTGCCGTACGAGATCTGCCCCAGGTACACGGCCGGACTCGACGACAGGGCGCGGTTCACCATGCCGCCCCGCGCGCTCTCGATCGCGACGATCAGCACGAACGTCGTCACGGTCGTCGCGACGCCTCGATGCACCGCGCTGAGATCGAATACCGAGGTCGACAACGTGACGAGCGTGAGCAACGCGAGCGCCGCGACCACGACGACGGTCGAGCGCCACCGGCACGCCCGGCGGATGAGACCCGGGCACAGCGCCAGGAATGCGCCGGCAAGCAACTCGTATGCGCGCGCGTCGGTGCCGTAGTACGCGCGGTTCAAGCTCTCGCCCGCGTCCGGAGCGCCCACGCGAGCGAGAGCAGACCCGCGATCCCGACCACCAGCTGCGTCGCGCGCCGGGACTGCACGCGCAGGCGCCCGGTCGCGGCGACGATCGCCGTCAACAGGATCGGCCACACGAAATAGAACTGCTCCTCGACGGCGAGCGACCAGAAGTGGATCACCGGGTTCGTGTTGACGTCGGTCGCGAAATAGTCGGCCGACCGCCGTATGAAGAACCAGTTCGCGCTGTAGAGGAAGGCGGCCTTGAAGGCGTTGACTGCCGATGCGACCTCGGCTCTCGACGCGATGGCCGAGTAGACCACCGCGGTGACGACGAGGGCGACGAACGACGCCGGAAAGAGCCGGCGGAACCTCCGCGCGTAGAAACGGGCGATCCGGATATTTCCCTGGGTCGAGAGATCGCGCAGCAGGAGCTGGGTGACGAGATATCCCGACAGCACGAAGAAGACGTCGACGCCGATGAACCCGCCCGAGAAGCGGACGATCCCGGCGTGATACAGGACGACGAGATAGACGGCGACCGCCCGCAGACCGTCGAGATGGGCTCGGTAGCCCTCCCCGACACCAGTCGCGACGGGGACAGTGTCGTTCTTCGTGGCAGGCACCGGGCCAAATTCTTCCCGACCCGGACAGGCACACGCAACCAGCCGGTCACGTGGGTCCACAGCTTCCATTGCGTCACCCGTGTTGCCCGGTGCAAACTTCATCGAATCCGACCACGGACGGACCGGCGCTCGATACAGCGCCCGCGAGGAAGTCGTCGGCGATCGTCGGACCGTCAACAACGCCGCTGCTGACGTTTCGTCCCGATATCGAGGGGCTGCGCGCTCTGGCGGTGGGCCTCGTCGTCGTGTTGCACGCAGGCGTGATCGCGGTGAGCGGCGGGTACATCGGCGTCGACGTCTTCTTCGTAATTTCCGGCTTCTTGATCACGTCGCTGCTCATAGACGAGGTCCGGAACACACGACGCGTCTCAATCCTCGGTTTCTACGCGCGACGCGCGCGGAGAATCCTGCCTGCGGCGTGTTTCGTCATCGTCGTCACGGTCGTCGTGGCCAACATGCAACTCGGAGCACTGATCGGTCGAGCCACTGCAATCGACGGGCAATGGGCCGCGGGATTCGCGGCGAACTTCCGACTCATCCGACAAGGAACGAGCTACTTCGGAAGCGCGCTGCCACCGTCTCCGTTGCAGCATTTCTGGTCGTTGGCGGTCGAGGAGCAGTTCTACCTCGTGTGGCCGACCGTCCTGTTCGGGTTCGTGATGCTCGGGCGTCGATTCACGCGATCGGCCCTCGTGCTGCAGGCCGGACTCGTCACGATCGTGGCCGTATCCCTGTACTGGTCGATTCACCTGAGCAAGGTCAACCCGACGTCGGCCTATTTTTCACCGTTCACGCGCGCCTGGGAGCTCGCCGCCGGAGCGCTCGTCGCCGTCTTCTCTCTGACGATCGCACGAGCGCCGGCCCCGCTCCGAGCGGCCGCGACGTGGATCGGGCTCTCGCTGATTGGAATCGCGGCGTTCACGTTCACGGCCACGACGGTTTTCCCGGGATATGCGGCGTTGTTGCCGGTTGTCGGGACCGCCCTCATCCTCGGCGGCGGCATCGGGCAATCACGCGCGGCCGTCGGCATCGCGCTCGGCGTTGCCCCGATTCGTTGGCTCGGAAAGATCTCGTTCTCGGTGTACCTGTGGCACTGGCCGGTCCTCGTCATCGCCGAGGAGCGTTCGTCGACGCCGTTGAGCAACGTCGCTCGCGTCGTCTGCGTACTCATCACCCTCGTGCTCTCCGTCGCCAGCTACTACGCGATTGAGCGTCCACTCCGTTCCGGCAAGCTCCTCCGAGCCACGAATCCGCGGTCGGAGTGGGACCGGGCCCGGAAGGCGCTTGCGATCGGCGCGGTCGCCATCGCGGTCGCGGTCGCCGTATCGATCTACACCAACAACCGTGCTGCGTACGCGATCAAACAGGCCTCGGAACCGACGACGACGGGCAAGACGCTTCCCTCGACCCTGAAGCCCTCGGCGAAGCAGACTACGAGCGAGCAGATCACAACCATGCAGCAGCAGGTCGGCGCGCTGGTCCGGGAAGGACTGACGCTCACGGGTGTGCCTGCCGACGTGAACCCGCCCCCACTCAAGCTCGCCCTCGATCCTGCCTATAGTCGTTGCCTGCAACCCCGCAGTGCAACGCGCGTGAAGCCGTGCACGTTCGGCGCCAAGGCGGGCCCGCGAACCTTGGTCGTCTTCGGCGATTCCCACTCGATGCAGTGGATGCCCGCGCTCGACGTTCTCGGTCGCCAAGCGAGCGTGCGCGTGATCGCCGTGTACAAGGAAGCGTGCCCTGTACCGTCGGTCGACGTATTCACCGGGCAGGCCGCCGGAGAAGCCGCGGGCCTGGTGAAGGTCGGGGCCTATCCGGAGTGCTCGCGATGGAGGACCCGGGCGCTGGGCTACATCGCTTCGGTGAAACCGTTCGCCGTCGTCCTCGGCTTCGGACAAGAACTCACGTCGGAACACGGCTTCAGCATCAGCACATGGATCAGCGGTTTGCGAGCATCGACGCGAGCGATCCAGGCGACCGGCGCAAAGGTCATCGAGATCGGCAACAACCCGTACCTCCGCGAGGATCCCGGACTGTGCCTGACCCGGCCGAACGCAAAACCCGCGGCGTGCGAGGGAACGTTCGCCAATCGGGACCGGACCGACGCCGAGCTCGCCGCCGTGCGCGCTGACGGCGGTACTGCGATCGACATCGAACCCTGGTTCTGCGCGGACGGCCATTGCCCGGTCATCATCGACCACCGGATCGCCTACGCGAACTACGGCCACCTGTCTCCGCAGTACGTCTCCGACCTCGAGCCCCTGCTCGCGGCGGAGTTCAAGCTCGCCGGCGTCGCTTGACCGTCAAGGACTGACCGTCAAGCGCTGGCGAGACCGCGCCGGGCGAGCGCCCGCTGACGGCGGATCCGGCGGCGTTCCCGCTCGGACATACCGCCCCAGATCCCGAACTTCTCACCGTGGCGCAGCGCGTACTCCAGGCACTCGGTCTTGACCTCGCAGCCACCGCAGACCGCTTTGGCCTCTTTGGTCGACGCGCCCCGCTCCGGGAAGAACAGATCGGGGTCGACTCCGAGGCAGTTCGCTCGTTCCTGCCAACGCCGATCTCCGGCGTCGACATCGAGGTGGATCAACATCTCTCTCATCGGCTGCCCCCTCGCTCGCTCGTGATCAGACCATCTCCCGGTGGGCCCGGGCTCGGCCGGGCCTTGAATGCCGCCGATGGAATTACAACGGCGTCATTCTGTCAACCCCGTTCCCGGGGCGCAAGAGGGAGTTTTCGCCGCGGGCAGCGTGGAGCCCGCACCACGACTGCGGAGAAAAGGTCGGCGACCGACGGACGCCGCGTCGCAGGACGCGTCCCGGCAGCCGTAAGGTCAGATCGAGAGCAGTCGAAGCTCGTGGTCGAGGCCGCTCCGAAAGCTCTCGAAGAGGTCGACCACGGCATCGTCGAGCTCCGGGATCGCGAGCGCCGCGCCGAAGCCCCAATTCGGCTCGGACCGGCCCCAGAGCTGCGGAATCCGCCCGGAGACTGGTACATCGAGCGCAGCGGCGACCTCAGAAACGGTCATGACAGCCGAGCTCTCGTCGCCGGTGCACACGACCGCGAGCCGTACCCGGCCGAGATCACCACGGGTCCGCGCAGTCTGGAACAGCTCGAGGAAGTGGCTCGTCGCCGCGACCGCGCCGGGCTCGGGGGTCACGGTGAGCACCAGCCAGTCGAGCAGGTCGAGCCGGGTCCCGAGGGCCTGCCCCGGGCCGGACGGACCGCCCGGCAGGTCGCAGACAACGACGTCGAACGTCTCGCGGAGCGCGCAGAGCGCACGATCGGCCGCGAGATGGATGCGGGCGATGGGGCCGTCAGAGCACGGCAGCACCGCCATCGCCGGCGTCTCGACGCGGGTCAGGGCCGACAGCGCGGGCGGGTTGGCGCGGACGAAGGCCTCGAGGGCCGGGCCCCGCACACCCAGGCGAGTGGTGACGTCCAGGGCAAGCGGGTCGGCATCGACCACGCAGACCCGATCCGACACCGCACTGTGCCGGGCCAGGCTCGCGGCGATGTTGGTCGCCACTCCCCGCTTGCACTCTGGATATCTGGCCGTAGTGATTCCCACGGTAAGAGCCGTCACGGATGAGGTAACGGCGCTTTCGGGGCTCGGCCCCATCAACTCCGGCCGGCTGTGATCGATGTCACTGGACATCACATGGCTCCCTGGCTTCGCCCGGGGGCTCGCTGCGTCCGCACAGTTGGCGGAGGATGCCGGCTACTCCTTTTCGCGCTTTTCGAGCTTGAGGGAAGCCGAGTTCATGCAGTAGCGCAGGCCCGTCGGACGGGGGCCGTCCGGGAACACGTGGCCGAGATGGGCGCCACAGTTCTGGCACAGCGCCTCGGTCCGGACCAGGCCGTGAGTGCTGTCGACGTCCTCTTCGACCGCGCCGCTCCCGACCGGCTGGAAGAAGCTCGGCCATCCGGTGCCGGACTCGAACTTGGTCTCCGACGAGAACAGAGGAGCGTCGCAGCAGACGCACACGTACGTGCCGTCGTCGTCGCAGTCCCAGTACTCGCCCGTGAACGCGCGTTCGGTTCCGGCCTTGCGGGCCACCTCGAACTGCGTCGCGGTCAGGCGCTCACGCCACTCGGCGTCACTCTTCGGAAGATGATCGTGGGGTGTTGCGGGCATTGCGTCTCCTTGACGATTTCTGCGGCGATCGCCGGGATCGTCTCGGCGGTCAAAGGCATCAACGCTCCCGCGTCGAGGAGAGTTCCCGCCGTCATGCACAAATCCGCACCGAGCACGAGAGCGCGGCCGACGTGCTCCGAAGCCCGCTCACCGGCCGGGACGATTGCGACCAAACGGGGTCGGTCCACCCAATTCCCTACCGTGGCCAGGACGCACCAGCTGTCGATCGGCGCCAGGCCGAGGTCGACGATCACCGTGTCGAAGCGTTCCCGCCGGAGCAGGTCCAGCGCCGCCTCACCGTCGCCGGCGATGACCGGTTCCGCGTCTTCGAGTTCCGGTCCGTGTTGGACCATGAGCACGCGCGGGAGCACCGCGACCTCCTCCATGAGTGAACGCCCGCCCCGTGAGGCCGGCACGCCGAACATCCGTGTCCGGTCTCACTACATCGGCGTGTCGCCGAGAGGCTGAATCGTTTTGGGTCAGCCGGCGCGGCGCTGCGTGCGCTTCTGGTCGAGGAAGTCGACCAGCACGTAGTCGCCCAACGTCTCCGGAGTCGTGTAGAACGCCCGGCCCTGGTTCATCTTCATCATGCGCTCGACGAACTCGCGCAGGTAGAAGTTGTCCTCGAGCATGAACGTGTTGATCCGGATCCCGTCCTTTGTGCACCGCCGCACTTCTCGTAACGTCATCTCGATCGTGAGCGGATCGGGCGGGTAGTCGAAGAAGGGCTCGCCGTTCGCCTGGATGTGGGCGGTCGGCTCGCCGTCGGTGATCATGATGATCTGCTTGCGGCCGGTCTGGCGCGAGAGGAGCTGGCGGGCGAGCAGCAACGCGTGCTGCATGTTGGTACCCCACTCGAAGTCCCAGGTCGCCTCGGGCAGGCGGGCCGGCTTCACCTCGCGGGCGACGCGGCCGAAGCTGACCATTCCGAGGTAGTCGCGCGGGAACTGCGAGCTGATGAGCGCGTGCAGCGCCATCGCGACCTTCTTGGCCGCGAGGAACCGGCCCCGCATCTCCATCGAGAGCGA
>JBEPUZ010000089.1:0-15599 GCA_041691275.1 Actinomycetota bacterium | reverse complement strand
AGGATCTCGATCGGGTCCTCGATCGTGACGATGTGCCGGTTGTAGTTGTCGTTGATGAAGTCGATCATCGAGCCGAGCGTCGTGGTCTTTCCCGAGCCGGTCGGACCGGTGACGAGGATGAGACCGCGCTGATGATCGGTCAGCTTGCGGATGACCGGCGGCAGGCCCAGTGCGTCGAACGACGGGATGTCGCTCTGCACCCGGCGTAGCACGAGTCCGACGGAACCGCGCTGGCGCATCACGTTCACGCGGAAGCGCCCGAGACCGGAGACGGAGTACGCGAAGTCGGCCTCGGAGCTCGCGATGAATTCCTCCGCTCGCTGCTTGGGCATGATCGCGAACGCGATGCGCTCCGTCTCGACCGGCGAGACGTCCGCGAGGTCGCTGCGCTCGAGCCGGCCGTCGATGCGGATGAAGGGCGGCGAGCCGACCTTGATGTGGACGTCCGACGCCCCTCGTTGCACCGCGTTCCGCAGCAGATGATCCAGATCCAACACAGGCGCAGACCGTTCTCTCGAGGCAAGGGACGGGCCCGGATCGCGTCGCGTTGCAAATCCAGCCCTACCCGTTGTCGATCGGCACGCCAGACCCTGCTCTGGAGCCGAGCCGCCCGGTCGAACCGGAATTCTCGGTCGGAATTACCTCGCCGTGTGGAGATCCCGGGCCGCGTCGACCACCGTGCGGCCCGGCCCACCCCCGGTGGCCGGCTCGACCCGATCCGGACTGCCGAGGAGCGTCGAGACGGTGGCCACGGTCGAGTCCCGTAGGGCGCCCAGGTCGTAGCCACCCTCGAGGAACACCACCAGCCGGCGGGACGCCGCGAGCCCCATCATGCGGGCCGTGATGTCGGCGTAGTCGCCCGCGGAGAGCCCCAGACCGGTGAGCGGGTCGGCCCGGTGGGCGTCGTACCCGGCGGAGACCAGGACCCAGGTGGGACCGAAGGCTTCGGCGACGGGCTCGACGACGGAGTCGATCGCGTCGAGATACACGTCGCCGGTCGCCCCCGCCGGGAGCGGGAAGTTCACGGTCGTGCCCACGCCGGCGTCGACCCCGCGATCGTGCAATCGTCCGGTCCCCGGATAGAGCGGCCATTCGTGCATCGACACGTAGAGCACAGACGCATCGCCGTAGAAGATGTCCTGGGTGCCGTTGCCGTGGTGGGCGTCCCAGTCGACGATCAATACGCGCTCACCGCGGTCACGCAACGACGCGGCCGTTACCGCCACGTTGTTGAGGAGGCAGAATCCCATCGCCCGGTCGGCGACCGCGTGATGCCCCGGGGGACGCACCGCGCAGAAGGCGAAGTCACCGTCGGCGCGCTCGAGGGCGTCGACCGCTTCCAACCCACTCCCCGCCGCCAGCAGCGCGGCTTCCCACGACGCGGCCGACGCACCGGTGTCGGCATCGAGCCGGCCGCCGCCGGCCGCGCAGAACTGTTCGAGATGTTCCAGGTACGCGGCGGTGTGCACCCGCTCCAGGTCGGCGCGGCTCGCCTCCCGCGGCTCCAGGTGCCGCCGGGCGTCGCGCGGCGCGCCGGCATCGAGACCCTCGAGCACGGCCCGGATCCGGGCGGGTCGCTCCGGATGACTCGGGCCCGCGTCATGCTCTTCGAAATGAACATCGGTCGCAACCAGGAGCACGCCGCGAGGCTAACGAACGCGCTCCGACGGGGAAGCAGTGACGGCCAACGGCGGAATGGCGTCTGGCCCGGCGGGCCCGCGCGGGGCTTCGTCGCTACGCTCGCCGCCGGTGAAGGCGCATCGGGCGCAGTCCTACCGATTTCGTGGAGGCGTCGCGCGTGTCGCGGCGTGGCACGGCCGACCCGACGTCGCGTCGTTGGCGCTGCACGGCCCCGACGCGCCGTCGCCACGCGCGTTGCGCCGGTTACTCGAACGCATGCAGCAGGCCGGTTACCGCGAGGTCGTGACCAACGCGCTCGGTCCGGGGGCGAGCCTTCCGCTCGTCGACGTGGGATTTGTGGTTCGCGGCCACTTGCACCTGCTCATCCACGACCTCGACGCCCTCCCCGACCAGAGCGGGCGCACCCGGCGCGCGGTGCGCGGTGATCGCCCAACCCTCCTCGCCGCCGACGCCGCCGCGTTCGAGGAGTTCTGGCGCTTCGACGCGGTCGCGCTGCGGGAGGCCACCCGGGCCACGCCGCGCGCCCACACGCGGGTCGCGCCCGTGCGCGGGGCGCCGGCCGGATACGGGCTCTTCGGCCGGGCCGGGATCGCCGGCTACGTGCAACGCCTCGCTGTCGCCCCCGAAGCGCAGGGCGAAGGTCTCGGACGCGCGCTGCTCTACGACGGGCTGCGTTGGTTGCGGTCGCACGGCGCGAGCCGCGCCTACGTCAACACGCAAGAGGAAAACGGACGGGCGCTCCGCCTCTACGTGCGGTCCGGATTCCGGCTGCTGCCCGTCGGTTTGAACGTGTTGGGACGCGAGCTGTGAAGCGTGCTCTGCGTCCGCGCGCGCGTGTACATCTCCGGGCCCGGCTCGGCGCCGTACTCGGGGCCGTCGCTGTGCTCACGGGATCCGTGGTCGCCGCCGGGGGCCCCGCGGCAGTCGCGCAGGAGACCACGACGTCGGTCGCGGAGGCGGCGCCGCTACCCGTCGGACTGAGCCTGGTGAGTCAGGACGCGTGGGTCGCGCTCCGCAAGACGTTCACCATGAAGCTGCACATCGACAATCCGACGCTGGCGAACCGACCGGGCGCGGCGATCGCGATCCGCGTCGACCAGTCGGCGACTACCCGGAACGGCTTCGACGACGTCATCACGAACGGCGACCCGGGCGACACCCTCTACCAACCGAATCAGATCAGCATCGCATCGCTCCATCCCGACGCGCGCGGCAACGTGACCCTGACGTTCGACCTTTCCAACTCCCGCGTGCGCCCGACGATTGGGATCAGTCGCCCCGGCGTGTATCCCGTCGTGGTGCAACTCGTGAACACCGGGGTGACCTCGGTTGCGTTCGTCACCTGGCTGGTCGTGGTCGACACACGAACGCCGAACCCGATCGAGGAGAAGCTCTCGGTCTCGTTCGTGGTGCAGGCCATCACCAACCCGATCACCCTGGCGGACGGATCGAACGATCCCAAGGTGATCGCAGAGATGAAGCCGGGCGGCCGGCTCGACAAGATCGCGACCTTGCTGTCGACTGCCGGAGGAGTGCGTCTCTCGGTGGCGATCGGACCCGAGTCGGCCGAGGCCTGGAAGGTGCTGGCACGCAGCGTTCCGGCGCTTGCCACGTCGTTCCGGCACCTGCTCACCGCCGCGACACTCTCGACGACGGAGCTGCTGCCGACCACCTACGTACCGATCGACGCAGCCGCGCTGGAGGCGGCCGGGCTCGGGAGCTACCTGCCCGGACAGTTCGCCCTGGGCGCGAGCACGCTGCACTCGGCGCTCGGCGCGCGCCCCAACGCGTCGGTGCAGTCCGCGTTCGTCGACCCGGTTCCGACCAGCGACGCGGTCATCGACGACCTGCACGAGATGGCCGTCGACCGCGTCGCAGTGCGCGATCAGGCGTTGATCCCCGTGAATCATCAGTACACGCCGGCGGCCGCCTTCCTGCTCGACACCGCCGGCGGCCAGTCGCGCAGCGTCTCCACTGCGCCCTTCCTCGAGAAGTTGTTGAACGGACCGGACCCGAGCGCGCTCCGGGCCGAGCGCGTCATCGCGGCGCTGGCCGAGGTCGCGTACGAGACCCCGTCGATCGCCCGCGGGGTCGTCATCGCACCGCCGGCCCGCTGGAACCCCGACGTGCAGACGATGCAAACGGTGTTCGCGGCCTTGCGCACGCTCCCGCTGACACAGACGGCGACACTCGACGATCTCTTCGCCACGATCTCCAACGAGCAGACACTCGGCACGCCCGTGCAACGCCGCCTGGTCGCGGCGACCCCGCCCGTCGCGCCGGTGACCGCGTCGGAGTACATGACCACGTCCGACGAGCTGACCGCGTACGGCAATGTGGTCGGCACCAAGGACTCGGTCGTCGTCAACGGCAATGCCGCGTTGCGGACCGTGCTGTCGACTACGATCTCGCCCGAACGGGCGCACGACACGCTGTCGAGGATCGACACCGCGGTGCGGGCCTTCACTGCCGGCGTACGCGCCGACGAGAAGCGGATCACGCTCACTTCGCGCCGGGCCGAGGTACCGCTGACGTTCGAGAACGATCTCAAACCGGCGCGCGACGTGACCGTACGCGTGCACCTCGAGAGCGCCAAAATGATCTTCCCCAAGGGCGCCGACCGCGAGATCCCGCTCAAACCCGGGAGCAACACTGTCCGGTTCACGGTCGAGGCCCGCGCCTCGGGAACGTTCCCGATGACGATCAGCGTCACTTCTCCCGACGGTCGGCTCGCGTTCGGTGCGCCGGTGCAGGTGACGGTGCGGTCGGCCGTGTTCGGAGGTTGGGCGGTGGGCTTGACCATCGCCGCGTTGGTGTTCCTCGCCGGCTGGTGGGCCAACCACTTCCGGCGCACCCGACGTAACCGGCGGGCCGAGCGGCGCGCCGCGAACCCGACACCCGCTCCGATCACGTGAGCGCCACCATCGACGATCAGGGTCGCGAGCGCGCGGGCCTCGTTCGTTCGAGTGCGGTCGTCGCAACCGGAACGCTCCTCTCGCGCGTCACCGGACTCCTGCGGGTCGTCGTGCTCGCCGCCGCGATCGGCAAGGAGTCGCTCGCCGACACCTACAACCTCGCGAACATCACTCCCAACATCGTCTACGAGCTCTTGGTGGGCGGTGTGCTCGCGGCGACGCTCGTCCCCGTGTTCGTCGATCTGCACGAACGCCGGGACGACCGATCGACCTCGGCCGTCTTCACCGTGACCATGACCGCGCTCACGGTCTTCACCGTGGGAACGATGTTCCTGGCGCCGCTGCTCGCACGCCTGTTCGTGCTGCACGAGCACGGTACCGATCGCGCCGCGCAGCTGCACGTACTGACCGTGTTGATCCTCTGCTTCGTGCCGCAGATGATCTTCTATGGCTTCACCACGCTCGCGAGCGCGCTCTTGAACGCACGCCACCGATTCGTCGCGGCCGCGTTCGCGCCGGTGCTCAACAACGTCGTGGTCATCGTCGCGCTGCTGATCTTCGTGTTCCGTACGTCGGGTCGCCACGGAAGCGTCACCGACGTCACTCGCGTTCGCGGCGATCTCGGGCTGCTGCTGCTGCTCGGCATCGGCACGACCGTGGGGATCGTCGTGATGGCGCTGGTCCTCGTACCCGCAATCATGCGCGCCGGCGTTCGGCTCCGGTTCGTATTGGCCTGGCGTGACCCCGCGATCAAGACGATCCTGCGCCTGTCGGGCTGGACGGCGGGCTACGTCGTCACCAACCAGCTCGCACAGCTCTTCATCCTCATCCTGGCCAACAACTCATCCGGCAACGTGTCGGCATACGTGTACGCGTTCACGTTCTACGTCGTTCCCCACGGTCTGCTCGCGGTGTCGATCATGACGACGATGACCCCGAACCTCGCGCGGCGGGCGCGGGCCGGCGACCAGGACGGGCTCCGGCGCGAGTTCGGGTTGGGGCTGCGGTACATCGTCGTACTCGTGTTGCCGGCTTCGGTGCTGTTCACGGTCCTGGCCCAACCGATGCTCGCCGTCATCGTGCGCCACCAGTTCACAGCACACGACGCGGTCGTCACCGCCGACACGCTGCAGGCGTTCGGTATCAGCCTCGTGCCCTTCTCGGTGTACCTCTACGTCCTGCGCGCCTTCTACGCGCTGCAAGACACCCGTACGCCGTTCGTGCTGAACGCGTTCGAGAACGCGGTCAACGTCGCCTTTGCGATCGCACTGTTCTCGGGGTTCGGTGTGCAGGGCCTCGCGCTGGCATGGAGCGGCGCCTACTTCCTCGCGGCGATAGTCGCTCTCTTGGTGCTCAGGCGCCGCATCGGCGGCGTGCCCGATGCCGATGCGGTTCGTTCGACGCTGCGCGCGGGCGCGGCCGCCGTGGCGATGGCGGTGGTCGCCGCCGCCAGCGCCGGCGCGATCGGGAGATCCTCGCCGGCGACGGCCCTGCTGGCGACCGCGGCCGCAGGTGCGGCCGGCACTGCCATGTACTTCGGCGTCCTGGTCCTCCTACGCTCGACCGAACTGTCGTCGCTCCTGCTCCTCGTTCGCCGCCGAACATCCGGGCCTCCTGGCGTGTAACCGCCTCCTAGCACATGGCTGCCTCGGACTCGGCGGCGCGGCGCGTCGTCCGCACCCCCCGGTCGTGTAACCATGGAGCCCGTCACGGGATCGGAACACCGAGACCCCGACGCGACGACATCGACCAAGGAGCACGCATGGCTGTTCGCATCGTGACCGACAGTGCGTGCGATCTCCCGGAGGCGATCTGCGAGGACCTCGGCGTCGAAGTCGTCCCGCTCACGATCCGGTTCGGCACCCGCGAGTTCGTCGACCGCAAGGAGCTGAGCGTCGACGCATTCTGGCGCGAGCTCGAAACGTCGCCGGAGCTTCCCGAGACCTCGGCTCCTTCGGTCGGTGCGTTCGAGGAGACCTTCCGCCGGCTCAGCGACGACGGCGCCGACGCGATCGTGTGCATCAACCTCTCGGCGCGCCTGTCGGCGACGATGCAGTCGGCTCAGGTCGCGGCGAAGGCGCTCGACGGCAAGACCCCCATCGAGATCATCGACTCCAATAGCGCATCGATGGGCATCGGCAACCTCGTGCTGCACGCGGCCCGGCGCGCTCGCGCCGGCGCGTCACTCGAGGAGATCGTCGCCGAGGTCGAGGCCCGCCGTTCCCGCGAGCACGTGTTCGCGGCCCTCGACACGCTCGAGTATCTACGCAAGGGCGGCCGCATCGGTGGCGCCCAGGCCATGCTCGGCTCGCTGCTGTCGATCAAGCCGATCATCAGCGTTCTCGACGGTGCGGTCGAGCCGGCCGGACGCGTCCGCACCCGCTCCAAGGCCTTGCGGTTCCTCATCGACCAGATCCCCGCGGGCAAGGTCGAGCTGATCAGTGTGCTCCACGCAAACGCGCCCGACGTCGACGAGTTCCTCGCCATGCTCGCACCGGTCGTGCCCGACGCGGAGGTGACCGTGGGCACGATCGGGCCGGTCATCGGGGTGCATACCGGCCCGCGGCTCATCGGGATCGCGTGGATCGACCGGCAGGACTGAATCTCGTCGGTGCGCGACGACGATAACGACGAGACCCTGGCGCGGCGTGCGGCCGCCGGCGAGCGCGCCGCGCTCGACGCGTTGCTGCGCAAGCACGCGACGCTCGTGCACGCGGTGTGTCGCCGGATCCTCGGCAATCCCGACGACGCGCTCGACGCGACCCAGGAGGCCCTGATCGCGATCGCGCGCAAGATCGGATCGTTCGACGGGCGATCCAAGTTCTCGACCTGGGCATACCGCGTCGCGACGAACGCCGCGCTCGACGAGTCGCGGCGCCGCGCGCGGCGGCCGCTCCCCACGGAGACGCTGCCCGAGAGATCAGTTCCGCAGGACCGCGCGACCGATTCGGCGGTCGCCGACCGCCTCGACGTCGAGGCCGCGCTCGCGCAGCTGACCCCGGAGTGCCGCGCCGCGGTGGCGCTGCGCGACCTCGTCGGCATGGACTACGCGGAGATCGCCGCCGTGCTCGGTATCCCGGCGGGAACTGTCCGGTCCCGGATCTCACGCGGCCGCGCCGCGCTCGCAGATCTGCTCGGGAACCGGGAGACCCCCTCGGAGCATCCAACGCCATGACCATGCGAACACCATGAACATGCAAACATCATGAAAGACGACCACTCCCCCCTCGATCCGGATCAGCTCGACGAGCTGCTGTCGGCGGAGCTCGACGGTGAGCTCGACGCGGCGGCGCAAGATCTCGGCCTGAGCCTCGACGAGGTGTCCACGCGCCTGCGTGCGACTCCGGGCATCTCCGAACGTCGCCGAACGCTAGCGGCCGCACGCGAGCTCCTGGGTCAGCCGCACGAGATCGACGAGCTCACTACGGCACGACTGCGGGCCACCGCGCTCGCCGCCGTGCAGACCGACGCGATCGACACGTCGACGGGGCGTGCGAACGGCGCCCGCCGCGGGCGGGTCTTCCTCGGCGCAGGGGTCGCCGCAGCGTCCGTCCTCGCGCTCGTCCTGGTTGCGGCGGGGCTCGGGGGCCAGTCGAGCGAGAAGAGCTCCAGCGTCGCCCAACCGGTATTGAGACCGGCCTCGGGCAACGCCACGTCCGGAACCACGCCCGGGAAACACTCGACCACCTCGCCGACGGCAGCGTTGGGCGAGTTCGCGCAGTACGACGCGCTCGCGCGCGCCGCGGCAGCCGTCGGCGCCACCTTCAGCACCAATCCTGCTGCCGCAGATATCCCGACTACCGCGACCACTCCAACGCCCACCGCCATCGAGAACCAGGACGCGAACTCCACGGGCGCGAGTAGGGCGCTGAAGAGCCAGGCCTCGGCCGGCGCCTCGGCGTGCGCGATCCCGCGGCCGGTCCCCGCCGGCACCGCCTCGGCATTGCAGGCGACGGCGACGGTTTCGGGAAAACCTGTGTTCGTCTTCGTCTTCACCGGGAAGGGCCTACATGTGGTGGTGATCGAAGACAGCAACTGTGCAGTGCTGAATTCGCTGACGCTTCGCTGACCAGCCCGGGCGGTCACGAGCGAGGCATGTACGCTTCCGGCCCGGGAACGAGCCAAGGACTCGAGTGAGCGACTGGACCACTGAAGCGACCGACGTGATCGAGCGCACCGTGGCGATGGTGCGCGACCGAACCGTGGAGCCGGCGCACGCGATCTCGAAAGCAGTCGTCTACGGCCTCCTGGCCGCTCTGGTCGCGCTTCCGGCCCTCGTGTTGCTGACCATTGGCACCTTTCGCGGCCTGGTTCTGGCCGAGCAGGGCTACACGTGGGCGGCATGGTGCACCCTGGGCGGAATCTTCGTGATCGCCGGGGCGTTCTGCTGGAGCAAGCGCAAACCCTGATCCTTGCCTAGGACCACGAACGGACATACCAGCCATGAACGCGCGGGACGTCATCATCATCGGGTCCGGTCCGGCCGGGCTCACGGCGGCGATCTACAACGCCCGGGCCAACCTGAAGCCCCTCGTGATCGAAGGAATCCAGGCCGGGGGTCAACTGATGCTGACCACCGACGTCGAGAACTACCCGGGTTTCCCGGACGGGATCGTCGGGCCCGACCTCATGGCCAAGTTCCGTGAACAGGCCGAACGGTTCGGAGCCGAGTTCGTCACCGCCGACGTCGACGAGGTCGACCTCGAGGCCACGCCCAAGCGCGTGCGGGTCGGCGGTCACGACGAGTTCGCCCGTACGGTCATCATCTCCACCGGCGCGCAGGCACGCATGCTCGGGCTTCCGAACGAGCAGACGCTGCTCGGTCACGGCGTCTCGACGTGCGCCACATGCGACGGGTTCTTTTTCCGCGGTCACGACATCGCCGTGATCGGCGGCGGCGACTCCGCCCTCGAGGAAGCCAACTTCCTGACCCGCTTCGCCGACAAGGTCACGCTGGTGCACCGGCGCAAGGAGTTGCGGGCCTCCAAGATCATGCAGGACCGTGCCTTCGCGAACCCGAAGATCGAGTTCCTCTGGAATTCAACCGTCGTCGACGTCAAGGGTGACGGCCGGGTCGAGGCGATCGAGGTCCGGGATTCCGAGACGGGTTCGGTCACCGCGGTCCCTGTGACCGGCGTCTTCGTGGCGATCGGCCACGACCCGAACACCTCGCTCTTCACGGGCCAGATCGAGCTCGACGACGGCGGGTACGCCGTCACGAAGCCCGGATCCACGGCGACGTCGATACCCGGCGTGTTCGCGGCGGGCGATGTGCAGGACCACATTTTCCGGCAGGCGATCACTGCGGCCGGTTCCGGATGTATGGCGGCGCTCGAGACCGAGCGCTACCTCGAGACCCTCGACGACGTGTCCGCGTCGGTCGAGTAACGAAAGGTTGCGACCGTGTCTGACGGTATTCTGACTCTGACCGATGCGACGTTCGACGAGAGTATCGGCGCCGCAAGCACTGCGATCCTCGTCGATTTCTGGGCCGAGTGGTGTGGGCCGTGCAAGATGATCGCGCCTGTGCTAGAGGACATCGCCAAGGAGCACGAAGGTCGTATCCAGATCGCAAAGCTCAACGTCGACGACAACCCGAACGTTGCGCGTCGGTACGAGGTCATGAGCATCCCGACGCTGCTCGTCATCAAGGACGGCGAGGTCAAGAAGCGTCTGGTGGGGGCCAAGGGCAAGCCGCAGCTGCTCGAGGAGCTCTCCGAGTTCATCGATTGAGCGAACCGATAGTGCTCCGGCGGTCAGACCGCGGTCCGGCCGTGCGCGATCTCAGCACGCGGATCGCGGGTACCGGCGCGGGCAACTCCCCCTCGGATACGTTCGACGACACGTTGGAAGCCGCCGTGCGCGACTTCCAAAAGGAACGCGGTTTGCGAGTCGACGGCATCTGCGGACCGGAGACGTGGGGCGCGCTCATCGAGAGTGGCTTTCGGATCGGTGACCGATTGCTCTACCTCTCGAGCCCGATGCTACGCGGAGACGACGTCGCCGAACTCCAACGCCGGCTCAATGCGCTCGGCTTCGACGCCGGCCGCGAGGACGGGATCCTGGGCCGCGAGACCGAAACCGCGCTGCGCCAGTTCCAGCGCAACGCCGGCACCACCGCCGACGGCGTCTGTGGCCCCTCCACGTTGGTCGCCATCAGTCGCGTGAGCGGACTCGCGGCCGGTTCGGTCGCCAGCGTGCGCGAGCGCGAGACCCTGCGCCGGGCTCCACGACGACTCGATGGTTTGCGCGTTTTCCTGGTGGCGGAACCCGCGATGAGCGCCCTGGCCACCGAGGTGGATCGCGCCATGCGAAACCTCGGTGGCATCGTCGGCTTGGACGTCTCGGGCGACGACCCGAGTGTGCTGACCGCCCAGGCAAACCGCTTCCAGGCCGGAGCGTTCCTCGCACTGACCAACAGCGGCGAGCCCGGTGTCAGGTGTGCATACTTCTCGAGCGGCACATTCCGTTCCGAGGGCGGCCTCTGCCTCGCGCTGCGCCTGACGGAGTCGCTGCGGACCGTTGTCGACCAGGTCGACGAACCGGTAGGGCGGACCTACCGTTTCTTGCGGGAGACGCGCATGACCGCAGTGGTCTGCGAACTGGTCGGCACCCACGAGGCGGACGCCCGGACGATGCTCACCGCGCTGCTGCCCGACATGACACGCGCGCTGGTCGAGGGTCTGCGCCGGGGCGTCGAAGAGCCCCCGGACGCCAACACCTGATCCAGGCGCCGTTCAGGACGGTGACCGTGGCGGGCGCGGTTCAGACCGTCGGCGGGGTCATCGCCGGACCGGAGGGATTCGTCATCGGCTCCGGCGCCGCGCCTTGGCTCATCGCACGGTAGATGCGCTCGAGGTCCTCGAGATTCGCGAACTCGATCTGCACGCGCCCGTGGCGCGCCCCCATCGAGATACGGACCCGGGTCTCGAGGTAGTCTCCGAGGAGCTCTTCGAGCTCGAGGAGCCCGGGCGGGCGAAGTCGTCCGCCGGGATCAGACGCGGCCGCCGCGACTTCGGTGTTCGACGACGGCGACTCCTGGCGGGACCGGATCGCCTCTTCGACCTGACGAACGGACAAGTCCTCAGCG
Organism: Actinomycetota bacterium; assembly: GCA_041691275.1. GTDB lineage: Bacteria > Actinomycetota > Acidimicrobiia > IMCC26256 > PALSA-610 > PALSA-610. The sequence goes on along the minus strand of JBEPUZ010000089.1, from coordinate 3,953 downwards.
ACGACGCGTCGCGCCAGCTGCTCTTGGAACCCGCGATCGGGCGTTCCCAGCAACGCTCGCGCGTGACCCATGCGGATCGTTCCGTCCTTCAGCGACCGTTGGATCGAGGGCGGGAGCTGAAGAAGTCGCAACGTGTTGGTGATCGTCGTGCGGCTCTTTCCGACCCGAGTCGCGACGTCGTCATGCGTCAGCGAGAAATCCTCGATCAGCTGTTGATACGCGGCTGCCTCTTCCAGCGGGTTCAGCTCTTCGCGCTGGATATTCTCCACGATCGCGTGCTGCAGCATCGCAGCGTCGTCGGCGACCCGGACCATGGCCGGCACGGTCTGTAGTCCGACGCGCCGCGCCGCGCGCCAACGGCGCTCGCCCGCGATCAGCTCGAAGCCACCGTCCTCGGCCGCTCGCACGAGGACCGGCTGCAGGATGCCGACCTCACGAATGGAGTCCGCGAGAGAGGCCAGGGCCTCCTCGTCGAAATGCTCGCGGGGTTGCTGCGGGTTCGGCCGGATCTCCGCGGTCGGTATGTCGGCAAGACCACCGGCCTGTTCCGCGACTGTCCCGGTCGGGATCAACGCCCCCAAGCCTCTACCCAGCCCTCCGGGTCGCGCCACGGCTCACCTCCTTCGCCAGCTCGCGATACGCGAGCGCCCCCCGTGACGTGGAATCGAACACGGTTACCGGTTGCCCGAACGACGGTGCCTCGGAGATGCGCACCGTGCGCGGGACGACAGTGCGGTACACCTTCGAACCGAAGTGCGCCCGGACCTCACGCTCCACTTGTTCGGCGAGCTTGGTCCTGGCGTCGTACATGGTGAGGACGATGCCGCGGACGTCGAGCGCCGGATTCAAGTTGGACTTCACCAACGCGACGTTTCGGAGCAGCTGACCGAGTCCCTCCAACGCGTAGTACTCGCATTGGATCGGCACGATGACATCGTCGGATGCGGCGAGGCCGTTGACTGTGAGCAGGCCGAGTGACGGCGGGCAGTCGATCAGAGTGAAGTCGTACGATCCGGCGATCTGGGCGAGCGCGCGCCGTAGCTTGAGCTCTCGCGAGAACGCGGGCACGAGCTCGATCTCCGCGCCGGCGAGGTCGATTGTCGCCGGGACCACGAAGAGGTTCTTCACCGAGGTCGGTTCGGTGCAGTCGTCGATCGGGGCGTCATTCATAATGACGTCGTAGATCGAGCCCTCGACGTTCCGATGGCTGATGCCCATGCCGGTCGTCGCGTTGCCCTGGGGATCGAGATCGATCACCAGCACGCGAAAATCGAGCTCCGCGAGCGCGGCACCGAGATTAACGGCGGTTGTGGTCTTGCCAACTCCGCCCTTTTGATTCGCGATGGAGATGACCAAGGGAAGGACGACGTTGTCATTGCCCTGAGTTCCGCCTCGCGCCCGCAACGAGGAAAGGGTTTCGGGAACAAGTGGCCCTAACGGAGCCGCCGGTGCTTCGGCGATGGGTGCTGCTCCCGAGGGAACCTCCGCTGGCGTGGATTCGGATTCCTGAACCTCGGATCCCGGTTCCGAGGACGACTCGCTGACACTGCTCCCGCCGTCCGGTGCAGTGGCACCACCCGTGTTGCTGTCGGATGTAAGCGTGTCCGAAGGTGTGTCCGAAGGTGTATCCGAAGCTGTCGTGTCAACCGATCCGATCTCTGATGCGGCCGCACTGTCCACAGGTACGTCTCGGGCGGGTGTCTCCAGAGCAAGCTCGTCGGGTGCCATGTCGCCTTCCCGCTCCTGCGAGGGATTCGTATTCATCGATCCCCGTCCTCCGAACCAGCGGCGCCGGTTCTGTCCATGATTTTCAGCGAGCGCGTCGTCAGATGCCATTTCTCGCCTCCCATGGGGATGCTTTCGATCCCCCCGATCATCGCAACCGGTGCGCGGAGCCGGAAGATCGGCTGTGCGACTCACCGTGCGAAGCCGGCGCATCGTACTACTGCAATCCCCAGGCGCAACAGGCTTCGCGTGATGTTCCACGTGAAACATCCGGATTCACCCAGCAGGCGTCCGTTTGGGTCATCATGAGACCTATATATACGTGCACTGGGTGCCGCGGACTGCCCGGACAATCAGGCGAACCCGACAACGAGGATGCCGGGCCGCTTGGGCCAGGAACACATGCGTCAGCAGGGCCTGCATCAGTTCGGAACCCGTCCGCATGCGGCGGTCCGCCCGCCGATGCGCCGGGACAGCTGTGGACCGGGGATCCGCATCAGCCGAGAAGCCACCCGCACAAGAAAGTTGTGACACCCGCGACGGTGGTGGATCCTGATCGGGCTGGTCTGGTCCTCCGGGCCAGGTTTCACCTGGAACCTCTCTTCGACACCGCCTCTCAGTTCGGCGTCGTAGCTTGGTTCCGTTTCGAGAAGCCACGGGAACCACTCCGGCTGCGCTGCACGTTCCACGTGAAACATGTCGGAGTCGCAAGCTGGTGTCGGGAATCGGGGCAAGCCCCGCCAGCGGACGGAGTATCACCACCCCAGCCGCACCGCTCGGCTGACCGGAGCGCCGAAGCCGACGCCTCGGGGGAGCGTCGATGACTGGCCGATAGCGGAGCGGTGGGTTCGGCGGCGACGGAGGAGGTCATGTCGGTCGCTTGTTGGCTACGCCAGCGCGGTTCGCTCCCGCCGGGCCGTACCCGGGAACGCAATCAACGGCCGCGGCCACTGGGTCAATGTTTCACGTGAAACACCGCGCCTTTGTCGACCAGATCGGGGCTGCCCTACCAGAGAGGACGCTTGGCCAGACCGCCACTTGCACGGGGAAAGCGCTCGGGCGCGGCTTCTTGCTTGCGCATCACCGAGTAGTGCGCCGATCCGACCTCGACACCCTCGGCAGGAGCGAACCCGAGGTGGGCCAGCGCTTCCGCCGGCCATCGGGCTGGGTCCAGGATCGGGGGATCGCTCACAATGAGGATCCCACCTACGTCGACGAGACCTGCTCCGACCTCAGCGGTCAGTGCCGGCGGACCAAAACTCCTCGCCGTTACCAGGTCGAAGTGCTCCCGATACGGCTCGCTGGTCCCCACCACCTCGGCCCGGCGTTCGAGCACTTCGATCCGGTCATCGAGACCGAGATCCTCGACAGCACGCTTGAGTGTGTCGGCCCGGCGCTGTCGGATCTCAATGAAGACCGCGTGCGCCAAAGGCCATCGCTGTGCGAGCACGATCCCGGGGATCCCGCCACCGGTCCCGAGATCGGCGAAATTCCGGGGAGATCGGCCTAGTGCTTCCTCCGCCGCTGACCCGAAGCCATGGGAGTGCCCTAGGTGCTGCTCGATCGGTCCGGGACCGAGTGAGCCGTCCTCACGCGCCTGTTCGAGGATCTCGCGGAGGCGCTCGTCGAACGAGATCACTCAGATCCTCCGAGCATCAGGGCCCGGGCGCCCGTCTCCGCCCGTCTCCGCCTGCTCAGACAGGGAGGATGACGACGCGGCGGCGAGGATCTTCACCCTCGGAGGTGGTGTCCACTCCATCGACGTCGGCGATGGCGTCGTGGACGATCTTGCGGTCAGCCGCGTTCATCGGCTCAAGTGCCCGCTCCTCGCCAGTTTCCTTGACCTCGGCCGCAACGTGGCCTGCGAACTCTTCGAGAGCCTGGCGACGACGTTCCCGGTATCCGGCGACATCGACGTGGATCCACGCGCTGTGCCCCCCGGCGCTGCGCTGGATGACTGCACGCACCACTTCTTGGAGCGCTTGGATCGTGACCCCGCGCGGACCGACCAGGGCACCCAGGCTTTCGCCCTCGATGTGCACAGTCACGTCATCGCCGTCGATCTCGGTTCGGACGGAGGCGGAGAAACCCATCGTCCGCACGAGCTCGGCCGTGAACTTCGCGGCCTGATCCGCCTGATCTGCTACCGGCACCGTTTCCACATCGACCTCCGCTTGGGCATTGTCGTCGTCCGGAGCTCCCGGACGCCCTTCGTTCGCGGACTCGGC
>JBEPUZ010000088.1:0-15728 GCA_041691275.1 Actinomycetota bacterium | reverse complement strand
TTCGTGTTCCGCGCAGCGAATCGGTCGGGCCCGGAGTCGGTCCGCGGCCGCGTCGAGCAGGGGCCGGCGTACGGCCGCGACCGCGGGTAGGTCGAGCATTCGGCCCGGGGCGCGGACAGTGGCTTCGGTTGATCCGTCGAGCTCGGGTACGGCGTGCAGATCGAGATACAGCTCGTTCCAGTAGCGCCGGCTCACGGGCGCGTACGGGCTCGGATCGCAGGGTTCCTTCCCGTGGCCCACGAACATGGCGAGGATCGGCAGGGTCCCGATCACGGTCCCGCCGTGTGGGTGCAACCAACGACCCAGAGAGTCGAGCGTGGCGAGGTCGCCGGGCGCGGAATCGGCGTGTTCGTGCAGCGCGTACACGGGCGCGAAGACGCCCCACGTGCGCGCGTCGACTGCGGGCAGGCGAGACGGCGCCGCGATGATCGTGGCCGATGCGTGCCGCGCGCCGGCCTCGACGCGGAGACGGTGGTGGCCGGGCTCGAATCCCTGCGGCAGCGCGACGGTGTGGCAGGCGTTGTCGTCGTCGCCGGCGGTGATGCGGACACTCAGATCGCGCGACAGCCAGCGCCGCTCTTCGCCCGACTCGGTCCGGACGACGACGGCGAACTCGTGCGTGGTGGCCGCCGGGAGCCGCACCTGCAACACGGGCGGTGCCCCGTCCCAGGCGACAACGACCGGATCGACGATCGTCTCGCGCCGCTTGCGGCGGAGATCCGCCCGGGCGCGGATCGCGTCTTCCGGACGACGGATGTCGACGCGCAACAGCTGCAGGATCGCGATCAGCGTGTCGTCCGAGCACGTCTGCGTCGAGCCGTCCTGAGCCCGCCAACGGACCTCGACGCCCATCGACCGTGCGAGCGCGTGCAGCTGCCGGCGGGCCCGGGCGCTCACGTGATTCACGGGGATCCGGCGGCGCCGGTACCCGACTCGGGTGCGGCTTGCAGCAACCGCTTGAGCCCCGCGATGGGGATCCCGACCCAGTCCGGCCGGTTGTCGAGCTCGTAGCGGATCTCGTACAGCGCCTTTTCGATCAGGTGTGCGTCGAGCTGCACCCGGCGTGCGTGCGCGTCCTTGGGGACGAGATCGACCGCGCCGATTGCGTCGAGATAGCCGCGCAGGTACGCGACGCCGACCCACGTGACCCATTCCTCACTGCGCGCCGACAGGAGCTCCTGCGCTCGCTCCTCGCTGCGTATCTGGCCCCGGGCCACTGCGTCGGGAATGGCGGACCTCGCCGCGTAGTCGAAGGAACGCAACATGCCGGCGACGTCGCGCAGAGGCGACCGCTTGATGCGGCGCTGGCTGAGGGGGAGCGCGGGTTCGCCCTCGAAGTCGATGAACAGGAAGTCGCGACCGGTGGAGAGGACCTGGCCGAGATGCAGGTCGCCGTGCACACGGATGCGCGAGCCGCCCTGCGCCCCGAGTAGGCCGCGCAGTCGTTCGAGCAGCTCGTCACCGTGCGCGAGCACGAACGCCGCTTCCTCCGCGCAGCCGGGCGACAGTTTTCGCTGCGCCCGTTCGAGCGTGCGCAGCGTGCGGACAGCGGTGTTGCGCATCGACTGATACGTCGAGCGCTGCACGAGCAGGTTGATGGGCTCGGGCGTGAACGCGGAGTCGCCGGTCACCGAGGCGAGCACGATGTGCAGGTCGGCCGTGCGCCGACCGAGCAACCCGACCGACGGCAGGATGTCGCCCGCGGCGAGCTCGAACTCGACGGGCGGTTCGGTGTCGAGCAGGTCGAGGGGATGGCGGCGCATCGCCTGCTCCTTGGGGCCGCCGGCGTGGTCGCCGTGGCTGAGCACGTCGTCGAAAAAGCGTCCGAGCGCGTCGCGGTACCAGGAGTACGCGTCGCCTTCGTTGCTGACGTACTCGTGCAGGACGGCGATGGTGGCCGAGGTCGAATCCGACATGTGGTATTCGATCGTCCCCAGCAACGGCGGCGCGTACTCGAACTTCATGCGGGTGAGCGCCTGACCGAGCTCGACCTCCGGGCTCAATCCCGCCTCGAGTCGCCGCAGGGCTTTCAGCATCAGACGATCGTCGAACTGCAGCGACGTGTTCGACTGTTCCCGCCCGAGAACCGACACGGGCAGGTCGTCGATGTCCTTCGCCCGGGCGAGCTCCGATCCGTGCGCGACGCCGGCGATCGAACCTTTCTCACCGCGCACGCGCCTGCGGCGTTGCATGAAGCGGGCGAGCGCGCGCCCGTAGCCCGGAAGCCAGTGCGCGTCGACGACGACACCGAGGTTGCCCGAGCTCGAACCGACCGTCCAGAGCACGGCGGGATGGTTCTCGTCGGCCATGCGCAGGCCCGCGGTGCCGGGCACGAACGCGAGCGGGAGCTCGTAGGTCTCCGGATCGCCGTCGGCGTACTCGACGCGCACGAACGCGAGCCGCGCCGGCTCCGGGGTGGGCATCTCCTCTTGCGTGTTCCAGTAGTGCGTCATCGGCACGTCGACCCAGTCGGCGACGCGTGTGCTGGTGATCTTGCGCGCCTTGCTGCCGAACCAGCGGCTCGAAGTGAGAAGGTGCGGGAGCGCCGCGTCGAGCGGGGAGCGCTTCTCGGTCCCGAAGAGCTCGGTCCACGAGCTCTTCACGTTGACGATCGGCACCGACGGTCCCGTAGAGTCCTGCACCTCCACCGGCTCCAGTGCGAGCCAGTAGAACGCGTGCGGGCCCAGCGTGAGCAGGTACGGCAGGTCGCCGATGGCCGGGAACGAGGTCTGCCCGAAGAGCTCGACCGGGTGCGCACCCCGGAATTCGTGAAGATCGAGCTCGACGTACTGCGCGTAGCGCGACAGGTTCGCGACGACCAGCACCTGGCGGCCTTCGTGGCGACGGAGGAACGCGAGCACGCGGTGGTTGTCGGGCGACAGGAGCTCGATCGAACCGTGCGCGAACACTGGATTACGCCGCCGCAGCGCGATGAGACGCCGCACCCACCAGAGCAGCGAGTCGGGGTTGTCGAGCTGAGCCTCGACGTTGACGCTCTCGTAGCTGTACTCGGGGTCGATGATCGTCGGGAGGTAGAGGCGCTGAGGGTTGGCGTCGGAGAAGCCGGCGTTGCGATCGGCGCTCCACTGCATCGGCGTACGCACCGCGTCGCGGTCACCGAGGTAGACGTTGTCACCCATCCCGATCTCGTCGCCGTAGTAGAGAACCGGTGTACCCGGGAGCGAGCACAGCAGCGCGTGCATCAACTCGATCTTGTGGCGGTGGTTCTGGAGCAGCGGGGCGAGGCGGCGCCGGATGCCGAGATTGATTCGGGCGACGGGATCGCGCGCGTAGGCGCGGTACATGTAGTCGCGCTCCTCGTCGGTGACCATCTCGAGCGTCAGCTCGTCGTGGTTCCGCAGGAACACGGCCCACTGGCAACCCTCGGGCGGTTGCGGCGTCTGGCGCAGGATGTCGACGATCGGGAAACGGTCTTCCATCCGCAGGCCCATGAACAGCCGCGGCATCAAAGGGAAGTGGAACGCCATCTGGCACTCGTCGCCGTCGTCGCCGAAGTACGCGGCGGCGTCCTCGGGCCACTGGTTGGCTTCGGCGAGCAGCATCCGGTCGGCGAAGCGCCCGTCGATCGAGGTCCGGACCTCTTTCAAGAAGTCGTGGGTCTCCTCCAGGTTCTCGCAGCTCGTGCCTTCGCGCTCGAACAGGTAGGGGACCGCGTCGAGGCGCAGTCCGTCGACGCCCATCTCGAGCCAGTACTCGATGGTGCGCAGCATCTCCCTGCGCACTTCGGGGTTGTCGAAGTTGAGGTCGGGTTGATGGGAGTAGAAGCGGTGCCAGTAGTACTGCGCGGCGGCGTCGTCCCACGACCAGTTGGAGCGCTCGAAGTCACGGAAGATGATGCGGGCGTCGGCGTAGCGCGTCGACTCGTCGCTCCACACGTACCAGTTGCGATACCGGCTGTCGCGGGGCGCGTTGCGGGCCCGTTGGAACCACGGATGCTGGTCGGAGGTGTGGTTCAGGACGACCTCGGTGATGACCCGCAGGTCACGGCGATGGGCCTCGTCGAGGAAGCGCCGGAACTGACGCAGGTTGCCGTACGCCGGGTTGATCCCCCGGTAGTCGGAGATGTCGTAGCCCTCGTCGCGGAGGGGCGAGGGGTAGAAGGGCAGCAACCAGATCGCGGTGACGCCGAGATCCTGGAGGTAGTCGAGCTTGCGGGTCAGTCCCCGGAAGTCGCCGATACCGTCGCCGTCACTGTCGGCGAACGCGCGTACGTGAAGCTCGTAGACGACCGCGTCGCGGTACCACGTGGGGTCCGAGAGCAACAACGGGCTGCTGCGCTCCAGGTCCTTCGGCTCGAGCAAGGCCCGCTTCGGCTCGGATTTCTTCGGGCGTGTTTCGGTCATGCCGAGTCTGCGTTCGAACGTTCGATGGTGAACACGTGCGCGGGGACCGACGCCGGATCGAGTTGCACGAAGTTGTGAGCTCCTCGCCAGTCGTATGACACGCCGGTGAGTAGATCACGCACGACGTACGTCTCGTCCCACTCGAGGCCGAGACGGGAGACGTCGAGTGCCGTCCACCCCGACTGCACTGACCGAGGATCGAGGTTGACGACGAACAGGACGTGATCGGTCTCGGTGCTCTTGCTCCAACACACCAGCTGGTCGTTCTCGATGTGGTGAAAACACAGCGTGTCGTTGCGCCGCAGCGCCGGGTGCGCGCGCCGGATCTCGTTCAGGCGCGCGAGGAAATGGCGGAGGCTGTCGGGACGATCCGTCTCCCAGTGCCGGATCTGGTACTTCTCCGAGTCGAGGTACTCCTCCGATCCGAGTTCGCGCGGCGTGCGTTCCTGGAGCTCGAACGCGGGGCCGTAGACGCCGTAGATCGCCGACAGCCCGGCCGCCAGCACAGCTCGTGCGATGAAGGTGCCGCGCGTCCCGTGTTGCAACGTCTCGTGGAGGATGTCGGGGGTGTTCGGCCACACGTTCGGGCGGAAGTAGTCGGACACCGGCGGCGTGGTGAGCTCGGTGAAGTACTCGGCCAGCTCGTACTTGGAGTTTCGCCACGTGAAGTACGTGTACGACTGCGTGAAGCCGACCTTCGCCAGTTGCTCCATGACGCGCGGGCGGGTGAAGGCCTCGGCGAGGAAGATGACGTCGGGATCGGCGGCGCGGGCCTGCGCGATCAGCCACTGCCAGAAGCCGAACGGTTTCGTGTGGGGGTTGTCGACGCGGAACACGGTCACGCCGTGGTCCATCCAGAAGCGGACGACGTCGAGCAGCGCCGACCAAAGCGCGACCCGGTCCTCGGAGTCGAAGTCGAAGGGGACGATGTCCTGGTACTTCTTGGGCGGGTTCTCGGCGTAGGCGATCGAGCCGTCGGGACGGTGCCGGAACCAGCCCGGGTGCTCCGTTATCCACGGATGATCGGGTGCGGCCTGGAACGCGAGGTCGAGCGCGATCTCGATTCCGCGCCCGCGCGCGGCGGCGACGAGCCGGTCGAAATCGCCGATCGTCCCGAGGCCGGGATGGATCTCGGCGTGGCCGCCTGCGCGGCTGCCGATCGCCCACGGGCTCCCAGGATCGCCCGGCGTCGCCTGAGTTGCGTTGTTCGCTCCCTTGCGATGCGCCGATCCGATCGGATGGATCGGTGGCAGGTACACGACGTCGAAACCCATCGCCGCGATCGACTCGATCCGGTCGGTCACGTCCGCGAGGGTGCCCGGCCTTCCGGGATCCGGCGAAGCGGAGCGGGGGAAGAGCTCGTACCAGGCGCCGCTCCCGGCGAGCGGGCGTTCGACGTCGACGATCGACGTGTCCTCGTACGCGTGGCCGTCGGCCGCGTCGAGGGTGCCGCGCGCGGCGGCGACGAAGTCGTCGAGCTCGGAGCGAACGCCGGCGTCGAACGAATGGCGGAGCCGTATCGCCCAGTCGAGGAGCACCTTCGCCTCGTCGCCGCGAGTCCGCTTGGCTGCGAGCTCTGCGAGCTGGGCGCCCTCTTCGCGTTCGAGCTCGACACCCTGACCCGCGTCGAACTTGGCGGCGATTCCGTGGGCCCACGTCGCGACCGGATCCCGCCACGCGATCACGCGGAAGCGGAACTCACCGACGCGGTCGACGGTGAACTCCCCGCGCCAGCGGTCGTTGCCGAGCGGCCGCATCCACGTCGACTGCCAGCGATGCTTGCCCCGTCGCCGGTGGTCGAGGCGCACTGCGATCTCGTCGTGACCGTAGGTGAACGCGTCGGCCTCGACGGCGACGACATCGTCGACAACGCGCTTGACCGCGTAGAGGCCCCGCTCGACGTCGGGGCTCACGCGCTCGATCACGACTCGTTCCCGAAGGCTTGGCACCCGCAACACCGACTCCTCGCTGACGCGCAGCAAAACATGCCGGAGCCGATCGACGACGCGACCTGCACACCGGCATCGTTCTCGAATTGTTCGACCCACGGCCCCCGACGACACTGCCGGAGATACCCAGGTCGTGGCTTGGCTACTCGGGTCGTTCTTCCCAATTACATCGGATGTCAAGAGGCGTAACTGCGGGATTGCCGGGCAGTTCACGCGGGATTACGACCCGCGGGGCACGGGTACCCCATCAACGACCCGGAGGAATGACTATGGACCTGGTGCGCGGACTCGCTCGCCCCATGCTCGGCTCGATGTTCGTTCTCGGAGGGTTCGACGCTTTTCGCAATCCCGAATCAAAGGTACCCAAGGCGCAGGATCTTCTCGCGACGCTGTCGGAATCGCTTGGGCTTCCCGGTGAGACGGTGACGCTCGTGCGCGTGAACGGCGCGGTACAGATCGCAGCGGGGCTCGCGCTCGCGGCGGGAAAGCTGCCGCGCGTGGCCGCGCTGACCCTGGCGGTGTCGCTCGTTCCGACGACGCTGGCCGGCCATCCGTTCTGGAAAGAGGCCGACGCGAAGACGCGTGCGGCGCAACGGATCCAGTTCTTCAAGAACGTGTCGATGTTCGGAGGTCTCGTGTTGGCTGCCGACGACACCGGCGGACGCCCTTCGATCCCGTGGCGGATCCACGAGGCCGTGGATCACGCTCGCGAGGGGCTCCCACACGCCGTGCCTGCCTGACTTCCCAGAATCAAATTCTTCACCGGGATCCCCGGGCCATGCAGGCCGGAGACCGTCGGACTGCCAGAATCACCGCACTGGCAGAATCGGCGTTCCGGACTCGATCATGGGGATACCTCGACGTGCAGCAAGTGTGGCCGGGAAGGCCGTTTCCGCTCGGTCCCACCTTCGACGGCCGCGGAACGAACTTCTCCCTGTTCTCGGAGAACGCGGAGGGCGTCGACCTCTGTCTGTTCGATGACGACGATGTCGAGACGGTCGTTCAGGTCGGCGAGCGGACCGCGTTCGTGTGGCACTGCTACCTCCCGGGCGTCGGACCGGGACAGCGTTTCGGGTATCGCGTGCACGGCCCGTACGAGCCGAGCCGGGGTCTGCGCTTCAACCCGGCCAAGCTGCTGCTCGATCCGTACGCGAAAGCGATCGACGGCCCCGTGCGCTACAAGCTCGCGAACGTGTTGCCGTACGTACCGGGCGGCGACGCCGATCTCGAGCGCGACGACGAGGACGATGTCGACGCCATGCCCAAGGGCGTCGTCATCGACGAGACGTTCGACTGGGAAGGCGATCGTCAGCTGAACCGCCCTTGGTCGGAAACGGTGATCTACGAGACCCACGTCAAGGGTTTCACCAAGCTGAACGAACGCGTGCGCGACGACCTCCGTGGCACCTACGCCGGCCTCGCGTCGGAAGAGGCGATCGAGTATCTCCGTGACATGGGTGTCACCGCGGTCGAGTTGCTGCCGGTGCATCACATCGCGGACGAGTCGTACCTCGTCGAGAAGGGCCTCTCGAACTATTGGGGCTACAGCTCGATCGGCTACTTCGCGCCGCACTCGCTCTACTCGGCCACGGGCGCGCGAGGCGAGCAGTTGCGCGAGTTCAAGGGGATGGTGAAGGCGTTGCACCGCGCCGGCATGGAGGTGATCCTCGACGTCGTCTACAACCACACCGCCGAAGGAAACCATCTCGGTCCGATGCTCGCGTTCCGGGGCATCGACAACCCGTCGTACTACCGGCTCTCGGCCGAGGATCCCCGGTACTACGTCGACTACACGGGTACCGGCAACAGCCTGAACCCGGTGCACCCGAGCGTGCTGCGGCTGATCATGGACTCGCTGCGCTACTTCGTCACCGATTGCCACGTCGACGGTTTCCGCTTCGATCTCGCGGCGGCGCTGGCGCGCGAGTTCCACGAGGTCGACCGGCTCTCGGCGTTCTTCGACATCATCTACCAGGACCCGATCCTGTCGCAGGTGAAGCTGATCGCCGAGCCCTGGGATGTCGGCGAGGGCGGTTACCAAGTTGGCAACTTCCCGGTGCTGTGGACGGAGTGGAACGGTCTCTACCGCGATGTCATTCGCGACTTCTGGCGCGGTCAGGCGCGCATCGGCGACTTCACCGAGCGCTTCGCCGGCTCCGCCGACCTCTACCAACGGGACGGGCGCCGGCCGTTCGCGTCGATCAACTTCGTCACCGCGCACGACGGGTTCACGCTCGCCGATCTCGTCTCGTACAACGAGAAGCACAACGACGCGAACCTGGAAGAGAACCGCGACGGGACCGACGACAACCGGAGCTGGAACTGTGGTGCCGAGGGTCCCGTCGACGATCCCGAGATCATCCAGCTGCGTCTGCGCCAACAACGCAACTTCATTGCGACCCTGATGCTTTCCCAAGGCGTGCCGATGCTGCTCGGCGGCGACGAGTTCGGCCGCACCCAGCACGGCAACAACAATGCCTACTGCCAGGACAACGAGATCTCCTGGTACGGCTGGGAGCATGGGCCCGAGCACGACACCCTGCGCGAGTTCACGAAGCGCATGATCAAGCTGCGCGACGACCATCCCGTGTTCCGGCGCACGACGTTCTTCGCGGGGGAGCCGGACGAGAACGGCCTCGCCGATGTCTTCTGGTTCCGCCCGGACGGGCGCCGGATGGCGAGGCGGGAATGGGACGCGCAGGGAAGTGGACGGTTGGGCGTGTTCGTCAACGGGAATGCCCTCCGTACCGTCACGCCCGACGGCGAGCCGTTGCGAGACGACTCGTTCCTCGTCATCTTCAACGCCCACCACGAACCGACCACCTTCGTGTTACCGACCCGCCGCTTCGGTCGTCGTTGGCAGATCGAGGTGTCCACCACCGGTCGCGACGAGGGCACCCAGCTCTCGGCCCGCGCCGAACTCACCGCCGAGCCTCGGTCTCTGGTGGTCCTGAAGAGGGTCCAATGAGCGCCGACACGAATCTCACCGCACTCCTCGACGACGCCTTCGGCCGCATCCGCAGTGGCGTGCACCACGCGGTCGAAGGACTTGACACCGACGCGCTCACGTTCCGTCCCGACCGCGATTCGAACTCGATCGCGTGGTTGGTCTGGCACGTCGCCCGTATCCAGGACGATCACATTTCCGCGCTGCGAGATACAGAGCAGGCTTGGACCAACGGATGGTCGGAACGCTTCGGTCTGCCGTTCGACGAGTCGGACACGGGCTACGGGCACTCGAACGAACAGGTCGCGGCGGTCTCGCCCCGCGCCGAAGACCTGCTCGGCTACTTCGACGCCGTGCACGAGGCGACGGTCGGGTATCTGAGCACGATCGAGCTCGCCCAGCTCGATCGCGTCGTTGACGACTCGTGGGATCCGCCGGTGACGCTCGCGGTACGGCTCGTCAGCGTCGTCACCGACAACCTCGAGCACGTCGGGCAGGCGGCGTACGTGCGCGGCGTCGCCGAGCGTCGGGCCGACTAGCCGACCAGCTCGACGCCTCAGACGTCGCCGTGCTTCTTGCGTGTGAGCTGCTCGACCGCGTCGACCGTTGGATCCTCGGGCCTTTGTCCGGTCTTCGCCTCGAGCGCGTTCTTCGCTTCCGACCGACGGTCGCCGGCCGCGTTGGCGATCGGCTTCGTGATCTTGCCCTTGATCTTCGTGATGCGTTCGCTGAGTCCCATGAGGGTTTCCTCTCGTCGAGAGTATTTCTCCCCCGTTACGAGCCTGGTCGAACCTGGGCCAGACGGCTTCAGCGGCGGGTTTTCCGAGGGCAGCTGTCGGGTACCCGTCAAATGTGAACGAGGGGATACAGAGTGTTCCCGGCGGCGGGCCCGCCGATGAGGACAGCATGCAGGTACGCGATGCGTTGCTCGAAGAAGCGGATCGGCTCGGATTCGAGCTCGTCAGCTACCACACCGAGAGCGATCAGACCCTGTGGGAATGGCGCCAGGGCGATGGACCCCGTCCGCAGTTCGTCACCGAGCGGGTCGCCCGGCAGTGGATGGCGGAGTGGTTGGCGCGTCAGCCCGCGGTGGCCTGGCCCCAGCCTCTCGACGATCGTCGGCGCGATCGAGACCGGGACGGCAGCGCCGAACGCGTCTCGCCGGTGGCCGAGTCCGCCTGAGGCGTTCGTTCGTTCGTTCGGCGAGATCCCTCGCGCGCCGCGTCTGGCGAGTTTTCCGCCGCCAGGACGGTTTTCTCGCACAACAGTTGCGTCATGCGGTCGGGGTCGACCTCGCCTGGAACTGCGGCGTTCGTAACGGCCCGCCGCTCTCGGCCGGCCCCGAGGGTCCCGCGCCGCCTTTGAGCGCGGCCTGCACCGCGTCGCCGTCGACCGTCTCGTGCGCGACCAGATCGACGACGAGCCGGTCGAGCGCGTCGCGGTGTTCGGTGAGCAAGGAGATGGCCGTCTTCTCCGCTTCGCGAAGCAGGTCGGACACCTCTTCGTCGATGACCCGTTGCGTCGCCTCCGCGTAGTCGCGGCTGTGCACCTGTTCGGTGCCGAGGTACGTGGGTGATCCGCCCGAGAACCCGACGGGCCCGAGGCGCGTGCTCATGCCGTACTCGCGCACCATGCGGGTCGCGAGGTCGGTCGCGCCCGCGAGGTCGCTCGAGGCGCCCGACGACGCCTCTCCCAACACGACGAGCTCGGCCGCGCGACCGCCGAGGCGCACCGCGAGCGACGCCTTCAGATAGCTCTCGCTGTAGAGGTGACGTTCGTCCGAAGGGAGCTGCTCGGTGACACCGAGAGCCTGGCCAACCGGCAGCACCGTCACCTTTGCGACCGGGTCGGCATTGGGTGAGAGGGCGGCGACGAGCGCGTGTCCCGACTCGTGCACGGCGACCGCGTGCTTCTCGCCGGGCATGAGAGCGTTCGTGGCCTCGCGCCGACCGAGGAGGATCCGGTCGCGTGCGTCGGAGAAGTCGGTGGCGGAGATCGTGTTGCGATCGTCGCGCACCGCCACGATCGCGGCTTCGTTGATCAGGTTCGCGAGATCGGCGCCGGAGAAACCGGGTGTCGACCGCGCGATCACGTCGAAGTCGACGTCGTGGCCCATGTTCTTGCCGCGCGCGTGCACTGCGAGGATCGCCTTGCGCTCGATCAGGTTCGGCAGCGGGATCTCGACCTGACGGTCGAAGCGACCCGGGCGGAGCAACGCGGGGTCGAGGGTCTCGGGCCGGTTGGTCGCCGCGAGCACGACGACACCCGAGGTCGGATCGAAGCCGTCCATCTCCGCGAGCATCTGGTTGAGCGTCTGCTCGCGCTCGTCGTTCGAGACCAGACCGCCGCCCCGGCGTTGACCGATGGCGTCGATCTCGTCGATGAAGATGATCGCGGGCGACGCTTTGCGCGCAGCCGAGAACAGGTCCCGCACGCGTGCGGCGCCGACGCCGACGAACATCTCGACGAAGCTCGAACCCGTCAATGCGAAGAACGGGACCTCGGCCTCGCCGGCCACCGCACGTGCGAGCAACGTCTTGCCGGTCCCGGGCGGGCCGACCATGAGCACACCGCGCGGCGCGACCGCGCCCGCGGCCGCGTAGCGCTCAGGATGTTTGAGGAAGTCGACCACTTCGCTGATCTCGCGCTTGGCGCCTTCGTAGCCGGCGACGTCGACGAAACGCGTGGTCGGCCGGTCCTGGTTGTAGACCTTCGCCTTCGACGCGCCGATACCGCCGAGGCCACCCGCGAGCTGTTTGGTCGCGCGCCGGCTGATGAAGAAGTACGCGCCCACGAGCAACACGAGCGGCAGGAGTCCGCCGACGACGCTCCAGATGCTGGTCGAGTTGGTCGTGCCCGTCACCGTCACCTTGTGGGTGGTCAGCTCCGCCGCGAGCGCGTCATCCTTGAGCGCCGCCGGAATCCGCGACTGGTAGTGCGTCTTGTCCTTGTCGGTGAGAACTCCCGTGACCTTGCCCGACGTGTCGATGACGGCGGTCGCCACCTGGTTCGCGTCGACCTTCGTCTTCCAGTCGCTGAACGCGAGCTTGGTGGACGACGTCGAGGAGTGCGGCAGGAACAACAGGAGCAAGGTGATGAGCAGCCCGACGAGCCACACGGTGTGCATCCACCGCGGCGCGGGCTTGCGCGTGGTGGACGGGCGCGGCGGATCGGTGGGCGGACCCGACTTCGCCGGGCTCGACCGATGGACGTGAAACGACGATGACATGGGGGGATCCCTGCTGTAGAACGCGGGTTGCAAGCTATCGGGACGCTTCGATTTCACGGCGCTCACGCACGAGCTCGGCGATCAGCGTCGCCGCGGGCAGCGCCCGAGCCTGGGCGTGCCCGGTGCCGGCCCAGAGGTTGACGAGATCGGCATTGTTCGTCGCCCTCCCGTGGGCCCGAAGGGGCGCGGTGAGGTGGTGGATCTCGGGATAGGCGCTCGGTGCTTTCTGGTCGAACGCGTCGGTCCACGCGTTGACGATGCCGCGGGCTCTCCGGCCGGTAAAGGCGCGGGTCACGATCGTCGGGCGATCCCCACCCACGGTCTCACGCTGGACCGCGTTCGTTCCCGCTTCCGGGCACAGCAGGAACGCCGTCCCGAGCTGGGCTGCGTGCGCGCCCTCGGCGAGCGTCGCCGCGATATCGCGTCCGTGCATCATCCCGCCCGCGCCGATCACGAGTGGCGCGCCGACCCGGTCGGAGAACGAGTCGACGACGGCGTGCAGCAGCTCCGACAACGGGAGGAGCGCGGTGTCGCTGTCGGTGTCGTCGGTGTCGTCGAACGATCCTCGGTGACCGCCGGCCTCGGCCCCCTGCGCGACGACCGCGTCGGCTCCGACGTCGCACGCGATCCTCGCCTCGGCCGGGGTGGTGATCGTCACCCAGACCTCGATGCCGGCGTCGCGCAGCAAGCCGACGGTGGCGGCGGACGGGCACCCGAAGGTGAACGAGACCACCGCGGGTCGCGTGTCGAGCACGACCTCGATCTTGGCGTCGTAGTGATCGTCGTCGAAGCGCGGCTCGCCGAGCTCGACGCCCGCGGCTTGCGCCCGCGGCGCGATCCGGCGGGCGAATTTCTCGACGAGCGCGGGATCGGCCGGCGCGTCCGAGGGCGAGAAGATGTTGACGCCGAAGGCGGCGCCGGTGCGCTCGCGGGTGGCGGTGATCTGGTCCCGAAGCGCGCCGGGAGTCAGGTACCCGGCGGCCGCGAAACCGAGCCCGCCCGCGTTGGAGACCGCCGCTACCAGCGCCGGGGTCGTCGGGCCTCCGGCCATCGGTGCCAGCACGATCGGGTGCTCGAGCTCATGGATGCAACTCACGCGCGGCTCACGGTATCCGTCCGGACGGGCCTCGCGACGGGAGCGCGAGGGATACTGCACGCATGAACCAGCCCCAGCTGAACGAGCTCGGCTTCTACGTGCTCGCGGGCGCGCCGAAGTCGCCGGTGGAACTGATCGAAGAGGTCGGCGCGGGCGAGGCGCTCGGTCTCGGTTCGACCTTCATCTCGGAGCGCTTCAACATCAAAGAGGCGTTCACGCTCTCGGGTGCTGTCGGCGCAGTGTCGTCGACACTTGGGATCGCGACCGCCGCCACCAACCACAACACACGGCACCCGATCGTGACCGCGTCGCACGCGACGACGATGCACCGCCTGACCGGCGGCCGTTTCACGCTCGGGCTCGGACGCGGGATCGCGGCGCTGTTCGACGCGTATGGCATCCCCCGCATCACGACCGCGCAGATCGAGGACTTCGTCGGCATCATGCGCCGCCTGTGGCACGGCGAAGTGGTGTTCGGGCACGACGGCCCCGCGGGCAAGTTCCCGGTGCTGCATCTCGATGCCTCGTTCGACGAGGACATCCCGCTCGGCTTCGTCGCGTTCGGGCCCAACTCGCTTGCGCTCGCCGGTCGCTGCTTCGACGCGGTGGTGCTGCACACGTTCTTCACCGACGAGACCGTCGAGCGTTGCGTGGCCACGGTGCGACGTGCCGCCGAGGAGGCCGGGCGCGATCCCGCCGCGGTCCGCATCTGGTCGTGTTACGCGACGATCCCCGACCACCTGCCCGACGACCTGCGCCTGAAGAAGACGGTCGGGCGCCTCGCCACGTACCTGCAGGGCTACGGCGACCTCCTCGTCGAGACCAACACGTGGGACCCCGGGGTTCTCGCCCGCTTCCGGGCCGACGAGGTCGTGGCCTCGTTCCCCGGCGCGCTCGACACGAAGGCCGACACCGCGACCCTCGAGCACGTCGCGACGCTGCTGCCGGACGAGTGGTTGGAGCCCGCGGCCACCGGGGACGCGAAACGGTGCGCGGCGCGGGTGCTCCGTCAGTTCGACCTCGGCGTCGACGGCGTCATCATGCACGGCGCGACGCCGACCGAGCTCGCACCGGTCGTCGACGCGTACCGCACGATCAGACCCGACGGTCGCTTCGACGGTTGGGCACCGAACCCCGGGAGAGCCCGATGACCAGCATGCTCGGCTCGTTCATCCTGCGTTTCGATCTCCGGGCGCCGGCGATCGGCGCGCCGATCGCCGATCTCTACGCGACCGCGCTCGACATGGCGGCCTGGAGCGAGGATCACGGTTTCACCGCGGCCGTGGTGTCCGAGCACCACGCCTCCGACGACGGCTACCTCCCGTCGCCACTCATCGTGGCGTCGGCGTTCGCGGCGCGTACGAAGCAGTTGGCGATCAGCGTCGCCGCGCTCCTGGTCCCGCTGTACGACCCGATCAAGCTGGCCGAGGACATCGCGGTGCTCGACCACGTGAGTCGGGGTCGGGTCTCGTACGTGGCCGGCATCGGCTACCGCCCGGCCGAGTACGAGTCGCTCGGCAAGTCGTTCTCCGATCGCGGCCGCGACATCGAGGCGGCGATCATCCTGATGCGCAAGGCGTGGGTCGGCGAGCCGTTCGAGCACGAGGGTCGGACCGTGTTCGTGCGCCCGACGCCCTACTCGGACCCGCACCCGATGCTCTGCTACGGCGGTGCGACGCGCGCCGCGGCTCGCCGCGCTGCTCATCTCGACATGCCGTTCTTCCCGCAGTTGCGGTCGGATCGGATCGTCACCGAGTACGAGTCGGAGCGGGAACGACTCGGGCTCCCGCCCGGCTTCGTCATCAGCCCCGGCTCGGGCCCGTTGAACGTGTTCGTCTCCGACGATCCCGATCGCACGTGGTCGCTCATCGGCGAGAATCTGCTGCACGACGCGCGTATGTACGCGCGGTGGCAGATCGACGCGGGGCTCGAGTCCGTGGCGCTCGACACGGCGTCGACGGTCGACGAGCTCCGCGCCAACGGCGTCTACACCGTGTTGACGCCCGACGAGACCGTCGAGCTCGTCCGGGCCCAGGGTGCGCTCGCATTGCACCCGCTGTGCGGAGGGATCCCACCCGAGATCGCGTGGCAGTCACTCGAGCTGGTCGCGTCGAAGGTGCAGCCCGCCCTCACCGCCTGACCC
>JBEPUZ010000087.1:0-15914 GCA_041691275.1 Actinomycetota bacterium | reverse complement strand
GAGCAGGGTCGCCTCGGCGAGGAATTGCATTGCGATGTTGCGGCGTGTCGCACCGAGAGCGCGCCGGAGGCCGATCTCGGCCCTTCGTTCGAGCACGGTGATGACCATCACGTTCGCGATGCCGAGCCCGCCGACGACGAGAGCCACCGCGGCGAGCCCGAAGAAGAGCGCGCCGAGAGCCTGCTTCGCGGCGGCTCGCGCGGCGAGCGCGTCGGTTGGGCGTGACACGCTCACTGCGCCGGGGTGCGCGGGGTCGGCCGTTCCGGGGAGCACACCGGCGACCGCGGGAACGCTCGTCGGATCGGTGCGGACGTACATCGTCGTGGGGGTCGGCGGCGTCGGGCTCGCCGCGGACGCAATCGCGTCGCCCATGAGTGCCGCGGTGTCGAGCTCACTTGTGAGGGGGAACGGCGCCAGTATCCCGACGACAGTGAACGACCGGTCGCCGATCCAGACCTGCGCGCGTCCGTCGGTGAGGTCGATGCCGAGCCGGTTGGCTGCGGCCGCGCCCAGTACGACTGCGGGATAGCGGTCGAGTGCGGCGTCGAGGTACCGGCCGCGACTGACGCTTCCGCGCAGGGTCGCGAGCAGGTCGTCATCGGCCGCGTACACGGTGAGGCCACCCGTGTCGACCGCATCGATCCGATCGCTGCGGCGAACAGTCATGGGCAGTTGGTCGATCGCCGCGACCTGCTCGACCGCACCGATGCGGGCGACGGATACAGGAGCGCTCGCGGGCAACGTCGCGGGACCGTCGAACGTGTTACTCGGCGCGACGACGAGCAGGTTGGTCCCGAGCCGGTCGAGCTGTGCGATGAGGTCGGCCTGCGACGATTGCGTGATCGTCAGCACTGCGACCATGACCGCGATGCCGATCGCGACGCCGCCGGCTGACAGCGCGGTGCGGGACGGTGTGGCGCGCATCCCCGAGACCGCCACGCGCACGACGCCGAGAATGCCCGGCGGTCGACGCGAACTGGAATGACGGCTCATGCGTGGCGCGCGTCCGCGACGATTTGGCCGTCGCGCATCTCGATCCGGCGAGGGAGAGACGCAGCGAGCTGCACGTCGTGGGTGACCACGACGACCGCGGCTCCGTTGTCATTGAGTGCACGCAGCAACGCGACGACGCTGTCGCCGGCCGCGCTGTCGAGGTTTCCGGTGGGCTCGTCGGCGCGCACGAGCTGCGGCCCGCCGATGATGGCGCGCGCGATCGCGACCCGCTGCTGCTCGCCGCCGGAGAGCTGACCCGGTCGGTGCAACGCGCGGCCGGCGAGACCGACACGCTCGAGCGCGGCCGTCGCCGCGTCGCGGCGTCGGCGGGACGACCGCTCGCGGTAGAGGAGGCCGGTCGCGACGTTGTCGAGGGCACTCATCGACGGGACGAGATGAAACCGCTGGAACACGAACCCGATGTGGTCGGCGCGCAGCGCGGCCACCTGACGATCGTCCAGCGTCGCGACGTCGCGTCCCTCGAACAAGAGCCGACCACACGATGGCCGGTCGAGCGTTCCGAGAAGGTAGAGCAGCGTCGACTTGCCCGATCCCGACGGTCCGACGATCGTCGTGAGCTCCCCGTGCTCGATCGCGAGATCAACCGGATGCAACGCTGTCACCGGTGATGCCCCCGCATACGTACGCCCGACGCCGTCGAACTCGATGAGCGTCATCGCGCGGTCACGACGGTCGTTGCGTCCGTGATCCCCTGTCCTCGGATCTCGACCATCGTGTCGGCGAAGAGACCCGGCTCCACTGCAATGATCGTGTGCCGGCCCTGCCCGGTCACGACCTCGACGCCGTAGCCGCCCTCGGCGAGCGCAAGGAGTGCCGTGACAGGAACCGCGAGCACGCCCGCGCGTGTCGCACTGACGAGGCCGACGGTCACCGGCTCTTCATCGGGCTCGTCGACCGGTGACGCGCCGAGCGGCTCGACGGAGACCGTGACCGCCGGGCGTGCACCATTGTCGGGCGCGGAGCCGGCCGGGACGTGCGCGACTCGACCGACCGCGGTAACGCGGCCCGAAATCGTTCGCCCGGACGCCAGACCGATCTGTACCGCTTGGCCCGCCCGAGTCGTGCCGAGCCGCGCGACGTCGAGCTCGACTGCCACGACGCGCGTTGTTCCCGTCGTCGCGTACGGCGCTGTGCCGGGTTGCGCAGGATCGCCGATCTCGCTCGTGTGCCGGCCGACGCGCACTGGTTCGGGCATGAACACGATCGAACCGAACGGGAGGTCGTTGGCCGCGGGAAGTCCGTGTCGTGCGCGCCAGGCCCGCACTGCGACAATCGTTCGCGCGCCGTAGTGACCATCGACGGGAACCGTGTTCGCGTCCCGAGCGCCGTCGCGCTGGAGCGCGCGTTGGAGCTCGCCGACGTCGAATCCGTCGGTCATGCCCGGTGTGAACGACCGCCACGCGGGTAACGACCCAGCGAGCAGCGTCACCGGCTGCCCGTCGACCGCGAACAGCGACTCTCCGGGCGCGACGATCGCACCTTCGGGCGGCATCGACGTGTACGTGCCCGCAACACGGTCGATCAGGCTCGGTGCGGTCACGTACCCAAGGGTGCCGCTGACCTCCTCGGTCGCGCTCAGATTCATGCGCCGCACCTGGACGGTCGCGACGTTGACGTCGTTGGTCGAACTCCCGGGCGTAGGCGTCGACCTGTTGGTGACGTACGCGGTGACCCCGACGGCCAACGCGGCCACGACGACGACTGCGATCGTTGAGCGGAGGACGGGGCTCACGGGGGTCCGGTCCCGTCGTCGGTGACGCCCGCGGGGAGCAGGTGTCGACAGGCCGTGTCGGCGGCGCTGAACTGCGGGTCGGAACGGCCGATGTCGTTGTTGATCCCGTCGACGTGACCAAGACTGATGTGGCCATCCGTGGCCGCAGGGTCGAGCAGCGGGATGTCGTGCGCGCGCATGCAGCGGGCGTACGCGATCAGCGCGGTCATCGTCGCTTGAGAGGGCGCACCCTGATTTCCGTTCTTCATCGCCTGGACCGGAACGATGATGTGCTGGCAGGCGGCGTTCGCAGCCGCGAAGCCCGGAGTCTCGGAGTCGGGAAGGTTCAGTGTCAGCCCCTGGTGACCTGGGCGGTGGGTGGGATCCGCAATCGTCACGCCGTGGCTGCGGACGCAGTGCACGTAGTCGACGAACAATTGGTCGGCACCGGCGGAGGTCAGCGCGGTCGTGGGTGTGTCCGCCCCCGTGCCGGAAGCGCTCGGCACACCGGCGGACCTGCCGCCTGAGACGCAGCCGCCTAGGACCAGCCCGACCGCCGCCGCAATCGCGGCGCCGCCGGCCAGCGGTCGGATCCTGGACTGGGTCGCGTGCGTCATACCGATGATTGATGACAAAGGCGTTGTCACTGCGCCGTTCGCGCGACGTTGACACGATGGTGACAGCCGTCGTGTGACAATGCGTTCATGCGTGTGCTCGTCGTCGAGGACGAACCGGTGCTCGCCGATTCGATCGCCCGCGGCCTGCGTGACGAGGGGATGGCGGTCGACATTGCGCTCGACGGCGGCGAGGCCCTCAGCCGCGCCGCCGTGAACGCTTACGACGTGATCGTGCTCGACCGCGACCTCCCCGTCGTGCACGGCGACGACGTGTGCCGCGAGCTGCTGGCGGCCGAGATCGGCGCCCGGATCATTATGCTCACGGCCGCGCGCGCGGTCGGCGACCGAGTCGCTGGGCTGACGCTCGGTGCCGACGACTACCTCCCGAAGCCGTTCGCGTTCGGGGAACTCGTGGCCCGGATCCGCGCGCTCGCACGCCGCCCGAACGTCGTAACGCCGCCGCTATTGCACGTGCACGATCTTGTCGTTGATCCAACGATGCGGACCGCGACGCGCGCCGGGCAACGGCTGACGTTGAGCCGCAAGGAGTTCGCGGTGCTCGAAACACTGCTCGCCGCGCGCGGCGCGGTCATCAGCGCGGAGACGCTGCTCGAACGCGTGTGGGACGAGCACGCCGATCCGTTCACCGGGACCGTACGCATGACGATCATGAAGCTGCGCCGCAAACTGGGCGAACCCGCGATCATCGAGACGATCACCGGCGAGGGCTACCGGATCGAGTCATGACGATCCGGTTGCGACTCACACTGCTGTACGGACTTGTGTTCCTCGCTGCCGGAGTCGCGCTCGTCGCCGCGAACTACGTGCTGCTCGACCACAACCTTCCCAACAACTCATCGAGTGGCGCGGGTCAGGATGTCGTGCTGCGCGCGAACAAACTCGCCGATCCGCGAGCGAACGTCCCGATGACCGGGGCCGATCGCGCGCAACTCCGAGCGATCGCGTCCGGCCCGCCCGGCGACGCGGTGCGGTCCGCCGAGAACCTTCCCAAGGATCTCGGCGCACAGCTGCTCGCGGACCTCCCGTCGAACGTGAGCGCGCAGGCGCTGTCGTCACTCCTGCGCCAGTCGGGTGTCGCGCTTGCAATCGCTCTCGTCGTCGCGCTCGGATTGGGTTGGTTCATCGCGGGCCGGACGCTGCGCCCGCTTCGTGCGATAACCGCCACCGCACAGCAGTTGTCCGACAAGAACCTTCATCTGCGCATCGGACTCGTCGGCCCTGACGATGAACTCACGCAGCTCGCAGCCACGTTCGACGGCATGCTCGAACGCCTCGACACGGCGTTTTCGAGCCAGCGGCGTTTCGTCGCCGACGCGTCCCACGAGTTGCGCACACCGCTCACGATTATGCGCACCGAACTCGACGTCACAATGCGCCACCACAACCCCGAGCGAGAACGCCTGGTCCACACAATGAGCGTCATGAGCGAAGCAGTGGACCGAAGCGAGCGTCTCGTAGCCAGCCTGCTCGCGCTGGCGACGAGCGACCACGGCGTCGTCACCGTAGGTCAGGTCGATCTCGGCGGGGTAGTCGCGACGTCGGTCGCGCGGGCCCATTCCGCCGCCGTCCGACGCGGCATCGAAATCGCGATCGATCCGCAGGCTCCCTGCGCGATCTACATCACCGGAGACGCGGAGTTACTCGAGCGACTCATCGACAACCTCGTCGACAACGCAGTGCGACACAACGTCGACGGCGGCACCGTACGAATCATGCTGCGAACAGTTCCAGATCACCTCGAGCTCATCGTCGTCAACACTGGCGCAATCGTGTCTCCCGACGACATCAACGCGTTGTTCGAGCCGTTTCATCGGGCAACGCGCGGCGCCGGCGACAGCCGCGGTTTCGGGCTCGGGCTCGCCATCGTCCGCTCCGTCGTGACAGCGCACCACGGCGAAATCTATGCCACCGCAAACCCCGAAGGCGGCCTCACCATCCGCACCACATTGCCGCTGCACGACACATCACCCGACCAAACCCCACCTGCGTAACCGACACCGATCTCCCCCCGGTCGGTCAGCAACAGCACCGGGCGGGCCAGCATCACGCGCTGACAGCCGGAGGTGACGACCTTCGGGTTATCGACCTGATCACACGCCGCTGACCTGCCCCGACGTGGGCGTCCTACCGGCGCTTCCACCGACTCGGTTGCGAATATCGCGCTCCCACACGAAAGGAGTGCACGATGCGCGGCTACCTGGTCAAGAAGAACAAGCGTTACTACGCAGCGGTCTACGAAGGAACCGATCCCCTCACCCGGCGCGAACGTCGAACGTGGCGCGCGGCCGGAAGCAGCCGGCGTGAGGCAGAACGGTTCCTCGCCGAGCTCGCACAGGCTCGCAACGGCCGAGGCCCCGTCTTCCCGGGACGGATGCCGCTCGAGTCGTACCTCGTTGACCACTGGCTGCCGACGCGGCGATCGAACCTTCGGCCCAGCACACTCGCCCGGTACGAGCGAGAAACGTTGCGCCACGTCAACCCGCTCATCGGCCACATCCCACTTCACCGCGTGACCGCCGCCGACCTCGACGCGCTCTACGCGGCGTTGCTCGAACGCGGACGCATCGACGGCAACGGGCTCGCGCCGAAGACCGTCCTGAACATCCACCAGATACTCCGCGCCGCGCTTCGGGACGCGTTCAACCGGGGCTCGTCACGCGTAACGAGGCCCTGCTCGCCCATCCACCGAAGCTGCGGCATCGCTTCAGCAACAAACCGAACGCGTGGACGGCAAGGCAGCTCTCGGCTTTCCTCGAGTCGAGTCGAGGTCATCGTCTCTGGCCCGCGATCTACCTCTGCGCGACGACCGGCATGCGGCGCGGCGAGGTGCTCGGACTCCGCTGGGGCGATGTCGATCTCCGCCGGCGCCGACTCTCGGTTCACCGCACGATCATCGCGATTGCCTACGAGACGGCTGAATCGACGGTGAAGACGCGCACCAGCCGCCGCGTTATCGATCTGGCCCCGGACGGTTGAAGTGTTACGGACGTGGCAAAATCTGCAGCTCGGAGATGGCCACAGCGTCTCGGACGACCGGCTCGTGTTCTGCCGCACCGACGGTCGCCCATTGCATCCGCACTCGTTGTCCCAGACATTCGAGCGGCTCGCATCTCGCTCGGGCCAGCCAGTCATCCGACTGCACGATCTGCGTCACACGCACGCGACCCTGTTGCTCAAGGCCGGCGTCCCACTCAAGGTCGTAAGCGAACGGCTCGGACACGCGACTCCGGCCTTCACGATGGCCGTCTACCAACACGTCCTTCCCGGCATGCAGGCCGAAGCAGCCACCGTGTTCGCGGGACTCATCGCACCGGTCGACACGCTTTCAGCGCGTTCGGTTGACGAACCGGTAGAAGACTGCGCCTGAACGACGAGGGCCGATCCTCACGGATCGGCCCTCACCTGCAATTTCGTTGGTGGCGGGGGCAGGATTTGAACCTGCGACCTTCGGGTTATGAGGCCCCTGGTCCCATTTACTCCCGTGCAGTACCGCTGACGAGGCGATTCGCGCGACCGTCGTGACGTCTACTCCCGTCTGGTCCCCTCCTGTACGGCGATGAACGGCAGAAAACACGGCACCACGCGCGATGCACGGCGACGCGTCGCGAGCGGTGACGCAAGTCCCTGACGTTTCGCTCGATGCTGCTTGCGTCAGGCGGGTGTTACGAGGTCGAGATGCGCCTCGACGGTTCCGTCCAAGACCTCGAGCTCGATGTTGCCGTCCGGATCGATGTCGATGATCCGCGCGACTCTCGGGTCCGCGTCGTCGTCGCCGACGATCGCGTAGCCGCCAATCACGGCCTCGAACCCGGGTCGGGCGTCGGAGCGTCGGGTCCAGAGGCGAAGCGCGTCGGTCATATCCATGAAGTCGATCCCGAGGTCGTACTGCGCGGTCGCGTCGGCTCCCGGTTCCATAGCCCTCCCAGACTACGGCCCAGGTTGCCTATCTGCATTAGTTCAGATATCATGATTCTCGTGAAGACGACGACCTTTCCGTACAGCGCCTTTCTGCGAGGACCGAGCGATGTCCTGCCGCGGCTTGACGAGGGGGATGTGCTGCTGGAACGCAGGGACGAAGAGAACCTTGTCCTCACCAGCTTCGGTCGCTTCATCGCCCGCCAGGAGGGCATGACGTTCGCCGCGCACCTCTTGGGCGACGTCGTGAGGAATCAGAGCGAACTCATCACCGGACTTCTCGCCAAAGAACTTCCATGGCTGCGCTGGTTGCCCGCCGCCGAACAATCCGAGTGCATCAACGAACTGCTCGGCGAGCTCGCCGCCGGGGCGGAAACCGGTGTACTCGAACCTTTCGCCCGCGCGCTCTCGGCCTGGCGCTCAACTGCTGAGGTATGGAGCGACCCGAAGTTGGCTCGCCGCCTGCACGGACCGTTCCACGGCGACGGTGAGAAGATTCGCCGCCCAACCCGCAAGCGGTGACAACAAGACGCGGCGATGCAATCCCGCGCCCACGACCATGGACGGTCAAGGCCGCGGACCTCACCGCCGGCAAGGGATGGGACTCCGTCGTCGCGCAACATCCGGAGGCAGGCGACCGCGCATGGGTCGCGATGACCAGCGACCCGCGCCGAACCGACGCTCGGCAGCACCAACTCAAAGGCGCGCTGGGTAGCGTCTCGGTCGGTGGGGCAACCTTGCAACAATGGCAGTTCGAAGCGACGGCCGGTGGACGGATCTGGTATGCGATCGACGACGAAGCCCGCGTCCTCTGGGTAACGCACGCTGGCACCGGACATCCGAAACAGACCGAGACACCTCGTCGGAAGAAGCGCTGACACGCGTGGTTGCGCGCCGACGGCCGCGCACGACGCGGCGAACATCTCGAGGCAACCGTGGCTCGTGACGACGAGCTCGACGAACTCATCGAAGAGATCATCATCGACGCCCACGGCGACGAGGGCTACTGGTCGTTTCTCCAAGCCTTCGAAGACGAAGTGTCCTTCCCGGTGGCGGCGTCGCTTGTCGGGATGCTGGTCGTCGTCACCGCCATCGACTTCGACGGCGACGAACGGCGAGGGCTCGTCGCCAGGGTCGAACGCGACGGTGCATCGGCAACCATCTCCGTCGTCGACCTCGACCTGACCACCGGCACGGACCCTGCGGTCAGCCGCCTCGTCGCCGCGTATCGACGCTGGCTCGGAATCACGTAGGACCGAAAGAGCGTCAGAGCGCTCGCAAGAGTCGCTTCCAAGAGCCGTAGCCGACGTCAGAACAAGGTGTCCTGTCCCGCTGGTTCGGTGGCGGGCGAACCCACGATCAGCGGCGGCACGGGAGCCGCGGGGTCGCCGTCCGACGCCGCTGCGGGACGCCACGCACGAACGTGCGCCGAAGGATCGACGCCAGCACGCGCCAACGCCGCCTCAAGGCCTTCCAGCACGGCGAAGCCGGGCAGGGCCGCGAGCCGAACGATCCCCGAACCCGAATCCAGCCCTATCGCGACGGCTGCGGGGCGCTCCTCGCGGGGAAGATGCCCTGCCGCGTCCATGATGCCGGCGGTGAGAGCGGCCGCGTCGCGCGATGGCATCAACTCCCCCGCGTCCAAAAGGCTGCGCCATCGGCTCGGATCCCCGACGATCACACGAGCCGCGGCCCAACGCCGCAGCGGCGGCCAGACCGGCCGCTTCACGACGACAACGCCGGGTTCGGCGCCAGTGCCGCCACCACCTTCGTCGGGATCGAACACCTCGGCCTCGACGGCAAACCCGTCGCCGGCAACGAACCACTCTGCAAGCTGCTGCTCGTCCGCGCGAGTGAGCACGCCGGACTCAACGATATGAACGATCAAATGGTGGCTCGCCCTTCGCCACCGATGATCCGTGCAAAGCAGGGCGGCGGTGACGACGGCTCCCTCCGGCTCGGCGGCGTGGAACCGGCGGAAAAGAACGTAGGGCTCCTCCCACTGCGTCGATGACCGCATGCCGTGCCACGACAGCAGCGTGCTCCACAACTCCGCGACCGTCGAGGCGCGGTGCAGATCCTCGAACGTCTCGACCCACGTCGGGCGAATCAACATACGGATCCTCTCACCTCAGATCGGCTCAGTGTCCGGCGGCGCGTCGGCTGGTTCGCTCGTCGGGGCGCGTTTGGTAGTGACCGATTCGAAGCCGAGGGTGGTGTATGCCTTGCGGCGTTCGTTGTGCATGCGGACGAGTGCAGGGATGAAGATGTCGAGGTAATCGTGGACTTCGACGCGGAGTTTGGTGTCGGTCGGCCGCAGAATCCGACCGACGTATTGCACGACGCTGCCTTTGAACTTGATGGGGAACGCGAGGAACAGGGTGTCCAGAGGCGGGCAGTCGAAACCTTCGCCGAGCAGGCCGGCCGTCGCGACAAGGAGCAGCCCGCCGTTCGGGCAGGGTTGGGAAAGCTGGTCGGTGACGGCAGCGCGTGCTCGGGTACCGATCTGACCGTGGAGTACGAGTGGTGTCAGGTTTTTCGTGGTGAGGATCTCGACGATGGCGTTGAGATGGTCGGTCCATCGGGTGAGCACGAGACAGTTTCGGCCCGAGCTGACGGCGTTGTGGATGTCGTCGCAGATGGCGCGGGTTCTAGCTTGGTCTTCGACGAGCTCGCGGAAGACGGTCTGGATGTGCTGACCGTCGGGGGCGTCGTGATCGGTGTGGTGGACGATCAGATCGAGCGAGCGGAGCGCGCTGTGGGCGTGGGGGGCCATGTGATGTCGAACGGGGCCGCAGTGCATCGCGGTCATGGCTTGGAGGCCGTCGCGGCGGTAAGGGGTGGCGGTGAGGCCGACCCACCGGCGGACGGGTATCTCTCGTACTGCCCGCTCGAAAGTGACGGCGGGGACGTGATGGCATTCGTCGACGACGACGAGCCCGTAGCCCGCGGCGAGTTGGGCGAGGTCGTCGCGGCGAGCAAGGCTTTGGATCATCGCGACGTCCACGATTCGGCTGGTTCGGCTGCGGCCCCCACCGATCTGGCCGATCTGTTTGGCCGTCAGTCCGAGGTGTGTCGCGAGTTGCTTTCGCCACTGCTCGACGAGTGGTTTGCGGTCCACGATCACCAGGGTCGGGGTCGCGTGATGGGCGATCAGCGCGCACCCGACCACGGTCTTCCCCGACCCGGGCGGCGCGACAAGTACCCCGAGGTCGTGGCAGGCAAGCGCCTCCGTCGCCGCGGTTTGCTCTGCGGCGAGTACCGCCCGCAACGTCACGTCGATCGGTTCGACGTCGGCGTATCCGTCGAGGACTGCCAAGCGGCTCCCGGCCTCCTTGACGATCGTCGCGGCCTTGTCGCGCAGGCCGCGCGGGAGGAGCAGTTCATCGAGGGTCTCGCGGTAGCAACGAATGAACCGCGGTGTTTTCCACGTCGAGAACCGCAGTTTCTCCTTCTCGTAGAACTCGGGGTTGTGCACCGACGCCGCGTGTTTCAGCGCCGCCAAGATCGTCGGCGGCACACCAATACGGTCGATCGCAAGCATCGCTGCAGCGCGCGCCCGGATCTGCGGAGGCGGCTTCGGTTGCGGGACTGACTTCGACGGTCGTCGGAACGTGGACGCGTCCGGGCCCAGGGCCAGCTCCCCGAAACCGGCGGCCATCGCCCCCGCGGCGTCGGGTCCGACACGATCGAGCGATGCGAGGAACGCCCACTGATCTTCGAACGGCGCCAGCGTCAACGGGTCGAGGAACACGGTGGTTTCGTGCTTGCAGCATGCGCCCTGCAACGGGAGCGCGATCAGGTTCCCGAAGGAGCCCTTCGGTAAGAAGTCCTGAGCCGGAAAGAGACGGTCATAGCTGACCAAGTCCAGCTCAGCCCGCTCGGTCATTGCCTCTCGCAACAAGTGCACACCGATCCGGCGCGCTGACGCGGCCGGGACCGGACCCGAAAAGAACACCCAGACGTGCGCGCCTTCTCCAGATCGAGACCGTTCCAGCGCGACCGGTATCCCCGCCGCTTGCGCCGCGTCCAGGTACGCGAGCGCGTCCAACGTCCAGCCCGCACCGTCGAAGTCACACACCAAGAACCGACAGGTATCCCCACGCAGCAACGTGTATAGACCGACGTGGATCTCACCCGCCAGGTGCCGCTCGACGATCTCATCGGTCAACGGCAGGTACTCGCGGTCGGGTCGCCGTGCATTGGCCCAACCACCCCGTACTGCCGGACCCCACCCGGCCTTGCCCGTCCGTCCGTTCTCCCAACGCACCGCGTAGACGTCGTCTCGCCCGACGAACAGTGAACCGAACAACGCCACTTTCGCCGGCCGGGGCGACGACCCATCAACCAGGCCGTCAGTCTCGCTCGATCGAGCGGGCTGGTCGCAAAATAGTGATGGGGACCAGCCCGCCACCGCGGCGTTCCCGGCGCGCCGGTCGAATCCCAACAGGTCGCGCAGCCGCGCGTTCTCAGCCCGTACCTCGGCGAGTTCGGCCGTCAGTGCAGCGAGAGAAGGGTCCTCGGAGATAACGAGGAACATGCTGCCACAGCCCACCGCCACGCCCGCGGCCACATACAGCCAGGCGACCTCGCGCGGTGATGGCCACAGCGTCTCGGACGACCGGCTCGTGTTCTGCCGCACCGACGGTCGCCCATTGCATCCGCACTCGTTGTCCCAGACATTCGAGCGGCTCGCATCTCGCTCGGGCCAGCCAGTCATCCGACTGCACGATCTGCGTCACACGCACGCGACCCTGTTGCTCAAGGCCGGCGTCCCACTCAAGGTCGTAAGCGAACGGCTCGGACACGCGACTCCGGCCTTCACGATGGCCGTCTACCAACACGTCCTTCCCGGCATGCAGGCCGAAGCAGCCACCGTGTTCGCGGGACTCATCGCACCGGTCGACACGCTTTCAGCGCGTTCGGTTGACGAACCGGTAGAAGACTGCGCCTGAACGACGAGGGCCGATCCTCACGGATCGGCCCTCACCTGCAATTTCGTTGGTGGCGGGGGCAGGATTTGAACCTGCGACCTTCGGGTTATGAGCCGGCCCAGTGCCGTGACCTCTGGTCCCGTCTAGTGCCGTGCAGTACCGCTGACGAGGGACTTCGCGCGACGTTCGTGACGTCGAGTCCCGTCTACTTTCGTCCGCTACCGAAGAACACGGCACCATTCACGGCACCACGCTCGATGCAAAACGACAAACCGCTCTGCGTGACGCACCAGTCGCAACGGACGCGAGTCAGATGAACCACCAACCAGACCGAAGGATGAAGACCGTGACGCTCATCGCGATCGAAGAGCACTGGATCATGCCGGACTTGGCGTCGGCGCTGCGCGCTATGCCGGAGCCGCTGCGCGACGAAAGTCTCGCCTTCAACGAGATGGGTGACCATCAGCAGCGCCTGGATGACTTGGGCGCAGGTCGAATCGCGGCCATGGACGCTCAAGGCATTGACGTGTCGATCCTGGCCCTGACGCCGCCGGGAACACAGCCGCTACCTCCCGAGGCTGCTGTGCGTCTGAGCCGCGCCGCGAACGACGTTGCTGCGGCCGCAGTCAACAGCAATCCGTCCCGATTTCGATCGTTGTCCACGCTGCCCATGTCGTCACCACCGGATGTTGCCGGCGAGCTCGCGCGAGCCGCGGACATCGGGCATGTAGGGACCATGGTCTACGGCCGATCGGGCGACCTCGTCCTCGATGACCCGGTCTACGACGACTTCTTCGCGGCCGCAGCGGAACTCGGCCAACCGGTGTTCATTCATCCGCAACTGCCATCGCCGGCCGTTCGGGATGCGTCTTACCGCGGCTTCGACCCCGTGACCGATCTTGCCCTCGCCACCTTCGGATGGGGATGGCACTTCGACGCCGCGACCGCGGCACTGCGGGTGATACTCCGCGGAACGTTCGACCGGCATCCCGACCTCGAGGTCGTGCTCGGCCACTGGGGCGAGATGCTCCTGTTCTGGTTGGACCGCGCCAACAGTCTTTCTCGCATCGCCGGCCTGCAGCGAACAGTGTCGGATTACATACGGTCGAAC
The DNA here is from genome assembly GCA_041691275.1 of Actinomycetota bacterium. Taxonomy (GTDB): domain Bacteria; phylum Actinomycetota; class Acidimicrobiia; order IMCC26256; family PALSA-610; genus PALSA-610. The sequence continues at coordinate 2,591 of JBEPUZ010000087.1, read as the reverse complement.
TTCTTCATCACCACCTCCGGCATGCTCAACCCGGCACTCCTGCACCACGCCCTCTCGGTGACGACGATCGACCGCTTGATCTTCTCGACTGACTACCCCTTCCAGCAGCCGACCCGCGAGGACATCAATTCCTTCCTCGGACACTTCTCTTCCGACGCGGAGCGTGAGAAGTTTTCGTCGGCCAACGCGGCATCTCTGTACGGCCTTTGAATCGCCCTGGGAGAGTTGGAGGCTAACCGGCGTCGCGCCTCGAAGCTTCGCGAGTGGTGTGAGCGTCACGTCGACGAACTCAGTTGAACAACTCCGGCCGACCGTGGAGCATGTCGAACCGATGAACCCGATCATCTTGCTGATCACAGACACGAACGCGGACCTGTTGTCGGCCGAGTTCGGGCGCTACGGCCGCGATTACGACATCCGTCTCGCACGTTCCGCGTCCGAAGCCACGACGATCGCCGAACAGATCGCCAACACCGATCATCCGCTCGCGCTGATGGTCGCCGACACTGCGCTGTGGGCCGCCACCAACCCTGCCGACCCGATCACCGCTCTCACGCAGGTCCTTCGCCACTGGCGCCAACTCGTGCGCACCGCCAAGGCGGTGGTCGTCGCCTCGGTCGACCGCTACAACGCCGACCACGCCCACCTGCGCGCGAGCCACTCGAACGCCACGCCGGACGCGGTCTTGCTGCTGCCCCGGGGCCCTCGCGACGAGGAGTTCCACGCCGCGGTCACCGATCTGCTCTCGGACTGGGGGTCGATGGTGCCCGATCCCGAGGCCGAAGCGGTGCGCATCGTCGGTGATCCCGACGACCCGGCGGTGCTGTCGATGCGCGATCTGCTGGTCCGCAGCGGGCTGCCGCATCGAATCCACCGGCCCGAGTCGGCCATCGGACAAGAGATCATCGCCGCCTACGACGGGCCGTTCACGCTTCCGCTCGTCAACGTGCTGACCAGAGGCGTGATCGCGCCCGCATCGACCAAGGACCTCGCGGCCGCGTTGTGGTCACAGTTCGACGAGATCGACCAAACCACCGTCTTCGACCTGTGCATCATCGGCGCCGGACCGGCCGGCCTCGCCGCCGCCGTGTACGGCGCCTCCGAAGGGCTCACCACGATCGTGCTCGAGGCCGAAGCGATCGGCGGACAAGCCGGGATGAGCTCGATGATCCGCAACTACCTCGGCTTCCCACACGGGATCTCGGGCATGCGCTTGGCAGAGCGGGCGCGGACGCAAGCGCTGTGGTTCGGCGCCGAGTTCATCACCGGCTGGGACGTGACCGGCCTCACCCTGGCCGATGGCGAGGCTCCCCACCTCGTGCACACCGACGGCGGCGACGTGCGCGCCCGCGCCGTCGTGATCGCCACCGGAGCCGCATACCGAAAGCTGAACGTCGCCGGCATCGACGCCCTCACCGGCAGCGGAGTGTTCTACGGCAGCGCGATGACCACCGCGCGCGACATGGACAGGGCCGACGTCGTCGTCGTCGGCGGCGGCAACTCCGCCGGCCAGGCCGCACTTCACCTCGCGCAGTTCGCACGAACGGTCACCATCGTCATCCGCCGCGACACGCTGCAACAGACCATTTCGCAATACCTCATCGACGAGATCTCCGCCCACCACCGCATCGACGTCTACCCGAGCACCGAGATCGTCGACGGCGGTGGCGCAGCACGACTCGAATGGCTCGAGCTTCGCAACACAGTCACCGGCGAGACCACCCGCCGCGACTGCGGCAGCCTGTTCCTGCTGCTCGGCGCCGAGCCACGCTGTGAATGGCTCCCGATAGGTGTCACGCGCGACACCCGCGGCTTCGTGCTCACTGGCCGCGACGTCCCCCAGGAATCATGGACCGACGGGCTTCCGCCCGAAAGCCTCGCCACCTCCATACCGGGCGTGTTCGCCGTCGGCGACACCCGCGCCGGTTCGACGAAGCGCGTCGCAGCCGCCAGCGGCGAAGGATCGTCGGTCGTTTCGCTCGTCCACGCTCACCTCGCCGTCACTCGAGACATCGACCAACCCGCCGATGCAGGGCCTCAGACCCCCGCGACATCGAACAAGACGCCCTGACCAGGCGGGCCCGCGAGCAGCGGAACCAGTCGCTAGATGTTCGGCACCATCCGTTCGCCGTGCTTCTCGAAGCCGGCGCCCGCCGGCTGGAGCCGGTTGATGAATACCGCCGTGGCCATGTTCACTCCTGGAGAGAATTTTCAGAGGGCTTCGGCGCCGAAGGCGATGTCGAAGCCGGCGCCGTTGCGGGCCAGGCTCACCAGGAGGATGCCGGCCCATTCAAGGACGTAGCCCATTTCGAGCCCGCCTGCGTCGAGGGGCCGCATGTCCAGGCTCTCCAGAAACGTCGCGACGCGTGTTTTCGCCTCGGCGCTGTCGCCGGCGAAGAACGCGTCCATGGGCTTGTCTTCGGCAAGGACGCCGCCAAGGATTGTGTTGAATGCCTTCACGACGTGTGCGCCCTCGGGGGTGGCGGCGGCGATCTGCTGGGAGATCGAGTTGCCCGCGGTCGTGACGAGTCCACTTGCGTCGGCGTTGAACGGGTTGGTGATGTCGACGAGGATCTTGCCGGCCAGCGCAT
>JBEPUZ010000086.1:0-16376 GCA_041691275.1 Actinomycetota bacterium | reverse complement strand
GGCCGAACGCGACGTTGCTCGACTGGTACCGGACGCTGCTCCGCTTGCGCCGAGCACGACCCGCGCTCGCGCTCCTCGACCCCGCGTCGGTGCGCACCGATGTGTTCGAGGAACAGCGTGCGTTGGTCGTGCTGCGGGAAGCGACGGACGAATCGGTCGCCGTGGTGCTCGGCTTCGACGACGACACCCGGACGATCGAGCTGACGCTGCCCGGAGGTCCGTGGTCGGTGCTGCTCGACAGCCACGCCGGTGAGCGGCACGCGATCACCATGCTCGGCGCGGGCCACCCGATCGAGATCACGTTGCCCGCTCGCTCCGTCCTCGTGCTCGGGACATGACGCAAGTCTCGGTCTCCCCGTCGATCGCGCCCCCGGTGTCGACCTACCGGCTGCAGGTCCGCCGCGAGTTCGATCTCGCCGCCGCGACCAGCCTGGTGCCGTACTTCCGCCAGCTCGGCGTCGACTGGATCTACCTCTCGCCGATCTTCGCGGCAGTGCCCGGCAGCGCCCACGGCTACGACGTGATCGACCCGACCGTCGTGAATCCCGAGCTCGGGGGCCGCGCCGCGCTCGACGAGTTGTCGCGGGTCGCGCACGAGTCCGGTCTGCGCATCCTCATCGACATCGTCCCGAACCACGAGGCCGCCGCAACCGAGAACGCGCGCTGGCAGGCCGCGCTCGCGTCGCACGAGCCGGGCTGGTTCGACGTCGACTGGCCCGACGGCCAACCGCGCTACCGCCGGTTCTTCGACGTCAGCGGCCTGGTCGGGGTCCGGGTCGAAGACGATGCGGTGTTCCGTGAGTCGCATGCGCTCATCTTCGAGCTTCTCGACCGCGGTGTCGTCGACGGCCTCCGGGTCGACCACGTCGACGGCTTGGCCGAGCCCGGTGCGTACCTCGAACGACTGCACGGCCGCACCGCGGGTGCATTCACCGTGGTCGAGAAGATCGTGGCCCGCGATGAGGTGCTCCCGGGCTGGCCGGTCGCGGGCACCACGGGGTACGAGGCCGGCGACGCGCTCACCGAGCTCGCGATCGACCCCGACGGACGCGCGGCGCTCGAGGCCGCCTTGCTCTCGGAGAACAGCGGCGTACGGTTCGCCGAGGTGGAGCACGAGAGCAAGGTGTTCGTGCTCGACAGGAGCTTCCAACCGGAGTGGACGCGGGTGCTCGAGCTGCTCGGCGACGACGGGCTCGCACCGACGCTGCGCGAGATCACGCTGAACCTCGACGTGTACCGCACCTACGGCAACACACCCGATGATCACGCGCGCTTCGATCGAGCCGCGGAGGGGCTCGACACCGAAGCCGTTGCCCGCCTCCGCGAACGGCTGTTCACGAATACGTCGACCGAGCTCGCGACCCGGTGGCGTCAACTGAGCGGACCGGTGATGGCAAAGGGTCACGAAGACACTGCGTGCTACCGCTACCCGGCGCTCCTCGCCCAGAACGAGGTGGGCGGAAATCCGGGATCCGATGTGCGCAGCGCGGTACCTCGCTTCCACGACCTCGCGCACGGGTACTCGGGACTCGTCGCGACCAGCACTCACGACTCCAAACGCAGCGAAGACGTGCGCGCCCGGTTGTGCGTGCTGTCGGAGCGCAGCGAAGAGTTCGCGCGCGGCCTCGCCCGTTGGCGTGGTCTCGTCGATCCGGCCGCCGATGTGACCGCGGTCGAGACCCGCTTCGTCGCGCAGACGCTGCTGGGCGCCTGGCCGCTCGGGTCCGGCGAGCTTCCCGACTTCGGCGAGCGAGTGGCCGAGTACCTCACCAAGTCGTTACGCGAAGCCAAACAACTCACGAACTGGATCAACCCCGACGAGTCGCACGAGCGCGCCGTGATCGCGTGCGCGCAACGATCCGTCGAGGACGATGGCGCGCGCTTGCTCGAAGCCTTCGGCGACCTCGTCGACGATGTGATGTTCTTCGGCGCGCTCAACTCGCTCGCGACGGTCACGTGGAAGCTCGCCATGCCGGGAACGCCCGACATCTACCGCGGCTGTGAGCTCTGGGACTTCTCCCTCGTCGACCCGGACAACCGGCGCCCCGTCGACTTCGACCAGCGCCGTCAGATGCTCGATGCGATCGACCAGCCCGACACCAACGCGGCCGCGCTCCTCGACGACTGGCGCTCGGGCGCGATCAAGCTGCACGTCACCGCGCAGGGCCTGCGCTGCCGACGCGACCATCCGGACCTGTTCCTGCGGGGCGACTACGTGCCGCTCGACACGCCAGAGGGGATCTTCGCCTTTGCGCGCCATCTCGACGGTGTTTGGGCCGTGGCCGCGGCTCCGCGCCTCGCGACCGGCATCACCCCGTACGGGCAGTGGCCGGTCGGACCGGCGGCGTGGGGCGACGCCGTCGTGTCGTTACCCGACGAGAGCAACACCGAGATCCGGATCGCCGAGCTGCTCTGCACGTTGCCGGCCGCGCTCGTCGTGCTCGGGTGAGGCCCGCGGGATTCAGCCGGCTTCGGCTTCGGGCATGACCGCAGCAGAGCGGGCTTCGAACCGATCGCTCACCCCGGCCTTCTCGAGCGCCGCGAGCAACCGCGCGGGCGCGTGCTCGAGTACAACGGGTAGGCCACGACGGCGCGCGTTGCGAGTGAGCCAGACCAGCATGCCGACGGTGGTGTCGTCGACGATCGCGATCGCCGAGCAGTCAACCTCGATCTCGGCGTGCGCGTGCTCGACGATCCGACTCGCGTTAGTGGTGAATTCCAACCGCGTCGTGTAGTCGAGTCGGTCCGGGAGGACGAGTCGATCGGGGCCCACGTCGATCCTTTCTCGATAGGCATTCTCGAGAAAAATCGGACCACGTTGCTCGAGCCCGATACGCGCGTCGGTCACGCTCGACACGCTCCCCAAGGATACAAGGGCGCTTGTCCGGTCGGCCATCGCTCAATTCGGACAGGTCGATAGGATGAGAGGTTCACGAGTCGGCCACTTTCCTCGAGATGTGGGGTAGCGACTGGCGTCCTGTATAGGAGCCATCATGCACCCCTTCGACCCTCTCGCGGGCGTATCAGGTCTCTCGCACTTCGTCCTTCCGAGCGAGGATCTGGACGCCACGCTCCAACGTATCGCCGACCTTTCCCTCCAAGAGGTCGAAGACTGCGACATGGCCGGCATCACGCTGCTGAGCGACGGATCGCCGGTGACGGCTGTGTTCACCGACGACGAGGCGCCCGAGATCGACACGGCCCAGTACGAATCGGGCAGTGGCCCGTGTCTCGACGCCTTCCGCACCGGCGAGATCCTGCGGATCACCGACACGACCACGGAGAACCGTTGGCCCGAGTTCTCCGCCAAAGCCGCAGAACACGGGATCCGGAGCACGCTGTCGCTGCCCCTCATCGTCGGCGACGCCTCGCTCGGCGCGCTGAACCTCTACTCGTACGCTATCGCCGGGTTCAAAGAGCACGCGACCGCGCGTGTCTTCGCGGCGCAGGCCGCGGTCGTCCTGGCCAACTCCCAGGCGTATTGGGCGGCCCACAACCTGTCGCGCCAGCTCGAGGCCGCGCTCACCTCCCGTGCCGCGATCGAGCAGGCGAAGGGGATCCTGATGGCCACCCGGCGTTGCAGCGCCGACGAGGCGTTCGAGATCCTGCGGACCGAGTCGAACACCATGAACCGCAAGCTCCGCGAGGTCGCCGGCGACATCATCCTCGGCATCAAGCCACTCGGCGACGATCTCGGCGACAAGAGCCCCATTCCCGTTTGAACGCACGGATCGGACGCGCAGGGTCAGGTTCGGTTCGGCGCGCCCGGGCCCGGGTAGCGTCTCGTTGCGGTGCTTCGGGCCGGAGTGACGCTCCAGACGAGGGATCGAGTCGCCAAACTCTGGTGACACCGGTCAAGAAAGCGGCCGCCGTGTCGACCATGCGTCTATCGCTGCCGCGAGATCCCACCAGCCCGGCCGTCGCGCGTCGTCAGATCAGCCGGTTCGCGACCGAGCATCAGGTCGATGACCCCGAGACCGTGCTCCTCGTTGCGAGTGAACTGGTCACGAACGCGGTGTTGCACGGCGCCGAGCCCATTGAGCTGCGCGTCGATCTCGATGATCGGCGGCTCCGCATTGAAGTGTCCGACAGCAACCCGGACCCGTCTACGGTCGCCGAGCGCGAGCGGACCCCCGATCGCCCCGGCGGCTGGGGCCTGCACATCGTTGCATCACTGACGGAGCGGTGGGGCACCGACCGGCACGACCACGGGAAGACCGTGTGGGTCGAGATCGACAGGGCGGAACGGCAGCTGGATTCGAGCGAGTCGTCGCGCGCAACCGGCTAGCCGGACTCACCGGCGCCCGACAACTCAGAGGCGCGAGACTTCGGAGGTCGCGCCTTCCAGGCGGCTCGCGAGCGCGTCGGCATCGACTCCCGACTCGGCCATGGCGGGGAACAGGCGCTCCTCCTCCGACTGCACGTGCGCGCTGACGATGCGCTGCAACTCGCCGATCAAAGGCCGCAGGTCGTCGGGCGGCGAGTCGTAGATCCGGGCGATGATCGTCTTGGCGACACCGTGCTCGGCTTCCGCCGCGTCGGCGAGGTCGTCGCCGTCGTCGACGAGCCGGCGCATCTCGGGATAGAGCGCCTTCTCCTCGATCTCGGTGTGCACGGTGAGCTTCTCGCAGATCTCCCGAGCGATCGCGTCGTCCGCACTCGCGCCGTACTGGTCGAACAGGCGCTCGACCTCACGGTGCTGCGCGGACAGGAACTCGAATCCATCGGCCACGACGGCCTCCTCCCAGTAGGTCACTGGTGTACCCAAAAGCCCGCGTCGCCCAACGTCGACGAACTGCTCCGGCGCTCTGTGGTGCACACTTGAGCCATGGCCCCGATCCTCCGGCTGCACCAGGTGCACAAGCGGTTCGGGCGCCTCGACGTGCTCCGGGGTGTCGATCTGACCGTGTGGCCGGGCGAGATCGTTTCGCTCGTCGGCGAGAACGGGACGGGCAAGTCGACGGTCGTGCAGTGCATCGCGGGCACCTATCAACCCGACCGCGGCACCGTCGTCGTCTCCGGTGGCCGGGAGCAGGGCGCGGCGGTCGTGTGGCAGGACCTCGCGCTCTGCGACAACCTCAGCATCGTCGCGAACCTCTTTCTCGGCGACGAGCTGCGCGACGGCGTCGTCCTCGACGACCGGTCGATGATCGCAGAGGCCTCGGACCTGTTCGACGCGTTACACCTCGCGCCGACCGACCTGCAACGCCCGGTCGGCACGTTGTCCGGGGGCCAGCGTCAGCTCGTCGCGATCGCGCGGGCTGTGCGCCGTTCTCCCGCGCTGCTGGTACTCGACGAACCGACCGCTTCCCTCGGTGTCACCGAGACGCTGGTCGTCGAGCAGCTCCTCGACTATCTGCGGCGCGCCGGCACCGCGATCCTGCTCGTGTCGCATCGGCTCGATCAGGTGTTCAGCCTCGCCGATCGCATCGCGGTCCTGCGCGAGGGCCGCATCCTCGCGGTCGCGTCTCCGCTCGAAGTCCATCCCGACGACGTCGTCGCGATGATGTCGGGCATCGAAACCGTCTCGGCCGCCCGCCGGCAGTTGCGCCGGCTGCACAGCCTCGTCGAGCAGCTCGCCGACGTGGAGCCGGCCGCGAGCCTGCCGCTCATCGTCTCGGCGATGGCCGAAGCACTCGGGGTACGACAGCTCGGGGTTCACCTGCTCGACGAATCGGACGAACAACCACGGTTGCGGCTGTCGGCGACGGTCGGCATGGCGGACGGCGGCATCGACGCGCTCGAGCCCTTGCCCGTGGGCGACGACGGCGGACCGCCCGGCGCGGCGGCCGCAACGGGCAAGGCCGTCGTGATCGAGGACACGCGCCGCGACCCGCGCTGGCTGTCCCTGCGGTGGAAGGGAGCCGCCCAACCGCGGAGCTGCTGGTCGGTGCCCATCGTCGGTGCGGCGGGCGTGCTCGGCACGATCTCGGGATTCGCCGACACCGTAGGCCGACCGCAGGATGACCAGCTCGAGCTGGTGTCGCTCTACGCGAGCCACGCCGCGGCGGCGATCGAAAAGGAACGGCTGCTCACCGACGCGACCCGGCGCAATCGGATGCTCGAGACGTTGCGCGGTGTGCTCGACAAGCTCGCGGGACCACAACCGGCCGAAGGCGCGCTCGCGGTTGCGCTCGTCGCGTTGTGTCGAGGCTTGGGAGCGGACGCGATCGCGTTGCACGATGCCGACGGTGACCGGTGCGCCTTCGCCACCAGCGAGCTCGGTGATCTCGGCGCGACGATGTCAGCGGCTCGGCAACGTCAAGCCGCGGCTTCGGTGCTCGGGTCGACGGGACGGCTCGACCGCGCCCGCCCGGTGGGTATCGACGTGCTCGCGGTTCCGATCGCGGCTCCCGGCGGCCGCGCGGTAGTGACCGCGTGGTGGGCGAACCCGGCCAAGTTGTCGAACGACGCGCTCGACCTGCTCGACGACGCCGCCCGCTCGCTGCAGCTCGCGCTGGAGCGGGAGTCGCTCGAGCACGCCAACGCAGAAGCGGCCTCGCTCCGCCGGTCGCAGGTGCTCCAACGCGACTTCCTGTCGCAGCTCAACCACGAGCTGCGGACCCCGCTAACCGCGATCCAGGGGTACGCGTCGACACTGCGCCAGACCGACGTCAGCTGGGATACCACCCATCAGGAACGATTCCTCGACTCGATCGCAGCCGAGTCGGCGCGCATGGGCCGCCTGGTCGGGGATCTTCTCGACTTCAGCGCCATCGACTCCGGCACGCTGCGCCTCGTCCGCGACTGGTGCAGTCTCGACCTCGTCCTCGACGCCGCGCGCAAGTGTGTGACCGAGGCTCCGGACGCGCTCATCGAGGTCGAGGCTCTCCCCGACGTGCAGGCGGTCTGGGCCGACCACGACCGGCTCGAGCAGGTCTTCGTCAACCTCTTCGACAACGCGGTGCGGCACGCGTCGGGAGCGACAGGTATCCGGGTGACGGCGGAGCTCGACGAGGTCGGCAACGTCACCGTGCGGGTCTCCGACGACGGCTGTGGGATCGACGAGGAGCTTCGCGAGCGGGTCTTCCTGCCACGCGAGCGCGGACTCGCCGTCGACGCCGGCGCGGGGCTCGGACTGGCGATCGCGCGCGGCATCGTCGACGCGCACGGCGGCACGATCGCGATCGAGCCGTCACATCGCGGAACCACCGTCGCGGTCACGATCCCGATCGACCACTCCGACCTGCTCGTCGAATGAGCGGTGACCCGACGCGCGTGCTGATCGTCGAGGACGATCGCAACATCATCGATCTCGTGCAGGCGAACCTTCTCGTGCGCGGGTTCGACGTGGTGGTGTCGCGAACAGGCGAGGACGCGGTTGCCCTCGTCGACTCGCTCCAACCCGACCTGGTGCTGCTCGACCTCATGCTCCCCCGCGTCGACGGTTTCGACCTCTGTCAGGAGATCCGGGGCGACTCGTCGGTCGGGATCATCGTGGTCTCGGCCCGGCGCGGCGAGCAGGACAAGGTGCGGGCCCTCAACCTCGGCGCCGACGACTACCTCACCAAGCCCTTCGGGGTCGACGAGCTCCTCGCCCGCATCACCGCGCTCCTGCGCCGGAGCCGGCCCGCGCCACCGCCGGATGCTTCCTCCGCTCCGCTGACGTTCGGCAACGTGACCATCGACATCGAGGCGCAGCTCGTGACGAAGCACGGTCGTCCGGTCCACCTGACGCCCACCGAGTTCGCATTGTTGCGCGAGCTCGCGCTCTCCCCCGGCAAGTTGTTGACCCACTCGGCCCTGCTCCGCGCGGTGTGGGGCCCGGGCTATGAGACCGCGACCGAATACACCCGGGTCTACGTGCGCCGGCTCCGGGCCAAGCTCGAAGACACCGACGAATCCGAGCTCATCGCGACCGAGCCCCGGGCCGGATACCGCATGGCCCTTCCGCACTAGGGAGCGCTCGTTCTCGTTCACGTCTCGTTCACGGAACGAACAGAACATCTACACATCGTTCATACGTGTTTCCGTACCGTGACCTCCATCTTGCACGACCACCACAGGGGGAAACACATGCACGTCTCGCGGAAGCGATCGGCTGCGATCGCAGTCGCCATGGGGGTCGCGCTCGCTGCCAGCGCGTGCGGCAGTTCCTCGAAGCCCGCCGCTGGTTCGGGCGGCAGCGTCACGACGACGGGCGGGGGGTCGGTGACGGCGCCCACGTTGTCGTCGTTCACGGTCGACTTCTCGGCCATGGCCCAGCTGAAGTCGCTGGCGAGCCAGGGCAAGGGCCTCATCGGCGTACTCCTCCCCGACACCACGACGTCGGCGCGCTACGAGACCTTCGACCGTCCCTACCTGCAGAAGGCATTCGAAGCCGCGGGCCTGTCGAGCAGCCAGTTCAAGATCGACAACGCCCAGGGCAGCGCCAGCACGATGCAGACCCAGGCCGAGGCCGACATCACCAACGGCGCCAGCGTGCTGCTGATCGACGCGATCGACTCGGGTAGCGGCGCGGCCATCGAGGCCGCCGCCAAGGCCAAGGGTGTGGCATCGATCGACTACGACCGCCTGGTCAAAGGCGGCGCCGCCGGCCGCACCTACGTGAGCTTCGACAACGTCAAGGTCGGTCAGCTGATCGGTCAAGGCGAGATCGACTGCATCGCGGCCTGGAACGTGAAGAAGCCGAACATCTTGATCATGGACGGCGACCCGACCGACAACAACGCGACGCTGTTCGCCCAAGGCTACAACGGCGTGTTGAAGCCGAAGTTCGACGACGGTAGCTACGTCAAGGTCGGCGAGCCCGCGGGAACGTGGACACCGGCGATCGCGGCCACGACCTTCGAGCAGCAGCTCACCGCGCACCCGAACATCAACGCGGTGGTCACCCCGAACGACGACAACGCCAACGCGGTGATCGCCGATCTCCAAAAGGTGAAGACGCCCCCCAAGACGTTCCCCACGACCGGCCAGGACGCATCGCTCCCCGGTCTGCAGAACATCTTGAAGGGCTACCAGTGCGGGACGGTGTACAAGCCGATCTACGTCGAGGCGCAGTCGGCCGTCGCCATTGCCCTGTACGTGCGGGCTGGCCAGAAGCCGCCGTCGTCGCTGGTGAACGGCACGACCCAGGACACGACCACCAACACGGCCGTCCCGTCGTCGCTGCTGACGCCGGTGTGGGTCACGGCCGACAACATGGCCTCGACGGTCGTCAAGGACGCTGCGGTCAAGGTCCCCGACCTGTGTGTGACGGCAGTCGCCGCCGCCTGCGCGGCTGCCGGCATCAAGTAGCACCGCTCACGGCCCCCCACCGGGTTCTGGTGCTGGTTCCGGTGCACGGTGTGAAACCGTGCACCGGGGCCGCCGATGGGTAAGAGTGCGCACATCGTCTCGGAGGATCGCATCGTGAGCACCGACGTCGGCGCCGCGCCGGCTCAACCCCGGAACGCGGCGACGTCTTCTTCGCCGCTGCTGCACCTGCACAACATCAGTAAGAGCTTCGGCGCGGTTCACGCGCTCGTGAACATCGATCTCGAGATCCCCGCCGGTCAGGTCACCGCGCTCGCGGGCGACAACGGGGCGGGCAAGTCGGTGCTCATCAAATGCATCGCGGGGATCCACTCCCCCGATTCCGGCGAGATCCTCTGGGAAGGCAAGCCGGTACACCTCCGCACCCCGCGCGAGTCGGCCGCGCTCGGCATCGAGACGGTCCACCAGGACCTGGCGCTGTGCGACAACCTCGACATCGCCCAGAACATGTTCCTCGGACGCGAGCAGACCAAGCGCTTCGTGCTCGCCGAGGACGCGATGGAGAAGGCCGCGGGCGAGACACTGAAAAGCCTGGCGGTCACTACCGTCCGCTCGGTGCGTCAGCTCGTCGCCTCGTTGTCCGGAGGTCAGCGTCAGGCGGTCGCGATCGCGAAGGCCGTGTTGTGGAACTCGAAGCTCGTCATCATGGACGAGCCGACCGCGGCGCTCGGTGTCGCCCAGACCGCGATGGTGCTCAATCTGGTGCGCAGCCTCGCCGACCGCGGGCTCGCGGTGCTGATCGTCTCCCACAACATGAACGACGTGTTCGAGGTCGCCGATCGGGTCGCGGTATTGAGGCTCGGCGAGCTCGTGGCCCAGCGCCCGGCGTCGGAGATGGACGCCCAGATCGTCGTCGACCTCATGACCACCGGTGTATCGACCCGTACCGTCGGACCGAAGCCGGCCGCGAGCGCAAGGACGGCACAGTGACCAAGGTCGACGAACCCGAACCGTCGGAGCCGGTACCGGCCGACAACGACGAGCTCAGGCGGGCCGCGAGCGAGGAGGCCGCCAGCGAGGAGACCGCGATACCGAAGGTCGACACCTTCCGCGACTACCTGCACGTCGTGTACGTGCGCATTCGCTCCGGCGACAGCGGCGTGCTGCCCGTCGTCGGTGGACTGCTCCTGATCTCGGTGCTGTTCCAGTCGCTCAACTCGAACTTCCTCTCGGCCGGGAACCTGGTCAACCTGCTCATCCAGGGCGCGGTGTACATGCTCCTCGCGATGGGCGAGGTGTTTGCGCTGCTGCTCGGCGAGATCGATCTGTCGATCGGCTTCGTGAGCGGGATCGGTGGCGTCGTCGCCGCGGAGTTGGTGAAGCAATCGACAGGTTGGCCGTGGTGGGCGGCGATCATCGTCGCGTTACTCGTGTGCGCGGCCATCGGCGCGCTGCAGGGCGCGATCATCACGCGGATCGGTCTGCCGTCGTTCGTCGTGACGCTCGCGGGCCTGCTCGGGTTCCAAGGCGTGATGCTGCTGATCCTCGGCCAGGGCGGATCGCTGCCCATCAACGACAAGGTGGTGAACGACTTTGCCAGCGGCAACCTGACTCCCGCAGCCAGCTGGATCGTGATGATCCTCATCGTTGCCGCGGTGGGCGCCCGAATATGGTTGCAGGAATCGCGCCGAAGAAACACGGGTCTCGTCGCGCCACCTGCGAGCCTCACCGCGTTCAAGATCGCCGCGATCGCGGCGGCCGGCGTCGTCATCGTCATGATCTGCAACACCAACCGCGGCCGGCTCGTCGCGATCAAGGGTGTGCCGTGGGTCGTCCTGATCGTGCTCGGGGTGCTCGCGGCGTGGACGTTCCTCCTCGGGCGCACCAAGTTCGGGCGCTACGTGTACGCGATCGGCGGCAACGCGGAAGCCGCACGCCGAGCCGGTATCAACCTGGCTCGGATCCGAACCATCGCGTTCATGCTGGCGTCGTTCACCGCCGGCATCGCCGGCATCATCTACGCCTCTCGCCTGCGATCCGTCTCGACCGCGCTCGACGGCGGAACACTGGTCCTCTACGCGGTCGCCGCGGCCGTCATCGGCGGCACGAGCCTGTTCGGCGGCCGGGGCAAGGCCATGCATGCCGTCCTCGGCGGGATCGTGATCGCCGCCATCGACAACGGCATGGGCCTGCAGAACTACAGCGCCGCGGCCAAGTACGTCGTGACGGCGCTCGTGCTGCTCACTGCGGTGACGATCGACGCCGTCGCCCGCCGCGACACCGCCCGCTGAGCGATCAGGCCGACTCGAACTCCACGCCGATGCGTTCGTCCGGGCGGCGTCGTTCTTCGTGCGCGAGATCACTGAGTGCCCGGTCGTCGGCTTCGGTCGGATCCATCGTCGGAAGTGCTCGGGGCCATAGCCGCTGGGCCAGGACCGAGTTGAGCTCGGCCGAATAGATCGTGATCTTGGCCAGCAGCAGCAGGTACGTGACGACGCCGATAACGGAGGCGAAAGCGCCGTAGGTGTTCGTCGCGTGCTTCAGCTGATGTTGGATCAGCCCGCTCCCGATCGTTGTGAGTGCGGTGAACGCGATCCCCGCCGCGATCGCACCCGGTAGCAGTTGCTGCGCCGATTCGACCCGCGGTGTCAGCGTCCAGAACGCAGCGAAGTACAACCCGATGTTGGCAAACACCATCGCGGCGATGATCACGATCCGGAGCAACCAGAAGTGCCCGCTCCCGGTCGCAACCGTATCGACGAGCGCGTTCGCCAAGAATGCGGTCGCGATGATCGAGAGGCCACCGACGCTGCGCAGCAGCCGCGCACCGAACCCGGGCAGCCGGATTCGGGGGACGTTCCACACGCAGGCCATCGCCTTCCCGGCCGACTGGGTCACGCCCTGCGCGCCGTAGATCAGACCGACCAGCCCGACGACGAGCGCGAGCGGGCTCCCGTGCAGGTTCGAGCCGCCACTCCCGGGAGTGAACTCGCTGCCGATGACCGGAAACTGGTGCAGCGTGTTCACCACGCCCGTTCCGAGCGAGCTCACCCCGATGAAGCCGAAGATCGTGACCACGACGAGCAACAGCGGATAGATCGCGGTGAAGCCGTACCAACCGAGCGCGACCACATGCAGATTGGCGTCGTCGTCGCCGAACTTTCGCACGACCGCGTACGTCACGCCCGGGACCCGGTGCCGACGTTGCCAACCGTCCAACCCGCGTAGCAGTCGTTTGACGAAGGTCATGCCGCTCTCGTCGGGCCCATGCGCCGAGATCTACCCGCCGTGCGGGCGAGACGAACCGCTCGGGCCAACTCACCCGT
Source organism: Actinomycetota bacterium (assembly GCA_041691275.1). Classification (GTDB taxonomy): domain Bacteria; phylum Actinomycetota; class Acidimicrobiia; order IMCC26256; family PALSA-610; genus PALSA-610. Next base: position 3,852 of record JBEPUZ010000086.1, on the reverse strand, counting down.
CGAGCAGGATGCGGCCCTCGAGTATCCCGACCGCGAGGTCGCCGAGGCCGCAACCGATGACCGCCGCCCGATCCAGCATCAAGTCGACTGCATCGTCGAACGAGCGGCCGAACGCCGAGGCGACCTGACGAACCGACTCGTCGAACGCCACGACATAGGCGGGTGCAGCTTCCGGGCAGAGCGAGAGGAGCGGATCGACGACCCGATCCCGGCTTCGACATCCGTCGCTTCGCAGCGGTTCCATCGGCGTCCTCACCGCTGTGAAATCTGTTCTGGGACGGCCCGCTGGTGAACCGCGAACCCCAAAATACCCCGTTGTCGACCGCACGAGAACCCCCGGAATCACCGCAATGCGAGCACCAGCAGCAACAACACGAAAGGGACGACGATTCCGATCGGTACGTGCATCTTCCCGATCCCTTCGGCCCCTCGACTCTGGTCTGACGCTCCCCGACGTGGTCTATTGCCACACCGCAGCCCAGATTCTCGGCGACCGGAGCCGCTTCCTCCGGTAGTTTTCCGCCGGGTCTTCCAAGCCCGCGCCCGTAGCTCAGTTGGATAGAGCGACGGCCTTCTAAGCCGTGGGTCGCAGGTTCGAATCCTGCCGGGCGCGCTCGATCCTCCATGACACTCATGCCGCGTTCGCGTGTGCGGGTGGTGGGCGGAGGGTGCGTTTTCGGGTGGTGGGGTGGGCGGGTCCGAGGATCCAGCCTGCGGTTTTGTGTCGGTGGTGGCGGTAGCAGAGCCAGCGGAGGTTCGCGAACGACGTCGGACCGCCGTTCGCGTGGTCGTCGATGTGGTCGCGTTCGAGATAGCCACGGTGGTTGCAGCCTTCGACGTCACATTCGCGTCCGTTGACGAGAAGGGCGGTCATCACCTCGGCCGGCACATGCCGACCGAGGTGGGCGACGGTGAGAATGTCCTTCCCCTTCTTGATGACTGCGGTGAGGAACGCCGAACCGAGCAGTTCTTTCACCCAGGCGACGTCGACGGGCCCGACACCCGGGATCTCACAGATCTCTCCGTCGGCGGTACCGCCGCGGATGAGGGCGCCGTGGTCGACGACGATGTGCACGTACGCGTGAGGGACGCTCGACCCGGTCCCCGCGGTCTCCGCCGTCGGTTCGGTGAGGAGACATTCGGCGACCGCGTCCGCCGCGTACGCGTCGAGCGACTCGTGATCGGTGCCGGCTTTGCGGGCCCGGAAGATGCGCTGCACCTGATCGTCGATCTTGGCCTTCACCAGCCCGCCGACCTCGGGCGCGAACCGGAACCGCCCCACGAACATCCCATCCGCGTCGGTCCACGACCGCCACTCCCGTTGGCGATGATGCCGTTTCGCTCGTTCCGCAGGGTCTTCGACCGCGGCCCGGGCCCGCACACACGCATCCTTGAGTGGCACGAGCCCCTGCTCCGAGATCGCGAGCAGTGACTCCTCCGCCGCGGGATTCTTCGCCGCCGCACCCGCGATCAGCTGCGTTTCCTTCGCACTCAACCGGCCCTCGCGGACCATCCGATCCGTCGCCGCCAACCCGTCCCGCTTCTTCGCGGTCTCGATCGCACCCCGCACCACACCCGTACCGACACCCAACGTCTTCGCCACCGACGCCACCGCGTCGGCCGCGCTCGCGCTCGTCTCCGCCACCCGGCGTGCGCACGGCCCGACCATCCCGTCGACCAACCGCCCGAGGAGCGCGAGCTCCTGCATCCACCGCACTGCAGCTTCGGGCGTCAACGCAGGCGCGTCGAACGCCGCCGCCACTTCTTCCAACATCATGCGTGAGGCACCGACCCGATCGAACATATGTTCGTATCATAGCCGATAGCTCCACCAATGGCAAACAAAAGTGACGATTCCAGAAAGGCCTCATCCGCCCCGACCCCACGGACTACGCCAGTTTCGGCGACCACTTCGCGCTGGGAGTCAGACTCCTTTGTCGACGCGACGCCGCCGAGGTCGGGCATCGTCGTGCTCGGCAGCCGCGCTGCGAACTGAGTCGGGACGAAGCGACTCAGGAAGCTCGCACCTCGATGACACGCTTACCCTGACCGCGCGGCTTGTCGGCGAACGCGCTCGCGTCGTCGGCGAGCTCCACTGTCTCGCTCACGACGGCCCGGAGCATGCCTGCGCCAGCGAGCCGGCCCAACTCCTCGAGCGTGCCGCGCTCACCTTCGACGATGAAGAACTCGAGTCCGGCGTGCGGTTCCACGGCCGAGACGACCCGCGCCCCGATGCCCCGCTCGACAACGCAAACGCAGCGCGCGCATCTGTTCGGGTATCGCGTCGAGAATCGTCGACCACCTCTCACGGGCTCTGCAGTGCAGAGATAGCTCGAAGATAATCGTCGCGAACACTCGTGATCGGGGTCGCGGTCGAGGACCGACCTCTCAGTAGCCGTATCCGCCGGACGACACCGTGGTCGGGGGTGTCGTCGGGGGTACGGGGGCAGCGGCGGACACCGGCGCGGCGGTCGTCATCAAGACGTGCCACACACCGCCGAAGCTCGCAAGACCGTCACCTTTCGTGTCGCCGGGAGCCTGGTCACCCTTGAAGGTGTACAAGGGCGCATCGGCGTCGGTCACGTGCGTCACTCCACCCTTGACGACGGTACCGAGTCCGGTCACACCCGGCGCGCCGGTGACCGAAGCGGTTCCCGCAGGCACCACCAGCGGCGGCCACGCGGCCGCACACGCACCGGTGCACGGAACCGGAGTGCCGTTGTTCTTCAGCGTGTAGAGCGTCATGCCCTTGTTGTCGGTCAACACCGTACCGAGGCTCGTCATCGCCGCCTTCACCGTCGCGGCGGACGCGGCGGTCGCGGCGGACGCGGCGGCACTGTTCGCCGACGCGGGCTGGGCGCCGGGCGACACGCTCGCGGTCGAAGATCCCGACGAACCGCACGCGGCGAGTGCGAGCACTGCCGCGAGACCGACTGCGAGCGTCGCGCCTCGTCGCGCGAGCTTCGGTCGGGTCGCGCGTTCCTTCGTCGTCTGGTGCTTCTTCATCTTGAGTCGCCACCGTTCCTTCACGTCGCATTCGCTTGTTCGTGCGACCGCATATGGATACGGCCGCGGCCGAAATCCGGTTCACGGACGGTCGGCAGAACCACTCCGAACGCCGACGCCGCCTGTTCCAGCTCACCCGCGTTGCGAGGGTCGCGGGCGGGGAATAGGGCGGGGCGGGATGTTCTTGGATCTGTCGTGCACGAATCAACCGACCCGGCACCGGTCGAGCTGCTCTTCATATCGGGCAGTCTCCAGAAGATCTCGGCCAACCGCGCGCTCCTCGCCACCGCCGCCGACTGTGCGAGCGGCACCGCGCGCGTCGTCGCGTTCGAAGACATCGCCGAGCTTCCGCATTTCAATCCGGATCTCGACGGCGACACGATCGCCACGCTCACCACTTGGCGCGCCGCGATCGCACACGCAGACGGGGTCGTCATCGCGACGCCCGAGTACGCGCACTCGCTGCCGGGCACGCTCAAAAACGCGCTCGACTGGATCGTCGGCAGCGGTGAGCTCTACGACAAGCCGGTCGCGCTCATGAGCGCCGGTACGAGCGGTGGTCAACGATCGCTCGACGCGCTGGCGCAGACACTACAGGCGCAGGGCGCGCACGTCGTCGCGCAGCTTCCGGTGCCCGGCGTCCGACCCAAGCTCGACGACCACGGCGACCTCGCCGACGCCGACACGATCGCGCAGGTGTGCGCGTTGGTCGGCCTGATCGTAGAAGCGGGGGCGGCCGCCGGCGGGGGGGCGGGGGGGCGGCGCCCCCCCGCCCGCGCCCCCGGCCCCCCCGCCCCGGCGCCCCCCCCGGGGGGGGGCGGGGCCGCCCCCCCCGGCCCCCCCCGG
>JBEPUZ010000085.1:0-16702 GCA_041691275.1 Actinomycetota bacterium | reverse complement strand
CTACGCGGCGCGCATCGGCGCCCCCGCGGTCACCGCGAGCTACGAAGGGCTCGAGATCGAGCTCGCACCCGCCCGGCCGGGAACCGAATGAGTCAGTTGTCCAAGCACATCCTGACTCCCGACGCGGCGGCGATACGCACGGTCGTGGGTCACTACGCGACCGGTGTCGCGATCATCACCGCCCTCGATGGTGACGAGCCGGTCGGGATGGCGTGCAACTCGTTCACGTCGGTGTCGCTCGATCCCGCGCTTGTGCTCTTCTGCGCGGCGAAGTCGTCGTCGACCTGGCCGCGCATCCAAGCCGCGCAGAAGTGGGCGGCGAACATCCTCGAAGAGGACGGCGAAGAGATCTGTCGCCTGTTCGCACAGAAGGGCGCTGATCGCTTCGCGCACCTGTCGTACACGACGGGCCGAACGGGTGCCCCGTTGCTCGACCAGGCGATCGCGTTCGTCGACTGCGAGACGGTGGCCGAGCACGACGCCGGCGATCATGTGATCGTCGTCGGGCGCGCGCTCGAGCTCGGGTATGCGTCCGAAGGCAAGCCATTGCTCTTCTACCGCGGTGGCTACGGCCGCTTCGACATCTGATCCGGGCGCACCGACTTCGGCGCCTTCCGGACGGCGCCTGAACCACGCTCCCGGGAACGACAGCTACCGCTGATGGCGCAGGCGCTCGGCGATGTGGATGCGGGTGGTCGCGGCCATGATCGCGATCACCGCCTCGGCGACCGCGAGGATCCAGCCGACCAACCCGATCCCGAGCGCGAAGGTAAGGGTCGCGACCAGGAGGATGACGGTCGCGAGCGCATCCTGCGCGCGCACCGTGGTACCCAGGACCTTGGGTTCGGCCGCGATCGCACCCGGAGACGGCAGCCGAGGTGCGATCAGCCGCTCGAAGATCCAGTGGAGCACGTTCGCACCCGGACCACCGAGCGCGGCCACTGCGGTGATGATCCCGACCACGGGTACGACCCAGGGCACCCGGAACACGAAACCGGCCAGGAGGGCGATCCCCACTGCGCCCTGGGTCACGCGATCGGTGCGGGCGTCGACCGCTTCGACCGGCTCGTTCACCGCTGCAGCCTAAACGAGCGCCGAAACGAGTCCGGGCTCCGACAACTCTGGCGGACATGCGTCGACGGCGCACTCAGGGGGCGCAGGCGGTCCGCTTCTCGACCGTTCGACTCTTCCCGAAACGCGCACAGACGGCTACGCTGCGTGGCAGGGGCTACGAGTGGGGGTTGGGCATGGGTCTTCGGCGTCCGGTAAATCAGGAGAGCTTGGCGACCGCGAACGCGGCCGCGCTGGCGGGAATGGGCGGCGCCGCGGTGCTCGCAGGCACCCTCGACGTCAGCCGAATTCGAGAGGCGACGCGCCGGGGCCGGCTCTGGAGGCTGCTGATCGCCCTCGTCCCGATCACGGCGTACCTGTACTACCGGATCCTGAGCCACGACTTCATCAGCCCCGGCCTCCCGCACCTGAGCGCCGAGCAGATGCAGATCCTGCTGCCGGTGGGCCTGATCGTCGTCCTGTGCATCGTGCTCGTCGTCCCGATGATGGCGATGGGCAAGTCGCCCCACGTCCGGTACGACGCGAGCGAGATCGACACCACGCTCGACGACGTGGTCGGGTTGGGTCCGGTCAAAGACGAAGTGGTCAAGACGCTCAACTTGTTCCTCGGTCACCAGACCTTCCGCCAGGTGATGGGCGGCAACCCGCGCAAGGGCGTGCTGTTCGAAGGCCCTCCCGGAACGGGAAAGACATACATGGCCAAGGCCATGGCACACGAGGCCGGGGTTCCGTTCCTGTTCGTGTCGTCGACCGCGTTCCAGTCGCAGTACTACGGCGCGACCGGTCGCAAGATCCGCAACTACTTCAAGGAGCTGCGCAAGGCGGCCACGGAAGAGGGCGGCGCGATCGGATTCATCGAGGAGATCGACGCCATTGCCGGCGCCCGCAGCGGTATGCGGTCGACCGGGTTCGGTGACGCGTACGGATCAGGCCTCTACCGGTCCGACCCGCACGGGCGCACCGTCGAGCGCAACACGAGCGAGGGCATCTCCGGCGTCGTCAACGAGCTGCTCATCCAGATGCAGTCGTTCGACACGCCGACCGGCGGTCACCGGTTCGCGGGCTGGTGGATCGACGGGATCAACCGGTTCCTCCCGACGCATCGCCGCATCCGCAAACGTCCGCCGGCACCGTCGAACGTGCTCCTCATCGCGGCGACGAACCGGGCCGCGGATCTCGACCCCGCGCTGTTGCGCCCCGGCCGTTTCGACCGCTCGATCCACTTCGATCTGCCGAGCCGCTCGGGCCGGCGCGACATCATCGACTACTACCTCGACCGCAAGGCGCACGTCCCGGAGCTCGACAAGGAAGAGCGTCGCGACGCCCTCGCGGCGATGACCTTCGGGTACACGCCGGTGATGATCGAGCACGTCTTCGACGAGGGTCTCGTGTGGGCGTTGCGCGACGGCCAGACGGCGATGAACTGGGAGCACGTCCAGCAGGCCAAGATGACCGAGGAGATCGGTCTGAAGCAGCCGGTCGAGTACACCGACGAAGAGCGCCGGACGATCGCCACCCACGAGTCGGGTCACGCGACCGTGGCGTACCTCGTAGGTCAGAACCGCAAGCTCGAGGTGCTGTCGATCATCAAGCGGCGCGATGCGCTCGGCCTGTTGTCGCACAGTGACGGCGAGGAGCGCTTCACGCGCACCCGCTCGGAGCTGCTCGGGATGATGAAGATCGCTTTCGGTGGAATGAGCGCGGAGGAGCTGTTCTTCGGCGAGTCGGGAACCGGTCCGTCGGGTGACCTCGTGCACGCGACCCGTTTGGCCGCGCAGATGGTCGGCTCGTTCGGCATGGCGGGATCGCTCGTGTCGTACGACGCGATCGAGAGTGGACCGATCTCGCAGGGCATTGTCGGCAAGGTGCTCGCCAACGAAGACGCGCGCGCGGCGTTGGAGAAGCTGCTCACCCAGGCGAAGGCCGACGTGCAGGTGATGCTCGACGACAATCGTCACCTCGTCATCGCGTTGCGCGACGAGCTGCTCGCCCGCTCGGAGTTGGTCGGCGACGAGATCGTTGACGTGCTGCGGGAGGCGGAAGCGCGCAAGCGTCTCGACGACGCCGAGGTTTCGGTACCGAACGTTCGTGCCTGACGAGCATGGACCTTCGCGGGTGATCTCGCGAGCGACGAGTCCCGGTTGGTGCTCGCGGAGCTGGTCTCGAAACTGTTCCCCGAGCAGGCCGGAGCGACCCTGGAAAACCTGACGGGAGCGTCAGGGATGCGCTGATAGCCTCGCCCAAAGTGGGCGACGAGCGTGAGACGAAGCAAGAGAAGTCCGCGCGCAAGGAAGCCGCGCAGCTCGAGGGCCGCCAGACCCGCAAGCGGGGTTGGCGGCTGATGAAAGAGACGGTTCGCGCTCACCCGAGGTTGATGATTCTCGGCATCGCGGCCGGTCTCGTCTGGGCCACCGCGCGCGTGACCGTTCCGTTGCTCGCCGGCGCAGCGATCGACCACGGCATCGCTCGCGGGCGCACCGGGGTCACGTTGGGCCTGACCGCCGCGATCGTCGGCGTGGGCGCGGTACAGGCCGTCGGTACCGGACTCCGGCGCTATTCCGCGTTCGGGTTGGCGTGGCGGGTCGAGACCGACATCCGGATGCGACTGGTCGCGCACCTCCAACGACTGCACTTCGCGTTCCACGATCAGGCCCAGACCGGCCAGCTGATGGCCTACGCGAACACCGACATCCAACAGATCAACAACGTGATCCTGCTCGTCCCGTTGACGATCGCAAGCACCATCCAGATGGCGGCGGTCGTGGTCATCCTGCTCTTGCGCAGTCCGGGTCTCGCCCTGTTCGCGCTCGGTCTTCTGCCGCTGCTCAACTTCTCCGCGACGCGCTTCAACCACCGCATGTACCCGGTCGGGATGCAGCTGCAAAAAGAGCTCTCGGACGTGTCCGGCGTCGTTGAGGAGAGCATCACCGGCGTGCGCGTCGTCAAGGGGTTCGGCGTCGAGCGGCTCCAGCGCGCCCGCCTATCGGAAGAAGCCGACAGCGTGTACGACCGGTCGATGGACCAGGCCCGGTTGCGGGCCGGCTTCATGCCGCTGATCGACCTGCTGCCCGCGCTCGGGCTCGTCGGCATCCTCTGGTACGGCGGTCACCAGGTGCTCCACCACCACCTCACTGTCGGCGACATCGTCTCTGCGAACCTTTTCGTCGTCATGCTCATCTGGCCGCTGCGCATGATCGGCATGCTCGTCGGCCAGCTGCCGCGGTCGGCGGCGGCCGCGGGCCGGATCGACTCGATCCTGGCGACCGATCCCGAGGTCGCAGACCCGCCCGACGCGCGGGCGCTGCCCGACGGCCCAGGTTCGGTGCGCTTCGAGCGGGTCACCTTCGGTTACGGGCGCGGTGCGGCCGTGCTCGACGGCTTCGATCTCGACATCGCGGGGGGTGAATCGGTCGCGCTGGTTGGCGCGACTGCGTCGGGCAAGTCGACCGTGGCCCGTCTCATCCCCCGCTTCTACGACGTCGACGCCGGTCACGTTCGCATCGACGGCGCCGACGTGCGCGACGTGCGGCTGCGCGAGGTGCGGGGCGCAGTCGGTCTCGTGTTCGAGGACACGTTCCTGTTCTCCGACAGCGTGCGCAACAACATCGCGTTCGCCGACCCCGAGGCGCCGAACGACGCGGTCGTACGGGCCGCCAAGCTCGCCGGTGCCGACGAATTCATCCGCGACCTCCCCGAGGGGTACGAGTCGATCATCGGTGAGCACGGCTATTCGTTGTCCGGCGGTCAGCGGCAGCGCATCGCGATTGCGCGCGCGGTGCTCGCCGATCCACGCGTGCTGATCCTCGACGACGCCACGTCGTCGGTCGATCCGTCGAAGGAGCACGAGATCCGCGCCGCGCTCGCCGAGGTCATGCAGGGCCGGACGACGATCATCATCGCCCACCGGCCCGCAACGATCGCGTTGGCAGGTCGCGTGGTCCTGGTCGACGGCGGCAAGATCGTCGCCGACGGTACTCACGAGAGTCTGCTCGCGACCTCGCCGCGCTACCGCGAGGTGCTCGCCCGCGCGGCGCTCGAACCAGGGTTCGGCGCCGATGACGTCGAGGACGACATCGCCGGCGATGCGGTGCTCGACCTTCCGGGGGTGGGCGACTGATGGGGTGGTGGGGCGACAACATTCCCGAGGAGACGCTCTCGCGCGACGAGGCGACGCGCGTCGTGCGCCGGTTGCTACGCATGCTCAAGCCCTGGCGGGGCCTGATCATCGTCTCGGTGCTCATCTTGATGGCGCAGGCGGCGACGTTGCTCGCGGGCCCGCTGCTCGTCAAGCACGGCATCGACGCCGGCCTTCCCAGCGCGCACCATCCCTCAGGCAGCGCGAGCGCGCTCGATCACACTGTCATCGCCTACCTCGTCGTCGCGTTCATCGGCTTCGTGCTCGGCCGGCTCGCGATCGTGCTCGTCGCGCGCGTCGGCGAGGGCTTCCTCCGGGAGCTGCGCAACCGGCTGTTCGGGCACATGATGAGCCTCTCGCTCGACTTCTTCGAAACGGAGAAGACGGGCAAGATCGTCGCGCGCATGACCTCCGACATCGACGCGATGGAGGAGCTGGTCTCGCAGGGTCTCGTGCTCTTCGTGCAGAACACGTTCGTGTTCATCGGTGCTATCACCGTGGTGCTCATCGTGTCGTGGCAGCTCGCGGTCGGCATCCTCGTCATCGTGCCGCCCGTGTATTTCGGCAGCCGTTGGTTCCGACGGGTGTCGAACAAGGCCTACCTCGAGGTGCGCGACTCGATCTCGACGAACCTCAGCACGCTCCAAGAGAGTCTCGAAGGCGTACGCGTCGTGCAGGCGTTCGGGCGCGAGGATGCGTTCACCCGCAAGTTCCACCGCACCAACGAGGACCAGTACCACGCGAACATGCACACCGTTCGCATCTCGTCGAAGTACTTCCCGATCATCGAGTACGCGGGTGTCGTCGGCACCGCGGTCATCATCGGGTACGGCGGCTGGTTGACGACGCGTGGCGTCGTGACCGTCGGCACGGTCGCGGCGTTCGTCCTGTGGCTCAACAGCCTCTTCGAGCCCATCAACCAGCTCAGCCAGCTCTACAACACGGTGCAGTCGTCGGCCGCGGCCTTGGCCAAGATCTTCGGCGTGCTCGACACCCGGCCGACGGTACGCCAGCGCCAGGCCGCGGTCGACCTTCCGCGTTCGGGCGCGGTCGACGTCGACCACGTGACGTTCGCGTACGGCGCCAACGAGCCGGTCCTGCACGACGTCGCGCTGCAGATCGCCGACGGAGAACGCATCGCGCTCGTCGGCCCGACCGGCGCGGGCAAGTCGACGCTCGCGAAGCTGATCGCGAGGTTCTACGACCCGGTGGAGGGAACGGTGCGCGTCGGCGGGGTCGACCTGCGCAACGCCGAGTTCATCTCACTGCGGCAGCGCGTCATCGTGGTTCCCCAGGAAGGCTTCCTGTTCGCGGGCACGCTGCGCGACAACGTGCGGGTGGGGAGACCCGAGGCGACCGACGCCGACGTCGAACAGGCGTTGCGGATCCTCGGTCTGCTCGACCGCTTCTCCGCGTTCCCCGAGGGTCTCGACACCGAGGTCCGCGAACGGGGCTCGCGCCTGTCTGCCGGGGAACGCCAACTCGTATCGCTCGCCCGGGCCGCGCTCGCCGATCCGTCGGTGCTCATCCTCGACGAGGCGACGTCGAACCTCGACCCGGGCACCGAGCACGCGGTCGAAGCCGCGATGGAACACCTGATGCACGGCCGGACCGTCGTGGTCGTGGCGCACCGCCTCTCGACCGCGGCCCGGGCCGATCGCATCGGCGTCGTCTACGACGGGCATCTGGCCGAGCTGGGCTCGCACGCCGAGCTCGTTGCCTTCGGCGGTCACTACGCGGAGCTGTACCGGGCCTGGGCCACACACCAGCCGACACCCGAAGTCGCGTAGCGATACCGTTTCCTCATGGTCACGACCCCTACGCCGCTCGTCTACGACCCGTACGACTACGCGATCGATGCCAATCCGCATCCGATCTGGAAGCGGCTGCGTGACGAAGCGCCCGTCTATTACAACGCGCAGCACGACTTCTACGCGCTGAGTCGCTTCGACCACGTGCTGCAGGCGCATCTCGATCCGGTCACGTTCAGCTCCGCGCACACGACCGTGCTGGAGATGATGCAACCGGATCCGGACCCGTTCATGACGACGATGATGATCTTCATGGACCCGCCGCAACACACGCGCTACCGCAAGCTCGTGAGCCGGGCCTTCACGCCCCGGCACATGTCGGCGCTCGAACCCCGCATCCGGGTGCTCGCGGGCGGGTTCCTCGACGAATTCACGGGGCCGGGCAATGGCGCCTTCGACTACGTCGCCGACTTCGGCGCCCGGTTGCCGGTCATGGTGATCTCCGCGCTGCTGGGCGCGCCGGAAGAGGACGAACCACAGCTGCGGGAATGGTCCGACGAGATGTTGCACATCGACCCGGGCGAGATGATGGGCTCGAAGATGAACACCATCCAGTCGTCGGTGCATGCCTACTGGCAGGCGATCATCGACGACCGCCGTCGCAATCCGCGCGACGACATCATGAGCGAGCTGATGACGGCCGAGCTCGACGAGGCCGACGGGACGACGCGGCACCTCTCCGACGACGAGATCCATGCGTTCATGGGTCTGATCTCGGGCGCGGGCAACGAGACGGTGGCCCGCTTCCTCGGCTGGTCGGCGGTTGGTCTCGACCGGTTCCCCGAGCAGCGGGCCAAGCTCGCGGCGAACCCCGGCTTGATCGGGAACGCAGTGGAAGAGATCCTGCGCTGGGAGGCGCCGTCGGCGATCCAGGGTCGCTGGGTCACGCGTGAGGTTGAGATCGGTGGGTCGATGCTTCCCGCCGCGTCGAAGGTCGCGTTGTTGACCGGCGCCGCCGACCGCGACGACCGCATATGGGAAAACCCTGACCTCATCGACGTCGAGCGCGACATGAGTCGTCACGTCGCGTTCGGCTACGGCATCCACTTCTGCCTCGGCGCCGCGCTCGCGCGACTCGAAGGTCGCATCGCGCTCGAGGAGACGTTCAAGCGGTTCCCGACGTGGAGCGTCGATCACGACAACCTGGAGATGGTGCACACCAGCACAGTTCGCGGCTACGCGAAGGTGCCGATCAGCACCTGAGCATCCTCACCCGAGATCACCGCGATGGTGGAGCAGCTCGTGGTTCGTATGGACCCCGATCCACTCCACAGTGCGGAGCGCTCGTTCGGGGTAGTTGTAGACACCGGTCCGGTTCCAGCCCGCGTCGTCGAGCGCATCGAGCGTGTCCGCGAGCGTGTCGGCCGCGGCGATCACCGCGTCGGCGACGGCGTCCGGATCCTGTTCGTTGTAACGATCCCCGGCGACCCTCTCGTCGCGTCTCATCGGGACGAACGCCGGGTCGATCTCGTGTTGGACGAGCACGACCCGCTCGGTCTGCACCCTGAGCATGTCGCGCACGTGGCACGCGTACTCGAGCGGTGACCAGACGTCGGGCTTGGGACGGGTCCGCACCGCCGTGTCGTCGAACGTGCGGAGCCTGGCGACGAACGCCCGCGCGTCCGAGCGAAGCCAGGGCGTGATCTCGGCCCGGCCGACCGAGTAGCTGAACCCACACTGTGGGCAGGCGTCGGCGTCGAGGGTCTTGTAGCCGACGAATTCGAACAGGCGGACGTCGTTCGCGAACGGTCGCGGCTGGGCGACGAGCCGGTGCGCACCCACCGCGAACATCGAGCCCTCGGACGTGTGGAACCCGACTTCTTCGAATCCGTTCCCGGCAAACCGCTCCCGCAGTGCAGGCGTCGCGTCGGGGTGCCGGCGATGACGGGTCCAGATCACGGTCGCGCCGGGCGCACAGAACGTAGGCGCGACATCGATCGTGTTCATCATGTCGGCGGCGGTCACGTTGCCGAACACGCCGCAGACGAGCACGAGGTCGGCAGGCACCGCGCCCGCGTACGCCGACGAGTTCCCCGCGTCGGCGACCAGCACGTCGATCCCGTCGGGCGCGTGCTCGAGTGCGGTGGCGGCGAGCCCGGGATCGAGCTCGACCAGCCGGCCCTGCACGTCGTCCCGTCTCGGATGGTGCGTCAGGACGCCGAGCAGGTCGCGGCCTTCGCCGGCGCACATGCTCACGACCCGGATGGGGCCCGGGGGCGCGGCGTCGAGCACGGCCCCGATGCACTGTTGCACGATCGCGAGTCTGCGGATCAGCGGGTTGTCGGCCTGGTCGTAGGCCCGGTGCCATTCCTGCCAGTCGTGCGTGTCCTGTGCCATTCGGACAGAATCATCCCATGACCGGGAGAAGCGTCTCATGACTTATCGCGTCGTGCAGTGGGCGACGGGGTTGCTCGGCAAGGAAGCGATCAAGGGCGTGCTGGCGCATCCCGAGCTCGAGCTCGTCGGGTGCTGGGTGCACAGCGCCGACAAGGTCGGTCGCGACGTCGGCGAGCTCTGCGACATCGGCCCGATCGGCGTGAAGGCGACGAATTCGCTCGACGAGATCTGCGCGCTCGACGCCGAGGTCGTCGTGTACGCGCCGGTGATGGCGAGCACGCGTGATGTGATCCGGCTGCTCGAGTCGGGAAAGAACGTCGTCACCCCGGTCGGCTGGATCTATCCGGCCGACACGCCGGGTGTCGCCGCGATCCAGGCCGCGTGCCTGACCGGCAAGGTGACGCTCCACGGCACCGGCATCAATCCCGGCGGGATCACCGAACGCTTCCCGTTGATGTTGTCGGCCCTGTGCCGCGACATCCGGCACGTGCGCGCCGAAGAGTTCTCCGACATCCGCAACTACCCGACCGACATGGTCGTGCGGGAAGTGATGCTGTTCGGCAAGGACCCCGAGACCGCGGCCAAGAGCCCGATGATCGAGATCCTCGGCCACGGCTTCATGCAGTCGATCGACATGGTCTGCGCCGAGCTCGGTTGGAGGATCGATCCCGAAAAGACGTCGAAGCACGAGTATGCAGTCGCGACGGTCGACATGGACACGCCCGTCGGCGTGATCGAGAAGGGCACGGTCGCCGCCCAGCGCTTCACCTGGCAGGGCACGGTCGACGGCAAGCCGGTGATGACGGTCCGGGTGAACTGGCTGATGGGTTCGGAGAACCTCGACCCGCCGTGGACGCTGGGTGAGCAACGCTTCGAGGTCGAGTTCGACGCGGAGCCGCCGGTGAAGACGATCTTCCACGGACTGCACCCGCCTGTGATCGGCGAGCATCCGGAGATCGGGCTCATCCCGCCCGCCCAGCATTGCGTCAACGCGATTCCCTATGTGTGCGCGGCCGAGCCCGGGATCAAGACCTATCTCGACCTGCCATTGCTCGCAGGCCGCGCGACGACGAGATAGCGCTTACAGGCGTTCGAACGGGATCGTGAACGCGGGCGACTCGACGCCGCCGTCGACCTCGAAGATCTTGCCGGTGACGAACGACGATGCCGGTGACGTGAGGTAGACGACCGCGGCCGCGATGTCGGCGGGGAGGCCGACACGTTGCATCGGGGTGTTGCCCTCGAGCTGGGCCCGCACCGAGTCGTCCGACAACACGTGCGCGAGAGCATCGGTCTCGATGCCGCCGACTTCGATCGCGTTGACGCGGATCTTCGGCGCGAGCTCGGGTGCCATCGCGCGCGTCATCATCGACAGCGCAGCCTTGCTCGTTGCGTAGGCGGTGAAGCACGGCTGGACCATGCTGGCAGAGCGCGACGAGATGTTGACGATCGCGCCCGCGCCCGCGTCGACCATGTGGGGCACGACGAGCTTGCTCAACAGGAACGCGGAGGTGACGTTGAAGCGGAACGACAGCTCGAAGGAGCGTTCGCTCGTCGCCATGAACGGCTTCGGAAGTGACCCGCCCGCGTTGTTCACGAGAATGTCGACGCGGCCGAGCTCTTCGACGGTACGGGCCACGAGCGCAACGAGTTGCTCGGTCACCATGACGTCGGTGGGCACGGCAAGCGCGCGGCGACCCAGGTCGCGTACGCGGTCGGCCACCGTGTCGATATCGGCCTGCGTCCGCGCCGCGCACACCACGTCGGCACCGGCTTCGGCAAGGGCGCGGGCACACCCCGCGCCGATTCCCTTGCCCGCACCGGTGACGATCGCGACGCGGCCGTCGAGCCGGAACTCGTCCAGGATCACGGGTTGTCGTTCGTGCTAGCCGGCAAGGGCTTTTTCGATGGCGCCGACGATGTCGGCGTTCTCGGGCTCCACCATCGGCGCGAAGCGCTGGACCACTTCACCGTCGCGACCGATCAGGAACTTCTCGAAGTTCCAGCGGATGTCGCCGGTGTGCCCTTCGGCGTCGGCGACGGGCGTGAGCTGCTTGTAGAGCTCGTGGCGCGTGTCGCCGTTGACGTCGATCTTCTCGGTGAGTGGGAAGTCGACGCTGTACTGCGTGCTGCAGAACGTCTTGATCTCGTCGGAGGTGCCGGGCTCCTGCGCACCGAACTGGTTGCACGGGATGCCGACGACCTCGAAGCCCTGGGTGCCGAAGCGCTCGTGGAGCTTCTCGAGACCCTCGTACTGAGGCGTGAGGCCACAGAAGGAGGCGACGTTCACGAGCAACGTGACCTTGCCCTTCTCGTCGGCGAGAACGCCGGCCGTGCCGTCGATCGAGTTGAGCGGAACGTCGTACACCGACATGGGTGGCCCCTTTCGAGTTTTGCCTGTCGCCACCCTATGGCAGCTCCGCCCCGTGCGGACGAGCGAGCCGCCAGGCGAAGCCGAGGGAGCCATGTTGATGCTCAGCCGAGCAGATGTTCGAGCAGGTCGACGCAGCCCAACTGGGTGCACGCCTCGGTCGCCCGCTTGGTGCCGCCGAGGCCGATGTGCAGGGGCTGCCATTTGGAACCCATGCCCGCAGTCGACGTCGCTGACACCCACGAGTACACGGCGAACAGTCGGTACTGCTCAAAGGCCTCGTCGGTGTCGAGCGTGATGCCCTGCTCGGCGAGAAGCTCGCAGTAGCGCTCGACCAGTGCCCGCTCGTCGGCGGCCCGCACCGCGGCCGGGATCGAGTTGCACAGGATGTAGGCGACGTCGCGCAGACCGGGAGAACGGCCGATCATCGCCCAGTCGAGGAACCCCGTGTGGTTCTCGTGGCGTGTGTCGACGAACAGGTTTCCCATGTGCGGATCACCGTGGACGAACGTGCGCGGACCGGAGTTCCACAGCTGCACGATGTCGTCGTTGCGGGCGAGGTAGATGTCGGCGAGACGGTGGAACTCGTCGGGGAGCTGGCTGCCGACGCTCTCGACTGCCATCTTCACGAACTTCGCACCACCCCCGGCCGCGCCGGTGGTCTTCGGCGCGAGCCACGCGAGATCGCCCCCCTCGTCGAAACGGGGCGACTCCCAGAAGTGGCCGTGCAGCACAGCCATGTTCTCGACGATGTCGCGGGCGCGCCATGCGATGTCGTCGTCCTTGGGGTGCGGGAACCGGCAGCCGCTCGCGACGAGGTCTTCGAGCACCATGACGTAGCGGTCGTCGTCGGTGTCGGCGAACCACACGTCGGGGATACGGACGGGAGTCTCGGCGGCGAGGTCTCGGTAGAAGACGGCTTCGGCGACGCCCATGCCTACCGATGTCACGAACTCTCGTTGGTGCTCGTCGAACGGAGCGAGCTTGACGAACACGGTCGGCGGGACGTCGGCGGCGCCGGTCAGCCTGACGTGGGCCCGACCCGTGGTTCCGGAGCTGCGGTCGAGCACGTCGGCCGTTTGCACGTCACGCTGCAGCGCGGTGCCGAACCACTCCGCGGTGAGGTCGTCGACGTCGAGCGGCAGCACGGGCGCGAGGCTACGCGGTGCCGGTAGCTTCTGCGCTCGTGGCAACTTCACGGGACATGGCTCCCTCGTCCTCGCCCAAGGGGCTCGGCTCGTCCGCACGCATGAACCGGCAGGTCGTGCTCGCGCAACGTCCGCTCGGGATGGTGACGGAGTCGTGCTTCGAGACGACCGAGGTGCCGGTGCCCTCGCTTGGTGAAGGCGAGGCGCTGCTCGAGGTCCGCTACCTCGGTATCGATCCGACCATCCGCGGCTGGATCAACGAGCGCGGCAACTACATGGCGGGCGTCGCCATCGGCGAGCCCGTGCGCTCGAACGGTGTGGGCGTGGTCGTCGAGACAAACAATCCCGAGGAGTATCCGCTCGGGCGTGCGTTCATGCATCTCACCGGATGGCAGCAGTACTGCGTCGTGCAGTCGAACCCGTTTCCACCGATCACGATGGTGCCCGAGGGTGTCGAGTTGCTCGACGTGCTCGGCGTGCTGGGTCACGTCGGCATCACCGCGTACGTCGGCGTGCTCGAGGTCGCCAAGCCGGTGGCCGGCGAAGTGTTCTGCGTGTCGGCGGCCGCGAGCAGTGTCGGCTCAGTGGCCGGGCAGATCGCGAAGATGCAGGGCGCGCAGGTGATCGGGATCGCGGGCTCTCCGGAGAAGTGTGCATGGGTCGTCGACGAGCTCGGGT
This sequence comes from Actinomycetota bacterium, assembly GCA_041691275.1. Classification (GTDB taxonomy): domain Bacteria; phylum Actinomycetota; class Acidimicrobiia; order IMCC26256; family PALSA-610; genus PALSA-610. Next base: position 3,151 of record JBEPUZ010000085.1, on the reverse strand, counting down.
TCGACGCGTGCATCGATTACAAGCGCGAAGACGTCGCGGCGCGGCTGAAGGAGCTCGCGCCCAAGGGTGTCGACGTGTTCTTCGACAACGTCGGTGGTGAGCTCCTCGACACGGTGTTGCGGCGGCTCGCGATGAAGGCGCGGATCGTGCTGTGCGGCGACATCTCGACGTACAACCTCGACGGTCCGTCGCCGCCCCTCCACAACGTCCGGTATCTCATGGGCAAACGTGCCCGCATGGAGGGCTTCAACACCCTCGACTACTGGGACCACTACGGCGACGCGGCCGGACAGCTCGCGGGCTGGCTTGCCGACGGCAGCCTCACAGCGCGCGTGCACGAGCTCGAAGGCATCGACCGTGCGCCCGAAGCGTTGGTCCGCCTCTTCGCCGGCGAACACCTCGGAAAACTCGTCGTCCGCGTCTGAACAACTCCACCAACAGTTGTCGGACTTCTCCGCGCCTGGCGCGGTTATCTCTGACAACTGTCGGTAGGTGGTCAGGGGTCTTCGAGGTCGGAGACGGGGACGTTCGGATCGGGCTCCGTTGCCGGCGAGGCTTCGCCCGCCGTGATCGTGGCCGTTGTCGTCGGGGTGACGTGGGGGAGGTGCACCCGGAAGACCGAGCCGCGGCCGGGCTCGCTCTGCACCTCGGTCCGACCGCCATGCGCGGCGGCGATGGCGGCCACGATCGAGAGGCCGAGGCCCGCGCCTCCGCTTGCACGAGCGCGCGACGGGTCGGAACGCCAGAAACGCTCGAACACGCGGTTCGCGTCGTCGGTCGGGATGCCGGGTCCGTCGTCGGCGACCTCGATCACTGCTTCCGCTTCGCCGTCGACCACCCGCACCCGAACGGGCGTCGCGGGGGGAGTGTGCCGGTTCGCGTTCTGCAGCAAATTCCCCAGCACCTGGCGCAACCGGGCCTCGTCACCGGGAACGAAGATCGCGCCGTTCGCGGAGAAGTCGATCGGTCGGGTGGGTGCGACCGCGCGGGCGTCGTCGACCGCATCGCGGGTGATGCGGGTGAGATCGACGGGCTGATGCTCGAGCGGCCGGCCCTGGTCGAGTCGCGCCAACAACAACATGTCGTCGACGAGCGAGCCCATGCGGTCGGCTTCTTCCTCGATGCGCCGCATCGCCTTGGCGAGATCTTCGGGACGGTCGGCCGCACCGCGCCGGAACAGCTCCGCGTACCCCCGGATCGAGGTGAGGGGGGTGCGCAGCTCGTGCGACGCGTCGCCGACGAATCGGCGCAGCCGTCCTTCCGACGCCGCCCGTGCTGCGAACGCGCTCTCGATCTGTTGCATCATCTCGTTGAGCGCGATGCCGAGCCGTCCGACCTCGGTGTGCTCGTCGACGACGTCGATCCTTTTCGATAGGTCGCCCGCCGCGATCGCACCCGCGGTCTGCTGCATGTGCTCGAGCGGGCGCAGCCCGAGCTTCACGACCCACCACGCTGACACTGCGAGGACCAGGAGCACCCCGACGGCGACCACGACTTCGACGAACAACAAGTGGTGCAGTGTGTGGTCGACATCGGAGAGGGGGATCGCCACGATGAGGTACGCCTGCACGTGCGCGGCGAACCGGCCGGGGCCGAGGCTGAAGACCTGCGGTTGGGCAACGCCGACGCGGTAGTGCGGCGACCTCACGGTGAAGGTCGTGCCCGGCTTCAGGGTCGAGGGGAGTACGGGTGTCGATTCCTTCAGCACGCCGCGATTCGTTCCGAGCACTTCGCCGGTATCGGCCGAGCGGACCTCGGCCCAGGTTCCGGGGGGCAGGATCTGGCTCGAGATGTCGGAGTCGCCGGCCTGACCGAACGCGGGGAAGAACAGTGCAGGCGACGCCGCCGCCGAAGCGACCTGACGATCGACGCGGTTGAGGAGATCGGCCCGGGTCTGTCGATAGGTGACGCCGCCCGCGACCGCGAGACCGATCGCGGCGAGCACGACCAGGCCCAGCAGGAGCCGGACGCGCAGCGTCACGAGCGCTCAGCCTTCGGGCGGGGTCCGCAACGTGTAGCCAACACCCCGAATGGTATGGATCAACGGGGGACCGAGCTTGTCGATCTTCTTGCGCAGGTAGCTGATGTAGGTCTCGACCACATTGGCGTCGCCGTCGAAGTCGTATTCCCACACGTGGTCGAGGATCTGCGACTTCGACAGAGCCCGTCGCGCGTTCAACATGAGATAGCGCAGCAGCTTGTACTCGGTCGGGGTCAGCTCGATGCGGGTCCGACCTCGCCAGACCTCGTGCGTGTCGTCGTCGAGCTCGAGGTCGGCGAACGTCAGCCGGGCGGTGCTGTCGCCGTTGATCGCCCCCGTCCGGCGCAACACCGCGCGCACCCGGGCCACGAGCTCTTCCAGACTGAACGGCTTGGTGACGTAGTCGTCGCCACCGACCGTCAGACCCTTCACCTTCTCCTCGGTGGAGTCGCGCGCGGTCAGGAACACGACCGGCAGGTGATGCCCGTCGGCCCGCAGGCGTTGCACGACCGCGAAACCATCGCGGTCGGGGAGCATGATGTCGAGCACCATCAGATCGGGGCGGAATACCGCCGCGGCCCGCAGGGCGTCGGATCCGGTACTTGCGACCTCGACGTCGAATCCCTCGTACCGCAGGGCGGTCGCGACCAGGTCGGTGATGTTCGCCTCGTCGTCGACGACGAGGACCCGTGTATCAGCCACTCATTCATGTTGGCACCGTCACTTGTGCGAATGCTGTGTGCGCCCTGAGCGGGTCGAAAACATGCACTGACCAGGGACTTTGCCGTACATGCCCGTGCCGGTTCCCAGGGTGATCTCAGTCTCGTGACCGAAGATGAGCGTTCACACGAAATCGAGGGGACCGCAATGGTGCGAAGTCGGATGGTTACGGGCATTGCCGTGGTCGGTGCGGTCGCGATCGGGGGAGTCGGAGGTGCGCTGATCGGTGTGCCGGCGCTCTCGGGCGCGCAGGGCTTCCCGAAGAACGCGACCCAGATCGCGGCGACCGACACCACGAAGGCCGGTCCCGTTCGCGATTCTCCGCTCCTGGACGCGGCCGCCAAGGCGCTGAACCTCACGACCGATCAGCTGAGGACCAAGCTCAGTGACGCCAAGACGACGATCGCCGACGTGGCCAAGGCCCAGAAGGTCGACATCAACACCGTCATC
>JBEPUZ010000084.1:0-16772 GCA_041691275.1 Actinomycetota bacterium | reverse complement strand
TGCGCCAGCTCGCCGACGCCGAGCGGGTACAGCCGCCCACGATCACCCGCATCGTCGACCTCCTGGAACAGAAGGGTCTCGCGGTCCGGGTGCCGTCGGAGGAGGATCGCAGGGTCGCGTACGTCGAGCCGACGGCGACGGGACGTGCGATCGTCGAGACCATCCGGCGCCGCCGCGACGCGTACCTCGCGCGCCGTTTGCGCACGTTGACGGCCGAGGAGCGGGAGTTGCTCGAGCGCGCCGCGGTGCTGCTCGAACGGCTCATCGAGGATCCGGAGCGATGACGCGGGCCCGACGCCTCGGGCGCGACACGTTCTCGTCGTTGAAGAACCGGAACTACCGGCTCTACTTCGTCGGCCAGATCATCTCGGTCAGTGGCACGTGGATGCAGCGCCTCGCGCAGGCCTGGCTGATCCTGAAGCTGACGAACAACAACGGCTTCGCGCTCGGGGTCGAGTCGGGTCTGCAGTTCCTACCCGTGCTCTTGTTCGGCGCGTGGGGCGGCGTGATCGCCGACCGGTACGACAAGCGCAGGCTCCTGTACCTCACGCAGATCCTGGCCGGCGTGCTCGCGCTCGGTCTCGGTGCGATCGTCGCGGCGGGCGCGGCAACCGTGCTGCTCGACTACCTGTTCGCGGTGCTCCTCGGATTCGTGAACGTGATCGACAATCCGGCCCGGCAGACCTTCGTGATGGAGATGGTCGGTCGCGACGAGCTGCCCAACGCGGTCGGCCTGAACAGCGTCGTGATGAACAGCTCCCGGGTCGTGGGCCCGGCCATAGGCGGGATCGTCATCTCGGTGGTGGGGCTCGCGCCGTGCTTCTTCTTCAACGGTGCCTCGTACCTGGCGGTGCTGCTCGCGCTCTGGATGATGAGCGCCGACCAACTCCGGCCGGTCGCGATCGTGCCCCGGGCCAAGGGTCAGCTCAGCGAGGGTTTCCGTTACGTCTGGTCGGATCGCATGGTGCGCACGCCGCTCGTGATGATGGCCGTGATCGGCACCCTCGCGTTCAATTTCCAGGTCGTGATCCCGTTGATCTCGACGAACACGTTCGGGTTGGGTGCGGGCGGATTCGGCGGTTTGACCTCTGCGATGGGGGCGGGCGCAGTGCTCGGTGGCCTGGCCGCGGCGTCGCGCAAAGGTGTGTCGTACCGACGTCTCCTGTGGCTCACCTACGCGATGGGTGCGTCGATCCTGCTCGCCGCGGCCGCGCCGACCCTCACGACCGAAGTGGTCGCGCTGTTCGTCATGGGTGCGGCGTCGTTCGCTTTCATCGCGACTGCGAACACCACGTTGCAGCTCACGGCACGACCGGAGATGCGGGGGCGGGTCATGGCCCTCTACGCGATCGCCTTCCTCGGCAGCACTCCGGTCGGCAGCCCGATCATCGGGTGGATCTGCTCGGTGTGGGGTCCGCGTGCAGGCTTCGCGATCGGCGGGGTCGCGGCGATCGTCGCGGGCTTCGTGGCCTGGCTGTCATTCGCGCGCATGCGCACCGAGCGCGAGCAGAGACTCGACACCGTCGCAGTCCACGCCGCCTAAACCGCGCAACTGTTGTGCGAGAAAACCGTCGTGGGGACGGAAAACTCGCCAGACGCCGCGGTGCGCTACACGACTCTCCGGCTACTGGAGATAACCCTCGACGGTCTTCGGGTCGCGCTCTTGGGCCACGCCCGGGTCTTTGGCGAACTCTTCCTTGCTGCGACGCTGGCGTAGGAGATCCCAGAGCTGGTCGAGGGTGACCTCGAGCTCGCGCAGCTGGGCCGGGTCGTGCTCGGATGCCGCCAGCTTCTGCTCCTCGGCGACGAGGTGAGTGATCCGGTCGATCAGTTCGCGGTCGTCCACTTCGGGCTCCCATCCACGGCGTGCGTTGCCCCCCGTTGTACCAGGTAGCGTCTCCCGCCGTATCAACCGAGCGCGTCTCTGCGGGCGCGAGAGGGAAGCGGTGAGAGCGTGGAGTTCGGGCTCTTCAACAGCGCGTGTGTGCTCCCGACGTTCAACGGCGACGAGCACCGCCGGATCATGGACGAAGCCGCGATCGTGCAGACCGCGGAGAAGGTCGGCTTCAAGTACACGTGGGCGACCGAGCACCACTTCCTGACCGAGTACTCACACATGTCGGCCAACGAAGTGTTCCTCGGATATCTCGCGGCGGCGACGTCGTCGATTCACATCGGTTCCGGCATCTTCAACGTGACCCCGCCGGTGAACCACCCGGCGCGCGTCGCCGAGCGGGTCGCCATGCTGGACCACCTGTCGGAGGGTCGCTTCGAGTTCGGCATGGGTCGGGGTTCGTCGACCACCGAGCAGAAGGGGTTCGGCATCACCGACCCCGACCTCACGCGCGACATGTTCGACGAGGTGGTCGGTGAGTTCCGCAAGATGTGGAAGCACGAGGACTACCCGGGTTTCGACGGCAGGTTCTTCTCGATGCCCGCGCGCAACGTGTTGCCCAAGTCGTACTCGGCCCCGCACCCGCCGATGTGGGTCGCGGCCGGGAACCCCGCGACGTTCACCAAGGCGGCGCGCATGGGACTCGGCGTGTTGTGCTTCACGATCGGCGGTCCGGAGACGGTCAAGCCACTCGTCGAGCTCTACAAGAACGAGATCGCGAACGCGGAGCCGGTCGGCGACTTCGTGAACGACAACATCATGGTGACGACCCAACTTCTGTGTCTCGAAGATGGCCAGCGCGCGCGCAACCTCGGCGCCGACATGGGCCAGGGCTACCACCGCAGCCTCTTGTTGCGGTACCTCGACACCTTCCCGCGCCCGCCGGGCATTCCGGAGTGGCCGGCACTCCTGCCGGATCCGAGTCCGACCGAGATCGACGCGAGCATCAAGGCCGGCGACACGCCGTACGGAACGCCGGAAGAGGTCGAGGTCGCGATCCGCAAGTACGAGGACGCGGGCGTCGACCAAGTGGTGTTCGGGTTGTTGTCGTCGAGCATGGACCGCGACCTCGCCAACGAGACGATCGAGACCTTCGGCAAACACGTGCTGCCGAAGTTCGATACAGACCCGGTCCACCGCACGACGCGCCAGCGCGAAGCCGCGGCAGCTGCGTCGAGCTGACCGACACCTCGCAATGCGCGCGCCGACGTTCAACCTGGCCGATCTCTGGGAGACGTTGTGCGACGCGGGCCCCGACGGCCAGTGCCTGGTCGCTCCGCCGGTCCGGCACACGCGCGGATCGCTCGACCGCGCGGCGAACCAGATCGCGAACCATCTCATCGCGACGGGTGTGCAGCCAGACGAGCGTGTCGGCATCTACTCGCGCAACCGGGCCGAATACATCGAAGCGCTGCTCGGCTGTTGGAAGTGCGGGGCGGTGCCCGTCAACGTCAACTGGCGCTACGTCGCCGACGAGCTGCGCTACGTGATCGCCGACGCCGAGCTCGTCTCGATGATCGTCGAGGACGAGTACCTCCCGGTGCTCGACGAGGTCGGGTTCGATCGCCGGGTGCGTATCGGCGAGTGGAGCGGGGCGAGCGACGCGCGGGCGTTCGCCGACGTGCCCCGGTCGTCCGACGACGTGTACATGCTCTACACGGGCGGCACGACCGGTACGCCCAAGGGCGTCATGTGGCGGCACGAGGACTTCTTCTACGCGTGCTGTCTCGGTGGGTCCGTGTTCGATCCGATCTCGGAGCCCGCGCAGATCGTACGCAACGCGGAGCCGTCGTTCGTCATGAGTCCGCTCGTGCTCGGTCCGCTCATGCACGGCGGCGGACAGTGGCTGACGCTGATAGCGCTCTACTCGGGCAACCGCGCGGTGGTCTCCACCGACCGTTCCTTCGATCCGACGCGCGTGCTCGATCTCGCCGTGGCCGACCACGCCACCACGATCGGCATCATCGGCGACGCGATGGCGCGGCCGCTCGCGGAAGCTGCGCTCGCAGAGCCGGATCGGTGGGACTGCTCGGAGATCATCGGGCTCGGGAACGGCGGGGCGATGTTGAGCGCGTCGGTGAAGGCTCAGTTGTCTCAGGCGTTCCCGAACGCGGTGCTCAACGACAGCTACGGCGCGTCGGAGACCGGCGCGGCCGGGAGCGAAGTGGGCGCCAGCACCGATCGCGACCGACCGAGGTTCTCGACCGACGGCCGCACCTGGGTGCTCGACCCCGACACCCTCGAACCGCTCGAGGCGGGGTCGGGGGTAGAAGGCCTGTTCGCACGCAAGGGCTACATCCCGCTCGGCTATTGGAACGACCCGGTCAAGACCGAGGCGACGTTCCGCACCGACGCGCACGGCGTGCGCTGGGTTGTTCCCGGCGATTGGGCGACCATCGACGCCGAGGGCCGCATCGTGCTGTTCGGTCGCGGTTCGGGCTGCATCAACTCGGGGGGCGAGAAGATTTTCCCCGAGGAGGTGGAAGCGGCGGTACGGGCCCATCCCGACGTTTTCGACGCCGTCGTCGTCGGTGTCCCGGACGACCGGTTCGGCCAGAAGGTCGTCGCGCTCGTGCAGCTGCGTAGCGGGGCTCCCGAGTTGACGCTCGCGGCGCTGCAGGAGCACTGCCGCACGAAGATCGCCGGGTACAAGGTGCCGCGCGAGATCCTGCTCGGTCCGGCGCCCCGGACGAACACGAACAAGCCCGACTACGCGACCGCGCAGGCGATCGCACTCGAACGCCTGGGCTGACGCCTCGACCGCCCGGGCCGGGCTCCGGGTTCGGCTTGGCCCGCCGGGTCGCGTCGGCCATGCTGGGCCCATGCAGACTCGTTCCATTGGTTCTCTCGACGCGTCGGTCGTCGGGCTTGGTTGCAACAACTTCGGCGGGCGCATCGACGAAGCCGCGACGAAGAAGGTCGTCGATCGCGCGCTGGACGCGGGGATCACCCTGTTCGATACGGCCGACATTTACGGCGGTACGCGCAGCGAGGAGTATCTCGGTCTGGCTCTCGCCGGTCGCCGCGACCGGGCTCTAATCGCGACGAAGTTCGGCGGTCCGATCGACGACGAACACAAGGGCGGCGCGAGCGCGTCGTACATCGCGAGCGCGTGCGACGACTCGTTGCGACGCCTCGGCACCGACCGCATCGACCTCTACCAGCTGCACTTCCCGGACGAAGCGACCCCGCTCGAGGAGACGCTCGGCGCCCTCGACGCGCTGGTCCGCGCGGGCAAAGTCCGCGAGATCGGGTGCAGCAACTTCTCCGCCGCGATGATCGAGGAGTCGGCTCGTATCAGCGCCGATCACAGTTGGGCGCGTTTCGTCAGCGTGCAGAACGAGTACAGCCTCCTGCGCCGTCGCCCCGAGCAACAGGGTGAGCTCGAGGCTTGCGCCAAGCACGACGTCGCGTTCATCCCGTATTTCCCGCTCGCGAGCGGCGTGCTCTCGGGCAAGTACAAACGGGGTGCGGCACCGCCCGCGGGAACGCGGCTGGCGGGCATGCCGTCGGAGCGACAGGAGCAGGCGCTCTCGGACTCGGTGCTGAACCGGGTCGAGCAGCTCGAGGCGTGGGCCCAGGCGCACGACCACACGCTTTTGGAGCTCGCGTTCGCATGGTTGCTGGCTCGTCGGGTGGTCGCGAGCGTGATCGCGGGCGCGACGAAGCCCGAACAGGTTGCCGCGAACGCGGCTGCGGCTGAGTGGCAGCTCGCGCCGGGCGACCTCGAGGAGATCGACGCCGTCATCGCGGCCGCGAAGGGACAGTAATGACGGAGTCTGGAGGGATGACGGAGCCCGGCAGGACGATGGAGCTCGAAGGCCTGACGCGCGCGCAGCTGGCGGTCCTCGGACGCGAATGGCTGTTGCACGGTCATCTCCAGGACCGGGTCGGCATGCCGCTCGTGCACACCGGTCGCACCCGCGAGGAGATGGAGGCGATCGCGATCGAGGAATGGATGGCGGCCAGTCCGGTCTATTCGCTGCGGACCCAACGGGCCCTGAACTTCGGCGACGGAGACGTCCCGACGATCCTGAAGAACATCCAGCTCGACATCGGCGCGCCGCCGCACTTCATGGACTTCCGGTGCCGGGTCGACGACGCGAATCACGGCGAGTTCTGGCTCGCGCACTGTGGCGCCTTGCTCGACGTCGAGCCGATGGGCGAGGAGTACGTCCACGGGATGTGCCACGCGATCGAGGACCCGACCTTCGACGCGACGGCAGGGGCGACGAACCCCCGGGCTCAAGTGCGGCCCCTGCACCGACCACCGCGCGTTCCGGCCGGTCGCGAACCGCACTGCCACTGGACGATCGTCATCGATCAGGACTACCCGCCGGTCGACGCGCATCCGTACCGGTGGATCGTCGCGCAGGCGAAGATCGCGACGATCGAGACCGAAAAGCCTTTCGCGAACGGATCGGGCGCGGAGCCCGAACCCGGCGGCTGGGACGACTACTCCGGCGAGTTCGATCCCGATTTCGAGCTCGAGGACCTTTCGCATCGCGCGCTCGTCACCGTGTTGCAGGAGGTCGCCGTACAGAGCCATCTCCTCATCCGCGGATTCGCGGTGGCCGTGGCGGAGCGGTACGGCGAGCAGGTCGCGCTCGATCTCCTGCCCCAGATCTTCACCGGGCTCGCAGGCATGACCGCGCAGCGGTTGGTGCCGGTGCTCGAGTTGGAGACGCGCGACGCCGCCGACATCGCGCGCCTGTTGCAGTTGCATCCGATGTTCTGGCCCCGCACGTACGTCGATCTGCGGGTCGAGGTGGTCGACGACCTCCACGTACGGTTCGCGCTCGGGCCGTCGCCGGTACTCGAAGAATCCGACGGCTTCACGTGGTTCTCGCAACTGGGCGGAGCCGGCGACCGGGCCCTCGACTCGATCGTGCAGGCCGTGAATCCGCGTGCGTCGTGTCAGCCGGCGGCGACGCGCGGCGACGAGCAGTTCGCCTACGACGTCACGATCGATCCCGCCGCGAAGCCGGCGACCGAGGCGAGTGAGATCGCGCTCGCGAAGATCAGCGGAGGTGCTGCGTTCGTGTTCACGCCGCGGCGTCCGGTCCGCGTCGATTGAAGCGAGGGTTCGCGCCGAGCCGGAACGCACCGACCGAGGTGGCGACGAGCGACAGGGCGGCCGCGCCCACGATCCCGGCGGCCTGACCCGGCCGGAGCGCGTTCGTCGCGAGCCCGAGTGACGCAATCGCCGAGGGAACTCCCATCTCCGCCGCGGCGAGGAGCCCGCTCGTCATCGGGAGGCGAACCAGTGCCGCCGCCAGTAGCGGGACGAGCGTGGTCGCGATCGAGAGCAGCGCGAACAGCAGCAGGTCGTCGCGCGAGTGCACGAGCGCGCGCAGGTCGATGCGCGCGCCGAGCACCACGAAGAACAACGGAACGAAGAAACCCTCGCCGAGCCCGATGAGCTGGTTGGCGACGCGTCTCGGTTCTCCGAGCAGCGACACCATGACGCCTACGGCGAAGCCGGCGAGGAGGGCGCTCGTGTCGTAACGCTCGGCAACCCAGGCCAACCCGAAGAGAACGAGGAGCGAGAAGCGGAGATCGAGCGCCCACTCGAGGTGATGCGACGCGTCGCGCAACGAAGTGACCGCGTCGAGGCGTACCAGTGATCGGATGACGAGTCCGGCAACGACCGCACCGGCGACGACCAGCACCGCGCCGGCGAGCGCCCGCCCGAAGCCTCCGGTCGACAAGACGAACGGGACCGCGAGCACCGTGGCGATGTCGGCGAACGAGATCCACGCGATCGTGACGAGCAGCGTGTCGTCGCGTTTGAGAGATTCGACGATCGGGAGCACGATCGCAGCCGAGCTCGACGCCACGAGCACTGCGAGGATGGCCGGGCGGTGTAGGCCGGTCGCGGCCGCCAGCAACGGTGCGGCCGCGATCGCCAGCCCGACGGTGACCGCCGTGACGACCAGACCCCGCCGGGCCGCGCCCCGCAGGCGCGCGTCGCGTATTGGGAGGTTCGTCGCGACGATGAGCATGAGAAGTGCGAAGCCGATATCGGCGAGGAACGCGAGCGTCGGCTGCGTCGCGACGATGGTGCGCGTGCCGGTGCGCCCGAAGATCACGCCCGCCGCGATCTCGCCGATGACGACCGGCGGCGCGATCCGGCTCGGAAGCAGTGCGAGCATCGGGCCGAGCAGACCGATGGCCACGACGAGGGCGAGCGTGCCGTAGCTCACCGGTCAGAACACGCCGGCTTCGAGGCCGGCGGCAAACGTGATCCCGAGCTCGTGACACCGTTCGAGGGCGTTGGTGTCGACGGCGCCGACGACCAGGACCGGCGCGAGCACCGACTTCCACGCGAGTCCCGCGACGATGCGTTCGATGCTGCGGATCGCGCCTTCACCGTCGTGGCCGCCCTTTACGAAGAGGCCGTACGGGAGTCCGCGTGTCTCGTCGAGGACGTCGTAGTAGATGCGCTCGAAGAAGTCCTTCAACGCGCCGCTCATGTAACCGAAGTTCTCGGGCGTCCCGAGCACGACGCCGTCGCACCAGCGCAGGTCCTCGGTAGTCGCGTCGAACGCGCCTTTGACGCGCACGTCGACCTCGTCGATCCCGTCGTCGGTCGCACCGGTGATGACAGCATCGGCCAACGCCTGCGTGCCGCCCGATCGTGAGTGATAGACGACGAGAAGATGCCGGGCGTCGACCGCGCTCACGGCGTCGACACTATCGGCGTGTCAAGCTCTCGGAAGCTTGTCCTGGAAGGCCGCCAGGTCGAACGCGAGGTGTTCGCTTACGTTGCCCACCTGGTCGACGATGATGTGACGTTGGGCGAACCGCCAGCCTCGACCTGCCCGCGAGAAGCGGTCGCGGTAGCGCCCGGTCACGATCGGTTGCAGCGGCAGCGTTGCGGTCTGCTGGAACACGACGAACGACGAACGCGCGGTGGCGGTGCCCGCCGCCTCTTCCACGTCGACCTGCACGTTCGCGGTGAGATGGCGGGTGCGCAGCGTTCCGTCGTCGTGCACGCGGTTGGTGTTCACGTACATATGCTTGATCGACTCGCCGCCGGCGATCTCGCCCTCCACGCCTTCGTTCGTGACCACGGCATCGGCAAAGAGGTCGGCGATGGCGTCGAAGTCGGCCGCGTCGACGTATTCGGCGTAACGGAACATCAGGCTGGTGATCGCGTGATGACTCTCCCAGGTGCCCGAGGCCATCGCGTCACACTAGCTTCGGCCTTCGTGACCGATTCCCTGCCCTACGAGCTCCGGGTGCCCGTCGGAGATGCCTTCGACGCGACCATCGGCTTCGTCGTCGATGAGTCCGACGAGATCGGTCGCTGCGCCGGCCGGCTGCCGGTGGAGCCGCGTGTCTGTCAACCGATGGGCATCATCCACGGTGGCGTGTACGCGGCGATCGCGGAGACACTCGCCTCTATGGGAACGGCCCGGGGCGTGCTCTCCGAGGGCCGGGTCCCGCTCGGCATGTCGAACAACACGAGCTTCCTGCGTCCGGTCAGTCAGGGTTCCGTGCACGGCGTCGGTGTCGCGATCCATCGGGGCCGGATGAGTTGGGTCTGGGACGTCGAGATGCGCGACGACGAAGGTCGACTGTGCGCGACGTCTCGGGTGACGATCGCAGTGCGCGATCACGGTCCGAAGTGAGGTGACGGCATGAGCAAGATCAAGCTCGGCTTCTTCTCGTTCACGGAAATCACCGATCCTGACGAGCACCACTCGTACAACGAGTGGCACATGCTCGACCACATGCCCGAGCAGTATCCGCTCGACGGGGTCGGATACGGACAACGTTGGGTGTCGACGCCCGCGTGTCGAGCGGCGCGATTGGTGAGCGAACCACCGCTCGACTCGATCCACTACATGACGCTGTACCTCATGGGAGAGCCGGTCGAGCGCACGCTGCAGGAGTTCATGCAACTCGGTCGCGACCTGCACAAGGTCGGACGTTTTCACCTGCATCGGCGCTCGCATCTCTCCGGACCGTTCCCTCTTCGGGCGTCGGCGGTCGCGTCGAGGGTGTTCATCTCGGCCGAGGCAGTGCCGTACCGGCCGAACACGGGGATCTACGTCGAGGTCGAAGAGCTCTCCGAGGGCGCGAGCCCCGAGGCTGATCGCGAGCATCTCGAAACGCTGTGCGCCGAGGCCGGAGTGGCGGGGGCGTGGTCGTTCGCCGACGACGCGCGCCGGGTGACCGTGACGTGGCTCGACGCGCCGCCGCTCGAGATGTGTGCGCGCCTGGAGCCCATCGTGGAACGGCGCCGGGGGTCGGCGACGACCGCGACCGTGTTCGCGGGCCCGTTGGAGGCGATCACACCGTGGCAGTGGACCTGGTTCGACGCGCCGCAGGTACCGGTCGACTGAGTGCTGGGCCGCCGGATCGCCGGGCGCAGCAGGCCCGGATCAATCCACCGGGAGCCAGCCGGGTCGGTCGGAGCCGGGGAGGACGGGTCCGTGCGCGAAGTGGACGGGCGTTGCCGACAGGGTGCCCGCGGGTGGTGCGTAGGTGATGTGGGTGTCGGTGCCGGCGATCGTAGGGAGGCGGCGCGTGATCTCGTCGTCGTCGGGGCGCTCGACTCGGGTGGCGCCGTCGACGCGGCCGAGTGACTCGACCCACTCCCGGGTCTGGGCGAGCGAGCATCGCACGTGACGGGAACGGCCGTCGTCGTAACGATCGGCGAGCGCCAGCATTGCCGCGGCGGCGGCGAGGTAGCCGGTGGCGAAGTCGAGGGCCGACGCAGGGACGTGGCGTGGCGTCGACGATCCGAATGCCTCGGCTTCGGAGAGCGCGATGCCGGAAGCGGTCTGCACCAGTGTGTCGTAGCCGCGCCGGTCGCGCCACGGTCCGGCGTGCGAGTAGGCCGAGAGCGAGACGTAGACGACGCCGGGCGAGAGCGCGGCGACCGCGTCGGCGCCGAATCCAAGGGCGTCGAGCGCACCGGGTCGGTACGACTGCACGACGATGTCGGCGCTGCGCAGGAGCTCACGGAACACCTCCGCGCCATCGTTCGTGCGCAGATCGACGAAGGTCGAGCGTTTCCCGATCGACGTATCGGGGAGCAGCGCGTCGATCTCGGGAAGATGTTCGGCGGAGACGCGGAGCACGTCGGCGCCGTGCGCGGCGAGGGTGCGAGTTGCGGTCGGTCCCGCGATCACCCGCGTGAGGTCGAGCACGCGCACGCCGCTCAGCGGTTGCTCGCCGATATCGGGGCGGCGCGAGCTCGCGACCGAATCCAGCGGCGTGATGTCGAGGAGCGGGAGCGTGCGTACCGCTGCGCCCTGGTCGTGCGCGATCCACTCGGAACGGGTTCGCGCCGCGGTCGCGCACGCGCCCGCCCGCGCGAGCGCGCTTTCGAGCTCGAATGCATCCCAGGTCGCGATCGCGGCGGCGACCCGCTCCCGTTCGTCGGGGGCCCCGAGTACGTCGAGGGTGCGCCGGAGGTGGTGGGGAAAGTTCGCGTGGAGTTGGACGAAGCGGGCATCGGCGGTGGGATAGAAGCCACTGATCGCGTTCCACACGTCGCCGGGGCGGTTTCCGTCGACGCGTACCAGCCGGTCGGCGCGGAACGACGTGACCGCCGCCTCGGTCGACAACGCGACCCGTTGGCGCGGCCCGCCGCGTTGCTCGTGCACGAGTGCAGCCGCGCGCGCCGCGCAGCCCGTCGCGGCAAGCGCGGCCGCGCCGAGCGCGTAGCTCGACGGCAGGACCGGGTCTCGACGTTCGTCGAGATCGACGTCGTCCAGCGCGCCCTCCGGCCCGCCGATCGCGGCCCACGTCTGCTCGAGTGACGTCATGCGCTTGCGATCCCGCGCGCCCATGCGTAGTCGGCCTTGCCCGCGGAGGAGCGGACGACTTCGGCGACGACACACGCGGCGCGGGGGACCTTGTAACCGGCGAGATGGGTCCGGCAGTGATCCTGGATCGATGCCAGGTCGGGCACCGCGGCGCCGGGCACGGTCGCGACGATCGCCACAACCCGTTGGCCGAACTTGGGGTCGGGCGCGCCGACGACCACGGCGTCGGCAACCGAAGGGTGACCCTTCAACACGGCCTCGACCTCCTCCGGATATACCTTTTCGCCACCGGTGTTGATGCACATCGAGCCGCGGCCGAGCAGGTGCACGGTGCCGTCGGCGTCGATGGTCGCCATGTCGCCGGGCAGCGACCACCGTTCCCCGCCGATCTCGACGAACGTGCGTGCGCTGCGATCGGGATCCTTGTAGTAGCCGAGCGGGACGCGTCCGCGTGTCGCGAGCCGGCCGACGATGCCCGAGCCGCGCTCGACCGGACGCAGGTCGTCGTCGACCACCATCGTCTCCGCCTTGGCCGAGAACGTGAGCGAGGGGCTCGGGGCGGCGGTACCGGCGCGGGTTGTGACCGCGACGGCCTGCGCGGGCGACTCCGACGAACCAATGCCCTCGACGATCGCGAGCACCGACGGGAGCTCGGCCATGAGCGACTCCTTGGCGTCGCCGGAGAGAATGCTGCCGCCGGATCCGAGCAGGAGGAGCGACGACGTGTCCCAGCGCCCGGGATGTTCGGCGAGCGTGTCGAGCAGCGGTCGCGCGCTCGCGTCGCCGACGAGATTGACCGAGTTCACCCCCTCGTGCTCGACGAGATCGAGGACGTGCTCCGTGTCGACATGGGCGCGGTCGTACAACACGATCTTTCCCCCGCCGAGCAGCGTGCCGATCGCCGACCACTGGCCGCTTGCGTGCATGAGCGGGCCGAGCGCGAGCGACACGAACTGCGCAGGTTCGGCGTGCCCCGGGGGCAGGAACGGCTTGAGGCGCTGCGCAGGGTTTCCGGTCACCGACGAGGCGATGTCGGAGGGCGTCGTGATGGGGGGACCCCCCGGGTTCCCGCCGCCCATGGCGCCGAAGAAGATGTCTTCGCTGCGCCAGATCACGCCCTTCGGCATGCCGGTGGTACCGCCCGTGTACAGCACGTAGCGATCGTCGGCCGAGCGCGGACCGAGGTCGCGCACCGCCGGAGCCGCCGCGAGCGCGGCTTCGTACCCGGGACTGTCGACGTCGACGAGGAATCGCACGTCGGTACAACGCAGCGCGACGACCTCGGCTCGCTCGCGCACGCCGGAGTCGTGAACGATTCCCACCGCGTCGGCGTCGGCGAGCAGGTACTCGAGCTCGTGGTCGACGTAGCGATAGTTCACGTTGATCGGGACGGCCCGGAGCTTGAAACAGGCGAACATCGCTTCGAGGTGTCTGATCGAGTTGCGCATGTACAACGCGACGTGCGCGCCTGGGGTCGCGCCGCGCTGCGCGAGCACGTGCGCGAGCCGGGTCGAGCGATCGTCGAGCTCGGCGTAGGTCCGGCGGTCGGCGCCGCACACCGCCGCGGTCCGCGCCGGAACGGCGTCGGCCACGCACTCGAACAGATCTGCGAGATTGAACTGCAACGCGCGGCCCCTTCGTAGCTATACAGTCCGATTCTGACATGACCGACCTCGGCGACCTGCTCGTGCGCCCCGACGGCTTCGTGCCCAAGGAGCGCTACACGACCCGCGACTTCGCTGCGCTGGAGCAGGCGCGGCTGTGGCCCAAGGTCTGGCAGATCGCGGGCCGGGAGGAGCAGGTCGAAGCGACCGGCGACTTCTTCGAGTACACGATCGGCGACGAGACCATCGTCATCGTGCGTTCGGGATCGGGTTCCCTGCACGCCTTCTACAACACATGCATGCACCGCGGCCGCCGCCTCGCCGACGGTTGCGGCTCGTTCGCCGACGGCGAGATCCGCTGCCCGTATCACGGCTGGTGCTACGCACTCGACGGCCGCCTCGTCGACGTTCCCGACCGGGACGAGTTCGTGGGGCTACCCGAGGAGCTGACACTCGCGTCCGTGAACGTCGACACGTGGGGCGGGTTCGTCTTCGTCAATCTCGATCCGGTTGCCGCGCCGTTGCTCGAATTCCTCGATCCGTTGCCCACGATGTTGGCGCCATATCACCTCGAGGAGATGCGACTCCGGGCGTCGTTGAGCACGATCATCGACGCGAACTGGAAGGCCGTCGTCGACGCGTTCAACGAGGGCTACCACGTGCAGGGACTCCACAAGCAGATCCTGCCGTGGACCGACGACGTCAACATCGAATACGAACAGTTCGAACGGCACGCGCACTACGGTCGTCTCCCCGGCGCCCGGCGCCAGCTCCGCCCGAGCCCGCGTCTGCACCTCGGCCCCGACGACTACGACGAAGGCGAGATCCTCGCGAACCTCGTCGGCGGTCTCGGGGGCGCGTTCCTCGGCGAGGAGCGCGCCGCGATCGAAGCGCTCCGCGCGACAGGCCCGCCGCCCGGATCGACGCTGCTCGAGGCGTACCAGGCCCGCCGCATGCAACTCCTCCAGCAGCGGGGCTTCGACGTCTCCGGCCTTTCGCGCGAGCTCATGACGAGCGCCGACGACGTGTACTGCTTCCCCAACGTCGTCGGCCCGATCTATCCCGGCAGCGCGATCCTCTTCCGGGTACGGCCCCACGGCTCGGATCCGGACCGGTCGATCAAGGACACGTGGGTGCTCGAGTGGCGGGCGCCGGGCTCCACCGACGAGCGCAAGGTGAAGCCCAAGTTCTACGAGAACTGGCGGGACCGGAGCTGGGGCGAGATCACCGAGCAGGATTATGAGAACCTCGGGAACGTGCAACTGGGCATGCGGTCGGCGGGCTGGACCGGGGCACGACTGAATCCGCGCCAGGAAGGGAACATCATTCACATGCATCGTGTTATCGACGGTTATCTCACCGACACCGGGACCCTCGTTGGCTGACAACGACAAGCCCGCCCACCCTGCACGCAGCAAGCGGGAAGCCACCCGCCTCGTTGTCGCGGTCGTGCTCCTCGCCCTCCTCGTCGCCTTCGTGATCGACAACACCCGCTACGTCACAGTGGGCTTCGTCTTCGCCGATCACAACACTCGTCTCATCTACGTGCTGGTCGTCACCGCGGTCATCGGCGCGATCCTCGACCGTCTCTGGATTCGCGCCCGGCGCAACCGCTGACGGCCTACCAGCTGCCGCCGCCTCCGCCACCGCCGCCTCCGCCCGAGAAACCGCCACCGAAGCCGCTCGAGCTCGTCGACGACGGCTGGCTCGCGTACAACGTGCCCGTCGCGACGGTGCCGAAGTGGTTGATCGAGCTCGCGAGGAGGATCGCGTTGAAGGGCGCGTTGCCGCGGTACCAACTCGTCTCGAGCTGTTGCGCGTCGAGGGTCGAGAACACCCGGGCCCACTTGTCGGTGCAACCGAACACGATCGCGTAGGGCAGGTACTCGGAGAAGATCTCGTGCTGCTCGGCGAATTTCTCCCGCAGGCCTTGATCGCCTTCGTCGAACAGGCGGCGAAAGCCGCGCACCCGCGAGAACATGGCGCTGCCTTTCGCGGTGCGGGCCGGCATGTGTCCCGCGACCGCGAGCAGCGTGATCGCGCCCAACACCAGGCCCAGCGGTATGAGCGCGAACGACGACGCGATCCCCACGACCACCGTGAGGCCGATCGCGACGACGAGCGCCACGACCGCAAGCAGGAGGAAGCGTTGCCGGATGCGATCGGGCCGGATACGGAACCACCCTTGGGTCACCGTGTCGACGTACATGGCGTCCTGGATCTTGGCGAGATCGGCGCGGAACTTGTACTTGAGCGCGGAGAGCTTCACCGACGGACCCGTGCCGAAGAGCGAGTTCATCAACAGCGTCTCGTACGGGAGCAGCGTCCCCTTTCCGGCCTCGTCGGTCGCCGCGAGCTCGTAGTCCTTCTCCTTGCCGAGGTCGGTGATGGTCAGCCAGCCCCGCACGGCCAGATCGACGATCGTGGCGGTGACGTCGACGAGGTTGGCGTGCTCGTCGACGAGCGTGCCGACCTGACCCGGCAACACGTGGTCGGGCGGCACGAACTCAACGGGTCCCGCGTCTTCGCGTCCGAGCGGCATCGGTTCCTCGGCGCCGGTGTCGTTGCCGAACGCGGCGTCGACGGCCGAGCCTGCGAACCGACGGTCACGGCCGCGACGCCAGGCCAGCGTCAACGCGCCGCCCATCGCCAGGAGCGCGACGAGGATCGCGGGAACGAGCGTGTTCAGACGGACGGCGAATGCGTCGGCGAGCGTGCGTCTCCGCGCGAGGATCGGTTGTGGGTCGGGCACGATCGAGTGTGGCGGCAGGCCGATCACCGCGGTCACGCCCTGCTGGCTGCCCAGGTGGGTCTCGAAGAACGTGGCGATGTTCCCGTTCTTCACGGCACGGGTGCACTCCAGCCGGCTGCCCTCGGTACCGGAGTAGCACGCGATGTCGGTGATGGGCGCGGGCGCGGTGACGGTCACCGCGGCTTGATCGATCGGGACCGTGAACTGGGTACCGATGACATCCCAGAAGAGCTCCTGGTGATCGGGGAACGTCCGCGCCGCGCCGGCCACCGTGTAGCGGATGCGGTACCGGTGCACGCCGGTGACCGTGGCGTTGGAGTTGCCGATCCGGAGGTGCAGGTACCGACCCTGATGGCTCTTTTGCACCGCCGTGCTCGCGCCGTCGGCCTGCACGCTCACGTCGGTAATGCGGTACTCGCGGTCGTTGTGGGCGTCGTAGTTCTCGCTCTCGACGAGATCACGGAAGATCCCGTGCCGCGCGGTCGCGCCGAAGTCGTACGTGATCTGTTCGTCGACGTTCAGCGCACCGTCCTTCTGCAGTTGCATCCCGACGACGTAATTCGAGATGTGCTCACCGACCGACTGCGCGGGCGCGCTCGGCGCCAGCACCACGATTGTGATCGCGGCGATACCGGCCGCCGCGACCGCGCCGACCGACTTCCCGAGGAATCTCATACGGCGTAGCTCATTGTTGGGATCTGCCTCATTGTTCGGACATGCCTCATTGTTCGGACATG
>JBEPUZ010000083.1:0-16809 GCA_041691275.1 Actinomycetota bacterium | reverse complement strand
GTGCGCTCGTACAGCCTGTACCTCTGGCACTACCCGATCTTCTGCGTCACTCGACCCGGTCTCGACATCCACCGGATCGGTGTCTCGTTCCTGTCGTTCGAGTACTCGGGCTGGCCGGTGTTCGTCATTCGCCTCGCGCTCTCGTTCGGCGCGGCCGAACTGTCGTTCCGGTTCGTCGAGACGCCGATCCGCAAGGGTGCGATCGGTCGGTATCGCGAGTTGATGCGAGATGCGGTCGGGAAGCACCGCCGGCGGCTCGTTCGTCGGGGCGCCGTGATCTCCGCCGCGCTCGCGCTGGTTGCGGTGATACTCGGCACGGGACTCGCGACCGCGCAGGCCCAGGCTCCGAGCATCCCGGGAATCGCGGCGGGCGGCCCCGAGAACGGTGCCGTCGCGAACCAACAAGCGCTCGACAAGCTCACGACGCCGACGACGCGGGCCACCGGATCCACGTCGACAGCGACGACGAAACCCGGAACCAAAGTGACGGTCCCGCTCCCGACGACGACCACCACCCTGAAACCGGGCACGCTGCCGGCACAGATCCTCGGTATCGGCGACTCCGTCATGGAAGGCGCGGCGGCAAGCCTCGAACGACTGATGCCGCAGATGGCGGTCGACGCGGTCAAGAGCCGGCAGTTCCGCCAGGCCGTCATCATCATCGACTACTACAAGGCACACCACGCATTGCCCTCGGCGATCGTCATCCACCTGGGAACGAACGGCGCGATCACCAGCGGCATCTTCGATCAGATCATGCAGGCGATCGGCCCGGGACACTCGGTCTACTTCCTGACCGCGCGCGTCCCCCGGCTCTGGGAGACCGAGGTCAACCAGACGCTCGACGCCGGGCCCTCACGCTGGCCCAACGCGCACATTCTGCAATGGCGCGGATTCGCCGGATGTCACGACGACTGGTTCGAGGACGGTTTCCATCTGCGCACACCCGGTCAGGCCGCGTATGCCCAGTTCGTCAAGGACGGAATACTCGGGCACGCCCCGACGACGTGCACGAAATAACGATGCGCAAGAACGAGGCGGACTATCGGTGCAGCACCCAGTCGATGAGCTGGAGAAAGCGGTACCCGAGGTAGATCGCGAGGGCGGAGCCCATCAGCTTGAGGTGCCACGGCACCGCCGGCGGCGCCTCGTCCGCGGGCCTGGTCATCCCCGGGATCAGACCCCGCTCGACCACGTTTCCGCACTTGGGGCACGTCGCGTCAGGGCGCACGGTCGACGGCGTCAGGAACTTGCTGCAACTCGCACACCAGGGCATCGACCGCCATTGCATCACCCGGAGCGGCTCCATGGGCAACCGCGCGATTCCTACCAAACCCTTGCAATGCTCGGACCGTGGCCTCAGCACCCCCGTCGATGATGGTGCCATGAGCACATCGACGCCGGCACCCATTGGCGAGGCCCTTCCCGCTCCTGTCCGGTTTCGGGCGCTCGGGACCTCCGCGGTGTTGGCCGTGACCTCCCCGGAGGCCCGCGAGCCGGCAACCGTCATCATCCACGCCGAGCTCGACGCGATCGACCGCGCCTGCAGCCGCTTCCGCGCCGATTCCGAGCTCTCGATCGTGAACCGGACCCCGAGCCGATGGATCGAGGCGTCCGCTCTCTTCCGGGCCGCGCTCGCGGTCGCCCTTACCGCGGCGGAGACAACCGACGGTGTGGTCGATCCAACGATGGGGCGAGCACTGCGGATCCTCGGGTACGACCGCGACTTCGAGAGTGTCGCCGCGGCCGGAGACGTGCTGCGCATCCGCGTGGAACGCACGCCGGGTTGGCGCGCGGTCGAGGTCGACCATGCGGCCAGGCGCGTGCGCATCCCCCGCGGCGTCGAGCTCGACCTCGGCGCCACGGCCAAGGCCTTCGCCGCCGATCGGGCCGCCGGCCGGATCGCGACCAAGCTCGATACCGGTGTCATCGTCAGCCTCGGCGGCGACTGCGCGATCGCGGGGGCGGTGCCCGTCGGTGGTTGGACGATCCGCGTCACCGACCGTCACGACGCTCCCGATGACGCGCCCGGCGCGACGATCGCGCTCGGTAGCGGTGGGCTCGCAACGTCGGGAACCACCGCGCGGCGATGGACCCGCGGCGAGTACGAGCTGCACCACGTGATCGATCCGAGCACCGGATGGTCCGCGGCCCCAGTCTGGCGGACGGCGTCCGTCGTCGCCGCGTCGTGCGTCGACGCCAACGTCGCGTCGACGGCCGCGATCGTGCTTGGTGACGGCGCGCGGGCGTGGCTCGAGAGCCGCCGGGTCCCGGCCCGCCTCGTGGCCGCGGACGGATCGGTGACGACGCTCGGGGGCTGGCCCGCCGAGATGGCATCGGTCACATCCGGGCATTCCACCTTCGGGTGATCCGGCCCCGCGCCGATGGTCTGAGCGTGGGCGCCGACCGGTCGAGAACGTTGTCTGTCGCGGGCTCGCGCCCGATCAAGGTCGGCGCTCTCGCCCGGGTCGAGTTCGCCGGCGGCCGCGTATGGTCCGGAAGGGTCAGCTACGTCAGCGGCGAGCTGGTCGGGCTGAAGGCGCCGACCGTCGTCCCCAGTCGGGCCTCGACCAACGAGACCGTGACGCTCGTCGTCGGTGAGGGTGAGGGAATGGTTGCCGCCGAGGCCCGCGTCCTCGCCGCATCCGGATCGTTCCTGCGCCTCTTACGCCGGGAGTCGTCCGAAGGTCTCGAGCGCCGGCGCGCGCTGCGCGTCCCCGTCCTGCAGCCCGTTTCGGTCACCTGCGAGCCACCCGACGCCGGCTCCGGGCGCCGGCTGGCGGCCGAGCTCACCGACATGTCTGCTTCGGGCTGCGCGGTCCGGGCCGAGACCGAGCTCCCGGTGGGCAAGGCCGTGTCGGTGTCGGTACGCATCGTCGGGACCGATATGACCCTCTCGGGCAAGATCGTCCGGACGTGGCGCTCCGACGACACCCGCGGCCGCCATGCCGGGATCCAGTTCGACCCACTCCCGGCTGCGACGACGGCGCTGATCAACCGTTATCTCGTCGAGCAGCTGCGCCAGACCTCGAACCCCGACGCGGGCGCGTCCCGGCGCCCCGGCCTCTCGACCTGACCGGTTCCGGTTCCGCCCAGGCGCCGCCTGGCCGTGCGGCTCAACTCCGGGCCGGCCGGGCCGATCGAGAGCCCATGAAACGGCGCGGTTCCCGGTGAGTCATTTCGACGAGGTACTGGCGTCGCCGGAGTGGGCGTTCGCCTTCGCGGCCGCGCTCGAGCAACGGCTCGATGACGATCGGATCCTCACGGTCGGCTCCGCGCGCCCGAGCGTCGGCGATGTCGTCGGCGACGAGGCGACGCGTTCGGTGACCCTGCGCTTCACGACCGCCGACGGCTACCGGGGCATGATCACGTTGAACGCGATCGCCGCGTTCGCCGAAACGCTCGAACGCAGCGCCGACGACGACGTCATCTCGACTCCCTGCGTCACCGGGTTCGACGCCGCGATCCGCACGATCGCCGAACAGGCGGTCGTCGAGGTCGACGCGGAACCGGAATACGAGATCGACGGAGCCAACGGCGCAGATGATGGCGTCGAAGATGAGAGCGACGGCGATATCGCCGTCTTCCCGCTGCTCGACGGCGGCGACGTACTCGCGAGCCTCACGTTGCGCATCAGCGCGAGCGCGGATCCCGAGCTCGCGGGTCGGGGTGACGCCGTGACGGCGGCTGCCGCACCGGCGGCCATGCCCGCAGCAGGTCGCGACGTCAGCTCGGCGTCCTCGTACGTCCTCGCCGACGTGCAGATGGGCGTGACCGCCGAGCTCGGCCGGTGCCGCATGACCATGCGGGAGCTGCTGTCGATCACGCCTGGCGCAGTGATCGATCTCGACCGTCCCGCAGGGGCGCCGGTTGACGTTCTCGTGAACGGGACGTTGATTGCACGAGGCGAGGTGGTGGTCGTCGACGAGGAGTTCGGCATCCGCATCTCCGAGCTCGTCGCTCAGCCCGCCGCGCACTGATCCGTACGCATCCCCGACGCTCGGCGCTTGCCGTGCGGGGGCGGGTCGGGCGCGATAGACCAGCGCTATGCAATCACCCGAATTACCGATCGCGAAGGCATTGGTGACCGCGGAGTCGCTCAGCCGGCGCAAGGTATTGCAAGGAATGGCCCTCGCCGGCGCCGGCGTTGCGATCGCCAGTTGCTCGTCGTCGTCGAAGTCGTCGAGCCCGACCGCCACGACTGTTCGCAACTCCACCACGACGTCGGCGGCGCCGCCATCGACGATCCCGAAGGTGCTGCGCAAGCCCGGGTCGCGTCCGAACCCGACGCTTCCCGAAGGCACCGACATGTTGCCGAAGATCAAGCACATCGTGGTCGTGATGATGGAGAACCACTCCTACGACGATCACTTCGGCATGCTCCGCCGCGGCGACGGATTCAAGCTCGACGCCGCCGGCAAGCCGATCGATGCCAACCCGATGAACGACGGCCGACTTCTCCGCGCGTTCCACATGCCGTCGACCTGCCAGTTGAACGCGTTGCCCGGACAGGACTGGGTGAGAAGTCACACCTCTTTCGACAACGGTCTCAACGACGGCTTCGTCAAGGCGAGCGGACCCGTCTCGATGGGGTATTGGGACGAGAGCGACATCCCCTACTACTACGGGCTCGCGAAACAGTTCCCCGTGTGTGATCGATACTTCTGTTCGACGCTGGCGCAGACCTATCCCAACCGTCGTTTCCTCATCGCGGCAACTGCATCCGGAGTGGTGAGCACGAGCATCTCGAACATCACCAAGTTCGCGCCGGCAAACGGAACCATCTTCGATCGTCTGCACGCGCACGGCATCACGTGGCGCGACTACTCGTCGGATCTCCCCGGAGTCGCGGTCATCGCGCAGACCGCGAACACCTACGGAAAGAACCTTGTCCCGATCGCCCAGTTCCACACGGACGCCGCCGCCGGCAAGCTGCCTGCGGTGAGCTTCGTCGATCCCCGCTTCGACGTCGATCCGGGGGAGTCAGAGGAGAACGACGACGACATCAGCTACGGCGAGAACTTCGTCGCCAGAGTCGTCAACTCGGTGCTGCACAGCCCGAACTGGGCCGATACCGTGCTCGTCTACACCTACGACGAGCACGGCGGTTACTACGACCACGTTCCGCCGCCGCCTGCGGTCAAACCCGACAACATCCCGCCCGGGATCGACGTCGACAAACCGATTGTCGGCTCGTACGACCGCTACGGCTTTCGAGTCCCGACCGTCATCGTCTCTCCGTTCGCCAAGCGCAACTACATCTCGCACCAGGTGCACGACCACACCTCGATCCTCAAGCTGATCGAGACCAAGTGGAATCTCGGTGCCCTCACCTATCGCGACGCGAACGCGAGCGACCTCCTCGACTCACTCGATCTCGTCGGAGCACCCGCATTCGCCGATCCTCCGACGCTGCCCGCCCCGGGCAAGGTCGGGCTCTGCAAACCTGGTACTCCGGGAGGCCCTATCCCGCCTGCGGAAGCGATCGTCGCTGCCAACAAGGCGGCGTCGCTCCGGATCGGTGCGACGGCCTAGCGTGGTGCCGTGACGATCGACATTCGGAGCCGGGTGGACGGTCCCCGGACCGAGGTGGATCCCGCGCGCTTCTTCGCTGACGAGCTCCCCTTGCTTATCGACGAACACGCCGACGCGATCGTTCCCGCGTTGGCGTTCATCCGGCCGCGCCCAATGACCGTCGAGGTCGACGGCGACGTCTGGACGCTCAGCGCGAGCGAGCACCGCGTCACGATCGTCTCCGGCGACAGCGCGGACGCAAAGGCGCGGGTCGCGCTCCCCCGCGAGCAGCTCAGCGATCTCGTCGACGATCAACAGACCTTCCTGAGCCTCTGGGCCTCGGGCGCGCTCGACCAGAAGGCGGGCACGATCGGTCACCTCCTCGACTGGTGGCTCGTGTTGCGCGCCGCGCTCGACGGCACCCCCATCTACACGCCCGGTTCGGTTGCGCTCGACGATGCCGACGGACGCCCGCTCGATCTTGCGCGAACCTTCGGGCCCGACGACGACCGCTCCGAGATGCAACAATTCCTCGAGACCGCGGGGTACCTACACATCGGCGGATTGTTCGACGAAGGCGAGATGGACGCGATCTCGGCCGACATGGACCGCGCCGCGCCGGCGTACACCGAGGGCGACGGTCGCTCGTGGTGGGCCCGGACAGGGGCAGGCGATTCGCGGCTCGTCCGTATGCAGGGGTTCGATCGCGAGTCTGACGGCGCACGGGCGCTGCTCGAAGACGAGCGCTTCCTCGACCTGGCTGCGCTCGCAGGTTCCGGGCACCGGTTCGGCACCAAACGCGCGAGCAACCGCATCGAAGCGCTGTTCAAGCCGATCGGCGTCACCGAGGGAATCTCCGACATCCCGTGGCACAAGGATTGCGGAATCGGTCGGCATTCGTACGAGTGCTGTGGGCTGACGGTCGGCATCTCGGTGTCCGGCGCCGACTCCGTGTCGGGCCAGCTCTGGGCGTTGGCCGGCTCGCACCGCGCGCTCATCTGGTCGGGAATCCGCCAGCCCGATCTCGACCTCCCCGAGGTGGCGCTCGCCACCAAGACGGGCGACGTCACCATGCACCTGAGCTGCACGATGCACATGGCGCAGCCGCCCGTCGAACGCGAGCGCCGCGTGATGTACAGCGGCTTCGGACTCCCCCCGCTCGAGAATGAGGATGCCGGCGCGATCGCCGCCAACCGCGCCCGGCTGGGCGCCGTGCGCGAAGGCGCGCCGCTCACAGTTCTCGACCGACACTTCAAGAGTTAGGAACTTCGTGCTCGAGTTCGATCCGCTCGACGAATACCCGATCCACCAGGTGCCGCTTCCGATGCGTTACGTCGCCAGCAGCGATCGCAACGTGTACGACCGATGCATATACCAAGGCGTCGACCACGAGGCCGACGCGTACTTCATCACCGGCATGGGCGTGTACCCGAACCTCGGTGTGATGGACGCGTACGCAACGGTGCGCCGGGGCGACAAGCAGTGGGCGATCCGCACGTCGGGAGTGCGCCCGGACGACAAGATGAGCCAGCAGATCGGCCCGTATCGCATCGAGGTGATCAAGCCGTTCCACGAGCTGCGGTTGATCTGCGACGCCGACGAGCACGGTATCGGCTTCGACCTCGTGTACCGCTCGGAGTACGGACCGATCTCGGAACCGCAGCACACGCGGCGCCAGGGTGATCGCATCCTGCTCGAAGCAGCGCGCTTCGCGGGGGTGGGGACCTTCGAAGGCGAGCTGCGGGTCGAGGGCGACACGATCCAGGTCACGCCGGAGCGCTACACCGCCACCCGCGACCGATCGTGGGGCATCCGACCCGTCGGCGAGGCCGAGCCCGCAGGACGCCCGAGCGACTTCACCGGTATGTGGTGGTGCTGGATCCCCCTGCGCTTCGACGACTTCGCGATACACGTGATCCTCGAAGAGGATCGTGACGGACTTCGGAACACCAACTTCGCGCTACGGGTGTTTCCCGAGAGATCCGGGCGCGCGCCGGAGCAGCTGGGATGGCCGCTGCCCGAGATCCGCTACGAGTCGGGCACTCGCAACCCCGTGGGCGCGTCGATCGAGTTGACGAACCGTCTGGGCAAGAAGTCGATGCTGGAGATCGAGCCGCTGATCGGCATCTCGCTCAATGTGGGTTGCGGATACGGCGCCGATCCCGACTGGACGCACGGCCTCTGGAAGGGCGAGAACTGGGTCGAGGGTTCGGTCTACAGCTACAAGGACCCGGTTGTCGCCGGGCGCGGCGTGTTCTCGTTGTGGGATCACGTCGCCCGGGCGACGTTCGAGGGCCAGGAAGGTTGGGGCATCTTCGAGCACGGTTGCATCGGCGCGCACGCGCCTTCCGGGTTCGACGACCTCATGTCCGTCGCCCCGTAACCGACGCGCAATCCACCACCTGTTGTCGGAGTTTTCGGCACATAGCGCGGATATCCCCACCAACAGTTGTCGGAGTTTTCGGTGCATGGCGCGGATAACTCCGACAACGCCGCGTCGCCGCGTCGGAGTCAATGCGGGACGAGGCCTCCGTCGACGAGGAGGACTTGGCCGGTCATGAAGCTCGCAGCGTCGGACGCGAGGTAGAGCACGGGGCCGACCATCTCGTCGGGGCTCGCGGCGCGGCGCATGAAGCTCGCGTTCGCCATCGAGCGCTGGGCTTCGGGGGTGTTGGCGCGCACCATGTCGGTGTCGACGGTGCCGGGCGCCAGCGCGTTCACCCGGATTCCGCGGGGCGCGAAGTCGGCGGCCATCGAACGGGTGAACGACATCATGGCCGCCTTCGCGGCGGCGTACATCGCCACGTTCGCGGAGAACAGGAACGCGCCCGCCGAGATCACGTTCACGATCGCGGCGTGCTCACTGCGTTCGAGGTACGGCAATGCGGCCTGGATCAGAAACACGGGACCGCGCAGGTTGACGTCGAACGACTTCTGCCAGGCCTCGGCCGTGAACGCCCCCAGCGGCTGGGTCAGCGCGTTCGCGGCGTTGTTCACGACGACGTCGACACCACCGAACGTCTCCACCGATCGCGCCACGAGCGCGGTCGCGGTGTCGAGTTCACCCATGTGGGCGACCATTCCCACCGCGTCGCCGCCGGTGTCGGCACCGAGCGCGCGGAGGTGGGCCTCGGTCTCCCGACACGCCTCTTCCTTGCGACTGCCGACGACCACCTTGGCGCCGCCGCACACGAATCCCTCGGCGATTGCCCGACCGATGCCGCGCGTCCCACCGGTGACGATGACGACACGGTCGCGCACGTCGAAGAGGCGGTCGAGGCTCACGTTGTCCATCGACCGAAGCTAACCGCCGGGGTCGGTGTCCGGATTGCCCGACCCCGATCCGGACTGGTCCTCATGCGCAGCACCCCGGGTTGCCGATACAAGAGCATGGAGCTCCATCCGACCCCCGAGAGCTGGCGCATCGCGTTGCTCACTGCCGCGGGCTCGGTGCTCTTCGCGGTCGGCGGTGTCGTGCTCGTCGCACTCCGCGGCAGCTCGGTCGCCCTGCTCGTGACCGGGATCCTCGGGAGCCTCGCCGCCCTGGCCACCCTGATCCCCGCGCTGGGTGCCCTCACCGCCACCGTCGACGCCGACATCCGGGGCGTCACGGTCCGTCGGCTCGGGTTCACGTCCCGGTACCGCTGGGCGGAGGTCGCCGCGGTCCGTCTCGTCGAGCGTCGGGCCAACGTTCCCGACGGGACCGAGTACCACTGGATCGTGCCGAGCCGCTCGAAGCATCTGGTCGCGGTTCCGTGCCTCGAGCTCACCGACGGTCGCGTCCGCGAGCTCCCCGCCCTGGCCGCGCCGGCCGACGGACGACGCCGAGCCGCTGCGAACGAGCAGACGAAACGGCTCGCCCATCTGCGCAGCCTCACCCTTACCGGCGACGGTGCCCACAGCAGTGGCGACCACATCAGGCGGGTCGGCTGAAGTTCGGCGAGCCGGCGACGAGAGCGTCAGCGGCTACGTATGAGCGCGAGCGGATCGGCGGGCGGCCCGCAGATCGGCAGGAGCATCGTGAACGTGCTCCCGGCGGGTGACGAGTCGACCTTCACGACTCCGCCGTGCAGCTCGATGATCTGCTTCACGATGTAGAGCCCGAGCCCGGTGCCCGGAAGCTGTTGCTCCTTCGACCGGTTCGCCCGGAAGAACCGCGTGAACAGATGTTCCTGTTCGTCGACCGGGATGCCGGAACCGGTGTCGAGCACCGACACCGCGATGTCCTCGCCCAAGGTTCGCGTCCTGATCTCCATCCGCCCACCCGCGGGCGTGAACTTCACCGAGTTCGACACCAGGTTGAGCAGCGCGCGCTCGAGCTGATCGCGGTCGCCCATGAGACTCAGATCGGGGCCGAGGTCGATGACGAGCTCCAGCTTGGCTCGCGCCATCGTCGGCTCCGCGGTGTCGCGCACCTGCTGGATGAGCTCACCGAGGTCGACAAGGCCGACGTTGAGCTCGAACGTACCCGCCTCGACCCGCGACATGGTGAGAAGGTCCTCGATCAAGGCCAACAGCCGACGACTGTTGCGTTCGATGATCGACAACATCCGGTTCTGCTCGTTGCTCGGCTCGTCGGGGACCCCGTCGATCAAGAGCTCCACGTAACCGATGACGCTCGTGAGCGGGCTGCGCAGTTCGTGGGAGATCTTGGCGACGAAATCGCCCTGGGCGCGGCCCAGCTGCTCCATGCGGTCGAGCATCTCGAGTTGAAACGCGAGCGCGTCGGTCGAGTTCTCGGCCGCTTCTCGCAGCTGTCGGGTCTGTTCCAGTAGCTCCCCCGACTTGGCGAAGAGGTCGGCGAAGAGCGCGACCTTGCTGCGTAGGGCGGCCGGCACGATCGGAGCAACGACGAAGTCGACCGCGCCCATCTCGTAGCCGAGCGTCATCTCCCGCTCTGACCGATCGATGTCGGTCAGAAAGATGATCGGCGTCAGGTCCGATTCCGGGCGCGACCGGATGAACGCGGCTGCCTCGAGACCACCGAGCGTCGACGGCCGCACGTCGAGGAGGATCACCGCGAACTCCTGTCGGGCGATGCACCGGCGGGCATCGGCTCCGGACGTGGCTTCGACGATCGCGTGACCGAGTGGGGCCAGGATCGAGCGCAGCGAGAGCCGCTCGTCCTCGTCGCCGTCGACGACCAACACGCTGACCTCGGAACCGGGGAGGCCCGGCTCCGACGGATGCTGACCGACGGCCGGGCTGCTCACCTGGCGATAGTTGCTTCAGGCCGTCACCGCCGCGTCACGGAATCGCGGTTCCGCCCGTGACGGCGGCGCAGAGGACGTCCGCGTCGAAGCCGTCTGATGCAAGGTACTGGGTCATGCGCACGGACCCGGGCATGAATACGGCATCGCCGCAGCCGGCGATCGCGGCGGCCTTCGATTCGTAGCCCGCCAGCCATTGCGCGGTGCGGCCGAACTGGCCGGCGGTGACCGTCGCCCCACCGGTGATGAAATCCCACTGATACGGCGTCGAGTACATCCCAACGCGGAGGACCCCGGCGAACAGGAGTGCGTCGACCTCTCCGACGAGGGCGGCGGTGTCACGTTGTTGCGCCGCTCGGTTCGGCGCGCCGTCCACCGTGAGCCAGCTGTTCATCGTCTCGACGTCGAGCCACCACTCCACGTTGGCGGCGCGGCGGCGCGCCTCGTCGAGTCCGACGTGATGGAGTTGCCGGGCCGCGTTCGCCGCCGTCGCGAACGCGTGCTTCCCTGCGTTCCATCCGTAGTCGAACGAGCAACCGAGCGAGTTCGGCTCGGACGCCCGGCACACCTTGGGGCTCGTCTGTCCGATCGGCCAGTGCTTGGCGAGCGCGGGACCGGGATTCCCGGTGTTCGCATAGAACGCGGGCGGCGACGAGAGCCGCTTCGCCCAGTCGAGTTGGCGGACGAGGCAGGGATTGGTGGAAAAGGCGGCGCCGCTGTTCACGCCGAGCACCCCTGCCGAGCCACTCGTGGCCCTCGGAAGGCTGCCGATGCACTGCGGGAAGCTGATATCCCGAGCGATCCGGACGCCCCCGGTCGAGTCGAGGGCGGCGACCGAGTGCGAGGTCTCGGCCGCAGACGCAGTCGGGAGCGCGCTTACGACGATGGCGGCAGCAGCAACCATCGTGGCGGCTCGGATGAAGGGTCGACGCACGGCATACCTCGAGTTTCGCCGCTGGACATGCTCCGCCTGAGGGGAGAGTAATCATTTACAGTTACCCCACAAGACACTTCTTCCCACATCAGCCACAAATCTCGTCGCCGTGCGTGGCGACTACTGACGGGAGGTGGCCCGGGTACGGACGTCCACGCCCGGAGATACCGGGGGCGGAGCGGTCCGAAGTGGGCAAAGTACGTACTTCTCCGGCAGGCGCCCGCCTCTGCTAGGAAAGCCGCAATGGGTCCGTTGCATCCGCCGGTAAATCCTCACGCCGGTGCGCCGATCACCGAAGACGACGATGCGATCGCGGCCGCGTTGGCCGATCTGAGCATCCCTACGCTGATGCTGTCGCTGGTCCACATGACCGGCGACCCGAGCCTCATCCGGGGCGCGCTGCGGCCCCAGGGCCTCTTCCTCAACGAGGTCCAGGGCTACATGTCGGAGCCGGACAAGGCCGAGGTGCGACGGCTTGCGCTCGACGTGATCCGCGCGTACCGCGACGGCGGCTGCCAACTCCCTCCACCCCCCGGTCCCGATCTCGTCCGGGAGATGATGAGCTGGCTCGTCTGCGAAGACGTGCCCGACGAGTACGTGCCGATGATGCTCGAGGAGATGGAGCTCGACGGCGCCGACCCGAGGCGCGTCGACATCGAGGCCGACGCCGACGCGCTCGCCGCATTCCCGGTCGTCGTGATCGGATGCGGGCAGTCGGGGCTGCTCGCAGGCATCCGGCTGCGTGAAGCCGGTATCCCGTTCACGATCATCGAGAAGAACGCCGACGTCGGCGGTACGTGGTTCGAGAATTCGTATCCAGGATGCCGGGTCGACGTCGGCAACCACTTCTACTGCTACTCGTTCGAGCCCAGCGATCACTGGACCGAGTACTTCGCCAAGCAGCCCGAGATCCAGTCGTACTTCGCGGCGGTGATGGTGCGTCACCGGATCGAGCCGGACATCCGCTGGAGCACCGAAGTCGTCTCCGCGACGTGGGACGACGAGGCCGGACTGTGGGCGATCGTTGTGCGAACGGCAGCGGGAGAGACCGAGACGCTCCGAGCCCGGACCGTCATCTCCGCAGTCGGTCAGCTCAACCGTCCGAGCCTGCCCGATATCCCGGGCCGCGACGACTTCACCGGCGCGTCGTTCCATTCGTCACGCTGGGACCACTCCGTCGACTACCGAGGCAAGCGGGTGGCGGTGATCGGCGCGGGTGCCAGTGGGTTCCAGATCGTGCCGACGATCGCGGGCGACGTCGCCGAGCTCACCGTGTTCCAGCGCACCGCGCAGTGGATGTTTCCGAATCCGAACTATCACGAGCCGGTCGGGCCGGGAGTGCAATGGGCCTTGCGGCACCTACCGTTCTACGGGCGTTGGTACCGCTTCTTGTTGTTCTGGCCCGGCTGCGACGGCGGCCTCGCCGCGGCACGCGTCGATCCCGAGTGGCCGCACCAGGATCGCGCCGTCAGCGCGACCAACGACATCACGCGCGAGATCTTCACCGCGTGGATCAGCGAGCAGGTCGGCGACGATCCGGAGCTGCTCGCAAAGGTGATCCCCGACTACCCCGCGACGGGAAAGCGCACGCTGCAGGACAACGGCAGCTGGTTGCACGCACTGAAACGACCCAACGTCGAACTCGTGCGCGAAGGGATCGACCACATCGACGCGCACGGCATCGTCACCGCGTCGGGCGCGCGCTTCGACGTCGACATCATCGTGTTCGCGACCGGCTTCCAGGCCAACAAGTTCCTCTGGCCGATGGACATCGTCGGCCGCGACGGCGTGAAGCTCGCAGAGCAGTGGGGTGACGAGCCGGCGGCGTACCTCGGCATCACCGTGCCGAACTTCCCGAACCTGTTCTGCATGTACGGGCCCGGCACCAACCTCGCGCACGGCGGCAGCCTGATCTTTCACTCCGAATGTCAGATCCGCTACATCACCGGCTGCATCAAGGCGCTCGTCGAGCGCGGCGAGAAGTCGATGGAGCCCCGACTCGACGTGCACGACGCGTACTACGAACGGACCCAGCGCGAGCTCGACGGGCTCGTGTGGTCGCATCCGTCGATCCAACACTCGTGGTTCAAGAATCGGCAGGGCCGGATCCACGTGCTGAGCCCGTGGCGACTCGTCGACTACTGGGCGTGGACGCGCGAGCCCGACCTCGACGACTTCGTCACGCGCTGAGCAGACCCGAGATCGTCTCGATCTCGACGACGTGCTTCGAGGTGAAGACCTCGCCGAACTTCGTGATCAGCTCCGCGCGTCTCGGGTCGTCGATGTACGCGTGGAACGCGCTCGGGCCCGGGAACCACAAGAGGTGCACCTCGAACGGCATGTCCGCGTCCTGGCCTTGTGCCCGGCGGCCGCGATACACGACGTGTCCCCCGTGCTCGAGCACGAGTGGGAGCACCGCGTCCTCGTACGCCGCGGCCGCGTCGGCCAGGTCCGGCGTGGTGTATCCGACGAAAGCGAGCGTGAAGGGCTTTTCGGTGCCGGACGGTGGCGTGGCACTCATGGGATCCGTTGAGTCCACCACAGCGCGGCGCCCGCGGTCAGGATCGTGAGCAGGAGCCCGAGCCCGGTGAACCATTCGGTCAGGTCGGTCTTGACCGAGTCGAAACCGACGACCTTGCGGATCTGAGCGTAGACCGAGTTCAGCTCCTTGCCGCTGGTTGCCGTGAACGACTTGCCGCCGCTCCCCGCCGCGATCGCCTTCATCGTCTCCGGATCCGAGGGCACCGGAACCGTCTCGCCCTGGATGGTGACCGAGCCCGACGCGGTGCCGAACGCGATCGTGTCGATCGGGACCTGCGCGGTCTTGGCCGCAGCCGTCGCCTGCTCCGCCGTGGCCGCAGGCGACTGCGTGCCGTCGCCGATCGTCGGCGCGCCGTCACTCATGAGGACGATGGCGGCCGGCGCCTTCTGCCCGTCGGAACCGGGCGGCAACGCACCGATCGTGCT
Organism: Actinomycetota bacterium; assembly: GCA_041691275.1. Lineage (GTDB taxonomy): Bacteria > Actinomycetota > Acidimicrobiia > IMCC26256 > PALSA-610 > PALSA-610. Next base: position 2,184 of record JBEPUZ010000083.1, on the reverse strand, counting down.
GAGCGCGCTGTTGATCGCGACTCCCGTCGCGGTGCCGCCACCGATCGTCAGTGCATTGACGGCCGCGAGCACCGGGGCGTGGTCGGAGGTCGGTGACGCCAGGACGCGCGCCTGTGTGTCGAACGACATGAGCCCGATCTTGAGCCCCGACGGCAGCCCGTCGATGAACTGGCGTGCGGCGGTCTGCGCGGCGACGAGCCGGCTGGGCGCGACGTCGGTTGCAGCCATCGACCCGGAGGTGTCGATCACCAACATGATCGTTCCCCTCTGGCGCGCGACTTTCTTGATGCCGGTCGGTCGAGCGAACCCGAGCGCCAACGCTGCGACCGCCGCGACCATGAGCACTGCGGAGACGTGCCGTTGCCAGCCCGGTCGTTTCGGCGCGACGGATGCGAGGAGGTCGACGCTGGTGAAGCGCAGCGCGTACTTGCGCCGGGCGCGCTGCACGATCACGTAACCGACCAGCAAGACCATCGGGGCGATCAGCAGCAACAGTCGCCACGGTTCTTCGAAGCTCACGGAACACTCCTCAAAACGGTCGCCCCGGCGCGCGCCCGTTGCGACAACGACGTGTGCCGGCGCAGGGTTCGGCGGGCCGCCACGAAGCGGACGATCTCGATCAGCCAGTCGGAGTCGGTGAACAGCACGAGGTGCTCGGCTCCGGCGTCACGGATCTGGCGGGCGATACGAGCGTGGCGTTCCTGCGCGGCGTCGGCGTAGCGCGCTCGCAGCACCGCCGAGTTTGATTGCACGTGGAGATTGCGACCCGACTCGGTGTCGACCAGCGTCAGCATCCCTGCGGCCGGGAGCACCAACTCTCGCGGATCGACGACCTGCACACACAGCATCTGTTGCGTCTGCGCGAGGCGCGCGACCGCCGGCCGCCAGTCGTTGTCGTCGAGGAAATCGGAGATCACGATGACCTGGCCGCGGCGCGGACGCGACCGTTCGAGCGTCTGCAGCGCCGACGCGAGGTCGGCTTCGCCCTCGGCTCGCTGGGTGCGGCGGGGAATGTCGTAGAGCTTCGAGAGCGTGGCGAGCAGCTCGGGTCGGGTCGACGTGGGACCGAGGCGCACCACGCGGTCGCCGCCCGCGACGAAGAGTCCGAAGCGGTTGCCGTGCCGAGCCGTGAGGAAACCGAAGGCGGCGGCCGCCGCGAACGCGACCTCCGACTTCTCCCGCTCGGCGGTACCGAAGTTCATGCTCGCGGAACGGTCGACGACGGTCCACGTCTGCAGCTCGCGGTCAGCTTCGGTCGTGCGCACCTGCGGCGCGATCGAGCGGGCGGTGAGGTTCCAGTCGATCCAGCGGGAGTCGTCGCCGGCCTCGTACGCACGCGCCCCTGCGACCTCCGACCCCGGGCCCGATTGGCGGCCCAGGAACTCACCCCGCAGCAGTCCGTCGAGGCGGCGGGTCACGAGCAGCTCCAGCCGTCGCAGCTCGGCCGCCTTGCGGGCGACCGGCGCGACACCTTCGCCGCGAACGGTGCCGTCCGTCATGCGGTTGCCTGGAGACCGCTCTCCTGCCGAGGCGTCACCTGCGGCACCGGCATCGTCGCGAGGACGCGCGCGATGACGTCGTCGGTCGTGACACCTTCGGCCAGCGCGTCGTACGTGAGGATCAGGCGATGGCGCAGGATCTCGGGCGCAACGTCGGCGACATCCTGCGGAACGAGGAAGCGGCGGCCGCGTAGCAGCGCGAGCGCGCGCCCGGCCGAAAGCAGACCCAACGTCGCACGAGGGCTCGCGCCCAGCCCGACATGCGCAGCGATCTCCGGAACGCGCCAACCGACCGGGTCACGCGTCGCCATGACGAGCCGGACCGCGTAGTCCTGCACGGCGTGGTGCACGAAGATGTCGTCGACCGCGCTTTGCAGCTCGACGAGTTGCTCGATCGACAACATCTGCTTGGCTTCGGGCGGACGCACACCCATCCGGCGGGCGATCTCGAGCTCCTCGACGTACGACGGTTGCCCGACGACGATCTGCATCAGGAATCGGTCGCGTTGCGCTTCCGGGAGCGCGTACACGCCTTCGGACTCGATCGGGTTCTGCGTCGCCAGGACGAGGAACGGGTTCGGCACCTTCTTGGTCTGACCTGCGATCGAGACGTGGCGTTCGGCCATCACCTCGAGCAGCGCCGACTGCACCTTCGCGGGCGCGCGGTTGATCTCGTCGGCGAGCA
>JBEPUZ010000082.1:0-16847 GCA_041691275.1 Actinomycetota bacterium | reverse complement strand
CATTCCCCGAGGAGTTCCGTCGTGACGTTGTCGCGGTGGCCCGTAAGCACGAGGCGCCGATCGCCCAGATCGCGAAGGATTTCGGGATCTCCGAAGCGTGTCTGCACCGTTGGTTGAAGCTCGCCGACGTCGAGGACGGTGTCCGGCCGGGCACCCCTGCCGGCGAGAACGCGGAGTTACGCGAGTTGCGGAAACGGAACCGCATCCTCGAGCAGGAGAACGAGATCTTGCGGCGCGCGGCGGCGTTCTTCGCTCGGGAGGCCCTCCCAAAATGATGTACCCGCTCGTTATCGAACTGGCCCGGGATGGGATCCCGGTCACGGTGACGTGTCGGGTGCTCGGATTCTCGACGCAGGCGTTCTATAAGTGGAAACGCGACCCGGTGACCGATCGTGCGTGGAACGACGCGCATCTGATCAACCGGGCGCTCGACATTCATCATGATGATCCGGCGTTCGGTTACCGGTTCGTCGCCGACGAACTCGCCCGGTCCGGCATCGATGCTGGTGAACGGCGGGTCTGGCGACTCTGCTAGCAACAGCAGATCTGGTCGGTGTTCGCGAAGCGGCGTGGACTGCGTCACAAAGCTGGCCCGCCGGTGCATGACGATCTCGTGCAACGCCATTTCTCCGCCAGCGAGTTGAACATGTTGTGGCTCACCGACATCACCGAACATCCGACCGATGAAGGCAAGCTTTACCTGTGCGCGATCAAAGACGTGTGCTCGAACCGGATCGTTGGCTACTCGATCGGTGATCGGATGCTCGCCCGTCTCGCGGTCAGCGCACTCCGAAACGCGATCGCGTTGCGAGATCCCAACGGGACGAGGGTTCATTCGGACAGGGGCGGTCAGTTCCGCTCGCATGCCTTCACTCGGGTGCTGCGCGTGCATGGTCTGGCTGGCTCGATGGGTCGGGTCGGCGCCTGTGGCGACAACGCTGCGATGGAATCGTTCTTCTCGCTGTTGCAGAAGAATGTCCTCGACCGCCAACGTTGGAAGACGCGTGACGAGCTCCGCCTCGCGATCATCATCTGGATCGAACGGACCTATCACCGTCGACGCCGACAACGCGCCCTGGGAAGACTCACGCCCGTCGAATATGAGATCCTGAAGAGCTCCCGACCCGCCGCCTAAAACTCGCAACCCAAAGAGTCAACCAAACCCGCGGCAGACCCCACCGACCCCGAACGCGCGCTCGGTCCCAGCCCCGCGTACGCTCGCAACACATCCAGTCGCAACACGCCAACGATCACCGCAAACAAGCAGCGCGCCAGCTCGACGACCACCGAAACCCACACAAGCGTCGCACCCTCGAACAAGGCCTCGGAATCGAACTCTGACCGTCGCGATTGCGTCACCAAGCGGTCAGCGTTGCCGCACTTCGTTCGCACGCGTCGGCCGACATCCGCTGACGTACGCTGCCGTTGTGGCACGGATATGGCACGCGGATGGCACGAGCGACGTAGCGGACGGTCTCGCGGCACCAGAAAATACGGCTGACCAGGACTTTCGTGGTGGGCGCTGGCGGGCTCGAACCGCCGACCCCCTGCTTGTAAGGCAGGTGCTCTACCGACTGAGCTAAACGCCCGAGTGACATCGGGAACCTCGTCATCGTAGGGGAGGCGGCCGGATCGGCCTCCGCTTTCGTGTGCTCCGGCCGCCCGTGCCATCCTGGCGGCGCTTGCCTGCCGCCCACGTCGAGATCTGGCTCGTCGACCTCAGCCCGGACCTCGACGCGGAGCAACGAGCGCGGAAGTCTCTCTTCCGCGACGCCGTAGTTGTTCACCACGACGAACGGTGCGCCGCGGCCGGACGGCGATGGAGCACGTCGCCACCCGTCAGCATGAGCCGGAGCGCGCCGCCGGCCGGCCACTCGAGATCGAACAGGCCCTCGGCGAGCGGAGTGGGTACGAATGACACGGTGACGCCGGTGGCCGCCGCCAGTCGCGCAGACGCTCGGGTACTGCCGCCGTCTTCGTATCGGCGACGTAGAGGCCCGCGCCGACGCTCAGCGCGGGCCACAGCTCCCAGACCGAGGCGTCCAACGCCGGGCTCGCCAGCAACGATCCGCGGCGGCGTCGAACGATCTGTGAGTAGCACGGCGACCGCGGCGTCATTGAGCATGAACGCGAGTCGAGTGTCCGGATAAATGGGGTCGAATCCGACGTATCCCCAACGGCTTTGAGCACAGCCAGCGCGCCGATCACGCTAACTGCAGACCGCTCGTGACAAAGACCGACGCGTACACCCGGCCCCACACCGAGAGCACTCAAACGACCGGCGAGATCGGTCGAACGCGCATCGAGCGTTGCGTAGTCGAGCACACAGGTCTGGTCGGAAACCGCAAGGCGGTCGGGATCCGACCGCGCGACCCACGACACGCGCTCGTGTATCAACCCGTGCGCCCGCACGCGCTGTTCCGCCACGCGCGTGACTTAGCTTCGCGTTCACCGAGGCGACACCTCGGCGCTGAGACGCCGCTTGACTGAGAGGCCGACTGCTCGGCCTGCGGTGTTCGCTGTTTGCTCAACGATTCCGTCGGAACGAATCACCTCGATCTGCCTCGCCGCCCGTCGATAAGAAGCCGATGACGATTGACGACGTAGGCACCGTCGGGCCCCCGGCGCCGGGGACCGAGGTCGAGGTTCTCACCCGCTTCGAGCCCCACTGGACGACCGGATTCGCGATCGCGGCCGTAGACAAGGACGATCGCCTCCACCTCCGCCGCCACTCCGACGGGACGGTCCTCCCGGCCTCCTTCGGCGCGCACGAAGTCCGGCCCCGTCACGACGGAGGCGCGAGATCCTCCTCCGACAGCACTTCGATCCCGGCCTCGCGCAACGCGTCGGCCGTCACTCCGGATCCCGGCCGCAAGCTTGCCGAAAACGTCCCGTCGTAGACCTCGGAACTTCCGCAAGACGGGCTGCGCGCCTTCAACACCGCTCGGCGCGCGCCTGTCGCGTGAGCAACGTCCACGGCGGCCGCGGCGCCGCGCACGTACGCGTCGGTGACGTCGTCGCCAGCCACATTCAGCACACGATCAGCCACGCGCTCCGCGGCCGGCCGCGGCGTCGACAATCCACCGCACGCTTCCGGGCAGATCGGGATCAGGCGGTGCGTGGTCGCCAGCGCTTCGACCGCGGCTCGCCGCGAGTGTCCGCCTTCGTGATTGCACTGCACGACGAGGAGACAGGCCGACACCAGCAGCGTCGGTTGGTCCTCGCTCATCGGGTGACGCTCATGCCATCAGTCCGCCCGCGCGCTCGAAGAGCGCGACAGCCGTCGCGTGCAGCACGTCGCCGATTTCCTTGGACGCGAGACCCGACTGGGCTCGCGCGTTCGTGCCTTCGAGGATGATTCCGAGGCGATAGCACGCGAGCACCTCGTACCAGTCGGCGTCGTCGACCCCGCGCGTACTGCCCGCGGCGTAGCGCTCGATCAACTCCGCACGGGTAGGAAGACCCGCAGTCCCGGCCCCGACCACCGCCGAAGCAGCGGGCGCCTCGGCTGCCGGCCACGTGCACAACACGTGGCCGAGATCGAGCAGCGGATCGCCGATCGTGGCCAACTCCCAGTCGACGACTGCCGCGATCCGGCCCTCGGTCGGGTGCGCGAGCACGTTGGCCAGGTGGAAGTCGCCGTGGATCAGCCCGGGTGTCCATGAGTCCGGGCGCCGCGCGTCGAGCCAGGCCGCAACATCCTCGACTCCGGGAAGATCAGGTCCGGCGTAGCCCTCCATCGCGCCGTACGACGCCAGATGCGACCGCCAGCGTTCGACCTGGCGTTCGAGAAAGCCATCCGGGTGGCCGAAGTCGCCGAGTCCGATCGCCCGGTAATCGAGCCGCCCCAGCGCCGCGATCGCGTCGGCCATCGAAAGCCCCATGCGGTGCTGGCGCTCGGGATCGGACCGGTAGGGCTCGGGAAATCCGCCCGACGGATTGAAGCCGTCGATCGGCTCCATCAGGTAGAACGCGGAACCGAGCACAGCGACGTCGGGACAGGCCGCAATCAAACCGGGGTGCGGGACGTCGGTGTCGGCGAGCGCGGCCAAAACCCGCGCCTCACGCCGCATTGTCTCGTCGCTGTTCTTGCGTTTGTGCGCGGGCGGGTGCCGCAACACGAACTCACGCTCACCGCGCCGGAAGCGCACGAGAATGTTCTGCGTACCGCCAACGAGCAGTTCCACCGAGCGGAGCGGCCCGGTGCCGAGCGCCTCGACATCCATCCATTGCCGCAGCGCGTCGAGATCGACACCGACGTCGCTCGTCACAACCCGAACGGTATAGCCGTCGCCCGACGTCGTGACGGTTGGGCCGCTTCGCAGGCCGGGACTCGCATCGGTGGACGGCGGGGGGATTCCGTCCACGTCTCGTTGTCCCGGCCCACGTTCACGGCACCGCTCTAAGCGGATTGTGCCTGCGGGACCTCGACCTCTTCAGGTCGGATCTTGCGGGGACGTCCGCGCTTGCGCTTCTGGGCAACGATCTTGCCGTTCACGAACAGCTCGCCACCCCAGACACCCCACGGCTCGCGCCGCTCCCGCGCCATCTCGAGGCACGTGTCCTTCACGGGGCACTCGAGGCAGAACGCCTTGGCCGCGGCGATGTCGTCGAGCTGCTCGGAGAAGAACAGCTCGATCATCGCGCCGGTGCCGTCGTTACAGCGCGCGAGCTCCTGCCAGTTTGGTTCTCGGTTGATCTCTTCGGTCTGGAAAGGCTGGATGGCGAACATCGCCGATCACTCCCCGTTATCTCGTCGTTACGTGTGTTCGTCGTCTCTTCGGGCAACTGCGGTTCGGTGGCTGGGCGTTGAAGTGGTTGCGGTGCGGGTTCGATTCATGTGGCCTGCTCCCGGTCATTGGGCGGCGGGTCATCGGGCGATGCGGCGAATGGCTCCGGACAAAGAGAAAGGCCGCCGGGTTGCCCCGACGGCCTCGTGGTTGCTCCCTGGTAGCGGCTGCTACGGATGGGACACCTCAGGGCGTCGGGACCGGCCATGCTTCGTAGCCGTACCGAGCGAGTGCTCCGACCACGAGGCAAATACGGCCGAGGCCATGCACGGCTGGAAGGCACGCACGCGCGCGTTCCCCGCCTTGGCATTGGCCTGGATTGCATAGGTGCGGGTGGTCATGCTGGTGCCTTTTGCTGCGTGCAACTTTCGAGCGTTCATCCGACCATGAACCGAAAGGTCCGTCAAATGATTTTTGTCGACCTCGTGTTCGATCGGGTGGATCCGTCGGTTCGGGAGGGCTATTCGCCCCGGCTCGCGGCGGCGATCCGCAGCAGTTCGGCATGCACGGCGGGCGGCCCGGCCAGGATGTTCCCCGACAGGAGCCAGGCCCGGTCGTTGCCGGCCCAGTCACTGACGACCCCTCCGGCCTCCCGGACGATGACCCCGCCCGCGGCCACGTCCCAGGGCCCGAGCCGCAGCTCGAAGAACCCGTCGAACACCCCTTCGCCCGTCCAGCACAGGTCCAGGCTGGCGGCGCCGACCCGGCGGAGATCCTCGAATCCCCGCAGCGCCGCCGCAAGGGCGTGCTCGTAGCGGGGCAGCAGGTCCTTGTGCCGGAACGGGAACCCGGTCGACACGATCGCTTTCTCGCCCGGGCGGTTGCTTACGTGCATTGGCTTGTCGTCTCGGAACGCACCGACGCCCTGCGCGCCGTAATACGTGCGATTCAGCAACGGGGCGTGCACGACGCCGACGACGGGTTCGCCGTCGGCGATCATCCCCACCGAGACGCCGACCGCGTCGAAACCGTGCAGGAAGTTCGAGGTGCCGTCGAGCGGGTCGACGAGCCACCCGGTGTCGAACTCCTCGCCCCCGGCCTCTTCGCCGTACACGGGCAGGCCCGACTCGCGGATCAACAGCTCGCGGATTGCCTGCTCGCTCGCGACGTCGGCTTCGCTCACCCAGTCGCCGGGTGACTTCTCCCGGACATCCTCGAGCCGACCGAAATAGTTGCGGACGATCTCGCCGCCCGCGCGCGCGGCGCGGTCCGCCACGTCGAGCAACGCCCGGTAGTCGAGCGCGCTCATACGAGTCCCCCTGCAAGTGTGTCGGCCAGTTCGGTCGTGCCGGCCGCGATCAACTGCCGGCGCGCGTCGATCTCGTCGGTGACGATGTCGCGACCCTGCGCATCGCGCACGACCGCGCCCGCTTCGATGCACGCGAGGTAACCCGCGAGATAATCCCACGGCGCGTGGAATCCGCCCGCGTCGAGCATCCCGTCGAGGCTGCCGATCGCGACCTCGCACAGACCGAGCGCGACCGAACCCAGCGAACGGAACTGCTTCCACGGCAGGAGCGTGCCCGGTGATCCCGTGAGATACACCATCGAGTCCTCGACCCGCCTCACCGCCGACGCGCGGACCGGCACACCGTCGCGGTATGCACCTCCGCCGCGGATTGCGGTGACGCTCACACCCGAGACCTGGTTCACCACGAGTCCGGCGAGTGCGCCGTCGGCATCGAGCGCGCAGATCGACATCGCCCAGTACGGGATCCGGCGCGAGCAGTTCGTGGAGCCGTCGACCGGGTCGAGCACCACCGTGACATTCGCGCCCGGGCATTCGTGCACGCCTGACTCCTCGCTCACGATGCGTAGCGACGCCTGCTCGAGGATCCGGCACGCCTCGGCGTCGGCCACCAGATCGAGCGCATACTGACCCGCGCGGTCAGTGCGATCGCGCAAGGACGCAGCCGGGATCGCCTCGACCGCGCGGCGCACCGCGACTCCGACGTCGGCGAACAGTTCGAGCAACGCTTCGGGAGACGTCATCCGACCGGCACGACCTCGACGACCGCGTTGTAGTCGGGTACACCCGAGATCGGGTCGCGTCGCGTCGCCGGCAACAAGGGATTCGACTCGGGGAAGAACGCCTGGACGTTGCCGGGCCGCATCGGCGCGATGTGCACGTGGGCCCGCATCTCGCCGTGCGCGGAGCGTACGAGCACCGCGGCGCCGTCGTCGACACCCAGCATCGACGCGTCGGACGGCGCGAGGAACAACGCGTCGCGTCCGGCGCCGGTGAGCGGATCGGTCTCGTTCCACACCATGGAGTTGAACTGCTTTCCGCGCCGGGTCGACAACATGAAGTGGCCGGCCGGCACATCGACGCGTGACGGCTTCACGACCTCAAAGTGTCCACGACCGTCGGGCGTCGGGAACACGCCACCTTCGCACAAGCGGGCGCCGCCCACCTGGATCTGGTCACCTGTCCGGTGCAGGTTCTCGATGCCTGCGTATGCAGGCACGACGCGCGCGATCTCGGCCCGGATCGCATCGGCCGACTCGCATCCGAACAGCTCGGCGTCGTCGGGCCGGACCCGGCGTGCGATGTCGCCGAAGATCTGCCATTCGCTGCGGGCCTCGCCGACGCGCGGTCCGGGCACCTCGGGACTGAACGCGACCCGGCGTTCGGTCGTGGTCGAGGTCCCCCCACCGACCTGCTCGTAACGGGTCGCGGCCGGAAGCAGAACGACCACCTCGCCCGGGTCGACCAGCATCTGGTGCGACATGACGATGTCCTGGTGGATGCGCATCGGCGCGCGCGACAACGCGTGCCGGGTGAAATCGGGCGCCGGGAGCACGTCGAGGAAGTTCCCGCCGCTCGACCAGAGCACGTCGAGCTCACCGAGGCGGGCCGCGTCGACCATGTCGCCCGCAGTCAGACCGGGCGCCGTCGGAACGTCGAAGCCCCATTGCTCGCCAAGATCGCTCGCAGTGCCCTCGTTGATGGCGAGACCACCTGGGAACGCGGTCGCGTAGCAGCCCATCTCCGCGCCGCCCTGCACGCCGGAATGCCCGCGGATCGGCATCAGGCCCGCCCCCGGGCGGCCGATGTTCCCCCGCGCGAGCCCGAGGTTGACGATCGCGTGCACGTTGTCGACGCCGGAGACGTGCTGGGTCACGCCCATCGACCACACGAGCACCGCGCAACTCGCCGACTCGTACATGCGCGCGAAACGCGCCATGTCGGCCCGGGTCGAGCCCGATCCTTCTTCGAGATCGTCGTACGACTCGACCTCGAGCTCGGCGAGCAGCGCGTCGAACCCGTCTGTGTGAGCGTTCACGAAATCGCGGTCGATGCCGCCCGTCGCCAGCAGCTCCTTCATCACGCCGTTGATGAACGCGACGTCGCCGCCGGTGTGGATGGGAAAGAACTCGTCCGCGATCTTGGTGCCGAACACGGCGCTCTCGACGTTCGACGGCACCCAGTAACGCTCGAGCCCCGGCTCCCGAAACGGATTCACGACCGCGATCCGCGCGCCTCGCTTCTTCGCGAGATAGAGGTACTTCATGAAGACCGGTTGCGCGTTGGCGACGTCGGCGCCGAACAGCACGATGAGGTCGCTCTCGATGACATCGCGGTACGAGCACGTGGTCGCGGCGACACCGATCGACTCCTTGAGCGCCGACGTCGACGGTGCGTGACAGACGCGCGCCGCGTTGTCGACGTTGTTCGTCCCGATGAACCGCGCCGCCTTCTGTGCCGCGTAGTACACCTCGTTCGTGATGCCGCGCGCAGTCATATAGAGACCGATGCGATCCGGTGTCGTCGCCCGGATCCCGTCTGCGATCACGTCGAGGGCTTCGTCCCACGAAACCCGGGTGAAGCCGCGGTCGCCGGGTCGCCGCACCATCGGGTGCGCGAGCCGCCCGAGCTCGCGCAGCTCGCGGCCCTTCATGCGGGAAAGGGCGGCGACGTCGGCGAAGTGATGCTCCTCGATCGCGTGCGCGGTGTTCACCTTCAACAGGTCGAGTCGGGTCGTGCAGAGGTGCACGCCACTGATCGTCCAGTCGTGGAAACCGGCCACCCCCAACGCACAGCCGTCACACACTCCTTTGCGGAGGATCCGCAGCGCGTACGGCAGCTCCTTGCGGTTGTCCCAGAGCGTGTGCGCGATCGCACCGTAGTGATTGGGCTTTTGTTGGCCGATCCCGTTCGGCCTCCAGCCGACCCAGAGATCGCGCCGAAGCCCGCGTGGGCTGTGAATGAGATCGGCGCCGCGTGGGCGCCGCCTCCACGGCAACGTCAGCTTCATCGGGTCACGCGTTCACGTCGATGCGCTCGGGCCGCGAGTACACGTTGAACCGCCCGTCGCGCAGGAACGCGACGACCGTCTGACCGAGCTCCTCGGCCGCGCCAACCGCGAGGCTCGACGGAGCCGAGACCGCGCACAAGATCGGGATCCCGGCCGCGGCCGCCTTCTGCACGAGCTCGAACGAGAGCCGGCCCGAAACGAGGAGCACGTCGTTCGACAACGGCAGCCCGCGCTCGAGCAGCGCGTTCCCGATCAGCTTGTCGAGCGCGTTGTGACGACCGACGTCTTCTCGAGTCGCCTGCAGCACACCGTCCGCCGAGAAGCGTGCGGCCGCGTGCAATCCACCCGTCTGGTCGAAGACCCGCTGGTGGTGCGCGAGCTGATCCGACAGCGTGCCGAGCACCGTTGCGCCGATCGTCGGTCCGGGACCGACGGGCGCGCACCGCACCTCGATCTCGTCGAGCGCGGCCTTGCCGCAGATGCCGCACGACGAGTTCGAGAGATAGCGCCGCTCGCGCACGTCGGCGGGAATCGCTATGCGCAGACGCACGGTGACCACGTTGAACATCTGCTCGCGGTTCGGTCCGACGCAATACGCGATGCTCGAGATGTCGTCGGGACCGGAGATCAGCCCCTCGGTCAGGCAGAGCCCCGCCGCGAGCTCGAAGTCGCTTCCCGGCGTACGCATCGCCAGCGCGAACGGGACCGGCTCACCCCGAGGTGCGGCGACCCGGATCTCCATTGGTTCCTCGGTCGCGAGGCGGTCCGGCCGCCGGCGCGTGCCGTCGGCGTCGAACGCGAGCACCTGCACGTCGGTGACCGGCCGTCGCACCGGCGCGTCGGACAGCTTCATCGGGGCCCTCTCTGCGTCCGCACGCATCGATGCTAGGAGAGACCGAGACGATCGAGGTCGGCCCGGGTGTCGACATCCTCGAGCGAGCCGGCCGGTGCGACGGCCCGCCATTGCTCCTCGGACAGCTCGTCGCCGGCGCCGGTCGCGGCTGCGCGCAACGCATGGTCGCCGGCCGCGAGCGCACGCCGCGCCCGTTCGATCGCGTTGGGTCCGTACCGGGCACACGCATACTGCCGGCGTCCGTCGACGACCGGAACAACGGTCCCCGTTCCCGGCCACTGCGCGAGCAGGCGGAGCATCGGCGCCTCGACGAAGGGCAGGTCGCACGCGAGCAGCACGACGGGTGTCGACGAACCGACTGCGTCCGCACCAGCGACCAACGCCGCCAATGGACCCGAGCCCGGAGGGTCTTCACGCACAGCGCGTAATCCGCTCGTGCCGGGACCGACCTCAACGACCCGGTCGCACACTTCGGCGAGCAGTCGCGCCGCCCGCACCGCGAGCGTCTCGCCCCGCCACACGATCGACGCCTTGTCGGTCTGCATCCGCCGGCTCGCACCACCGGTCAGCAGCACGCCCCCGCAGGTCACATCCAACCCGTCAAACCCGCCCGATCACGATGCGGCCGTGGGCGGCGCAGTCTCGTTGTCGGTGCGCAAGGAGTAGCTCGCGACGAGCCATCCGTTCGCGGTGTGATCGAGCATGACGTTGTTGCGCACCGAGCCTCCGTCGGCCGCGACGCGGGTCACGACGAGTGCGGCCTGGTTGCCCACGATCGACGTCTCCACCGTGATCTCGGCGCCGATCGTCGAGCTCCGGTCGGCGGTCGCGTAGGCGCGGCGCTTGACCGCGATGAACTGATCTCGTCGCAATCCGTCGCGCAGCTCCGGACCGGAGAGCGAGTAGAGGAGATCGAAGTCGAGCTCGTCCCACGCCTTCTCGTACGCGATCGCGGTGTCGGCGGGACCGGGACCGGGCTCGCGGCCGATCGAGATCCACATGAAGAACAGGAGCGCGAAGATGATGCCGAGTGCAATGACGAGGGGCATGCCTACGCGACCTCTTCGATCCGTCGCGCGAGGTCGAGGTCCTTACCGGTGAGCCCGCCGGCGTCGTGCGTCGTGAGCGCAACCCGCACCTTGCGCCACCGCACGTCGAGATCGGGATGGTGATCGGCCTTCTCCGCGAAGAACCCGATCCGCACGACGAACGCGATCGCGTCGGGGAACGATGCACACTCGAAGGTCTTCTCGATCTCGCCGTCGGCATGAAGCCAGCCCGGGAGCACGTCGAGCGCGGACGTGATCTCGGCCTCGGAGAGGAGCGGCATCCCCCCTATTCAACTCCAGGCGACGGCTTGGGCCACACTCGTGGGGTGTCCTTCGACCTTCCCGACTCCGAAGCACCCACCGACGCGGAGCTCGACCGCACTGCCGGGCTCACCCTGCACTGGCTCGACGGCAGCTCGTCGCACTTCGGGCTCGAGGAGCTGCGCCGCAACTGTCCGTGCGCGGAATGCCGCGGACTGCGGGAACAGGGCCTGCCCGTGGGCCCCAAGCCCCGGTCGTTGCTGCCCTTCACGGCCGTAGGCGCCGAACTCATCGGCGGTTGGGGCCTCACGATCAATTGGAGCGACGGCCACGGCACCGGGATCTTCGCCTGGAGCATCCTGCGCGCCTGGCAGACGCCGACTCCTGCGCTCGATCCGGAGCCGGCCGAGACGCCGGAATAGCGCCGCCAACCGATCAGGCGCTGATGCGCTCGGCCCACCGGAAGCGGTGGTGCACCAGCGCCCGCACGATCTGACCGGGCTGAGGCCGGGCGAAGTAGTAGCCCTGCCCGAGGTCACACCCGAGCGTCCGCAGTATGTGGAGCTGCATGTCGTTCTCGATGCCCTCGCCCGTCACCGTGAAGTCGAGCGCGTGCCCGAGGCCGACCACCGCCGAGACGATTGCCGCGTCTTCCCGACGCGTCCCGAGACCGGCGATCAAGGACCCGTCGATCTTCAACGTGTCGACGGGCAGCACACTCAGGTGCGCGAGTGACGACTGGCCGGTGCCGAAGTCGTCGATGCCGATCCGTACGCCGCGCGCCGAAAGCTCGCGCAGCACCTCGGAGACGGTCTCCCGATTCTCGACGAGCACGGTCTCGTTCACCTCGAGCGTGAGCAGCGCGGGGTCGAGTCGCGTCGCCGCGAGGACCGACTCCACGATAGACACGAGCTCGGGGTCATTGAGCTGACGGGCCGAGAGGTTGACGGCCACCGACAGCGGCGAGTCGGTCGGCAGCTCCGCGCACCAGCGGGCGGTCTGCGAGCACGCTTCATGAAGCACCCACGCGCCGATCGGCACGATGAGCCCGGTCTCCTCCGCGATCTGCAGGAAGTCGGCGGGCTCGAGCAGCCCGAGCTCCGGGTGTTCCCACCGCACGAGTGCCTCGACCCCGATCATCTCGGACCGCGCAAAGGCAACCACCGGTTGATAGTGCACGCGGAACTCACCGCGCACGAGGGCTCGGCGTAGCGAGCTCTCGATCTCGAGTCGGCGCACCGCCCGCTCGCGCATTGCTTCTCCGAACAGCTCGACCCGACCGCGACCCATCTCCTTCGCCGCGAAGACCGCGACGTCGGCGTCGCGCAACAGGCGGGTCGGCGTGTCGTCGGCGCTCTCCGAGACGATGACCCCGACGCTCGCGCCAAGGAACACTTCGTCTTCGCCGAGCGAGAAGGGCTGGTCGAACGTCGCACGCAACCGGCGGGCCAGCGTCATGACGTCGTCGACCCGGGCCACGTTGTGGCACACGACGGCGAGCTCGTCGCCGCCGAGCCGGGCGAGCCGGTCGCCGCCCCGCAGCACCCGCGCCAGTCGGCTCGCGGCCGTCGCGAGCAGCTCGTCGCCGGCTTCGTGCCCGAGGCTGTCGTTGACGACCTTGAAGTGGTCGATGTCGAGCAGGACGAGGCCGACGCGCGCGTCGGCGTTCGACGCGGCGAGCGCCTCCCGCAGCCACTCGATCAGCATCACGCGGTTCGGCAGCTCGGTGAGCGGATCGTGGCGGGTGCGGTGCGCGAGCTCGGCCTCGATGCGCCGGTGCTCGGTCACGTCGTACGCGGCACCGACGAGCTGGTGGCACACACCGTGCTCGTCGACCAGTGGGGTGACGTCGACCGCGACCCGCCGGGTCGGTACCGACGATCCCCACTCGGTCTCGAACGCGATCGGGCGCCCCTCGCGCGCGGCCCGGGCGAAGGCCCGCACGTGCGCGACGAGCGCGTTGGCCGGAACGACCTGGCGGAGGTCGCGGGGCGTGTGGCCGAGCTCGGCGTCGACGTCGTCGCCCCGCAGCGACCGATATGCGTCGTTCGTGTAGATGAAGCGGAACTCGTCGTCGCCGTCGACCGCTATCGCGAACGCGGGATGGGGCAGGAGGTCGAGCAACGCCGTGTCGGCCGCGGGCGCGGACGCACCAGAAGCATGCTTCGGCACGCCCTCGTTCGACATTGCCTCGTTCGACATTGCCTCGTTCGACAGGCCCGGAAGCGGCGGCACCGGGGCCAGGCCCGACCGCTCGCGCGCTCCGTCATCAAGATTCCCGCCCGGCATTCCAACGTCCATGTCGTCGCTCCCCAACGCTCAGACTCGATTGTCGGCACAACAAGTGGCGACCTGAGCGCGAAGCAGCCGAATCCGGGCGTGGGCACGAGCTGCGAGGCCGATATCGTGAGCGGATGACCTGCCCGGCGTGCGGCGCGCCCGTACCCGAAGGTGCGCGTTTTTGCCCGGAGTGCGGCCAGCGCCTGATCGCGGCGATCGACGAGCGCCGCCTGGCCACCGTGCTCATGGCCGACCTCGTCGGGTTCACCGCACTCTCGGCGGGCAGCGATCCCGAACAGGTGAAGCGCCTCGTCGATGCCTGCTTCGACGCGCTCGTCGCCGACATCGTCAACTTCGGGGGCCATCTCGACAAGATCGTGGGCGACGAGGTGGTCGCCCTCTTCGGCGCGCCGGTCGCGCACGAGGACGACGCAGAGCGAGCCGTGCGCGCCGCGCTCCGCATGCACGAGACCCTCGCCGCGCTCGCCCCTGCCCTCGGGGTGCGCGTGCAGGTGCGCATCGGCGTGAACACCGGCGAAGTGCTCGTCGGCGCGATGCGGGCCGGCGGCGACGCGACGGTGATGGGCGACGTCGTGAACACGACCCAGCGCCTCGAGAAGCTCGCGGAACCGGGCCAGGTGATCGTCGGTCCGGCAACGTACGCGGCGACGCGCGACTCGGTGCGCTACGAGTCGCTCGGTCCGCAAGGTCTGCGCGGTCGCGAAGAACCGGTCGAGTCGTATCGCGCGATCGACGCGCCCGAACCGCCGGGCCGGCGCCGGACCCGCGAACAGGCGCCGCTCCTCGGACGCGACGCCGAGGTCGCGACCCTCGAACAGGTCGTCGCGATGGCCGCGCGCAAGCGGCGGGCCCATCTCGTCATGCTCTCGGGCGAAGCCGGGGTCGGCAAGAGCCGCCTCGCGAGCGAGCTCGGCATCCGCGCCGCGCGCGACTTCGGCGCCGAGGTGCTGATCGGCCAGTGCGTTCCCTACGGCGACGCCAACGTGTTCGTCGCCGTCGCGGAGGCGCTCCGGCGCGCGTGCGACTGGGATCCCCGACCCGCATCCGCCAAAGGCGAACCAATCGAAGCCGACGACCTGCGCGGGCGCATCCTCGAGCGCGTCGTCGACGTGCTCGAGCTCGGGCCCGATGCGCCGGAAACTGACCGCATGGTCGAGGGCATCCTGTACCTCATCGACGGTGTCACCCGCCCCGGAGTCGATCCCACCCGCGCCCGCGACGACGCGCTCCGGTCGACAATCGCGTTCTTCGAAACGCTCGCGTCGCGCGCGCCGCTTGTACTCATCCTCTCCGACCTGCACTGGGCCAGCGACGAGGCCCTCGAGCTCTGCAACCGAATGCTGGCGCGGCTGCACGACCAGCCGTTCGTGCTCGTCGCCACCACCCGCCCCGGCCTCGACGACCGCTGGGTACCGGCCCCGGGCAAGCACAACGAACTCGCCCTACACCTGGATCCGCTCGACCGAGAAGCGACCGCCGATCTGGTGCGCGTCTTGATGTGTGGCGAGAGCGACGACGCGACCGTCGAGTTCCTACTCGAACGGAGCGGCGGCAATCCCTTCTTCGTCGAAGAGCTCGTCGCGTTCGTGCAGGAAACCCGTGACAGCGACCGCCTGCACGAGCTACCGGCCACCCTGCACGGTCTCGTGGCCGCCCGCCTCGACGGGCTCGAACCCGGGGAACGGTCGCTACTCGAAGACTGCGCCATCGTCGGCGCGGGCGGGCCGGTCACCGCGGTCCTCGCCCTCGCGGGGCGCGCCGACGCCCGCCGGCTGCTCGACCTCCTCGTCGAGCGCGACTTCCTCGCCATCGAGCACGAGGAGTTCCACTTCAAGTCGGAGCTGATCCGCGAGATCGCATACGGCACCCTCACAAAAGCCGAACGGGCACGCCGCCACGCCGTCGTCGCCCCGCTGCTCGCGGCCCGGGGCGACCAGGCGATCGACCAGATCGCGCACCATCTTGCGACTGCGGCCGAGCTCGTCGACGAGCTGGGCGCGGTCGACGGAGTTCCCGACGACGTGCGGGAACAGGCGATCGACGCGCTCATGCGCGCGGCCGAACGCGACGAAGCAGTCGAGGCGTGGACTCCGGCCGAACGCCATCACGACCGGGCGCTCATGCTGCTCGGACCCGAGAACACCCAGGCCCGGCGCACCGCGCTCCTGGGCCGGGCCCGCGCCCGCGTGCAACGCCGCGTGCTCGACAACGCGCGCGAAGACGCGTTGAACGCTCTGGAAGAGTCGCGCGCCGCCGACGACAGGCTCGGCGAAGCCATCGCGCTCACGCTCCTCGGTGAAGGCGAAGCCGCCAACGGCGCGTACGACGCCGCCGAGGAGACCTTCGGCCAGGCCCTGCAGCTCTGGCGTGAGCTCGATGACGAAACCGGCGCCGCCAACGTGCTGCGGGGCCTCGGCATGACGCACCTCTTCCGGGGTGATCTCGAGCAAGCCGAACGGTTCGTCTCCGAAGCGCTCGGCTCTTTCCGCTCGTCGGGGAATCAACGGGGCGCGGCGTGGGCGCTGCAGAACCTGGCGTGGATCTCGTTCACGCACGGCCACATCGCCAAAGCGGAGAGCCGGCTCGAGAAGTCGGCCGACCTCTTCGGCGAGCTCGGCGACTGGGGCGGTCTCAGCTGGGCCTACGGACTTCTCGCGTTCGTCCGCTACAACCAGGGCCGGCTCGAAGAGGCCGCCGCGATCGCGGAGCACATCGTGATCGAGGGCCGGGAGACCGGCAACCGCTGGGCGGTCGGGATGATGAACGTGCTGCTCGCGAACGTCGCGCTGTGGAGCGGGCGCAACCGGGAGGCCTCGGAGCTGGGTGGCGAGGCGATCGAGCTCTTCCAGGACGTCGGCGACCGCTGGGGCGAGTCGATGGCGACGTCGTCGGTGGTACGCGCGCTCGCCGAGCTCGGCCAAGATGTTGCGTACACGTCGACCCTCGCGCACTACTACGACGTGGCGCGCGCGCTCCCCGACGAGGGCCTGCGCGATATGGCGACCGTTGTCGAAGCGTCGGTCCATCTGCAAAGGGGCGACGCGATCGCGGCCGAGCAGACCCTCGCCGCGCTTGCCGTCGGCGACCTGGAAGACCTCGGATCGACCGACACCGCCGCCGCCATCGGGCTCATGCGCCTCCAGCTCGGCGACATCGACGGCGCGCTGCTGGCGTTGGAGAACCCGTACGCGAACGTGACCGACGACGGGCCCGTACTCGCGCTCGGCTGTCGCCTCGCGCTGACCTACGCGGTCGCGCAAAGCTGCGCTGGCGCCCGCGTGGGGCTCGCGGCCCGCCACGCCCGCCGCCGCGGCCCCGACACGGGCCCGCGGAT
>JBEPUZ010000081.1:0-17466 GCA_041691275.1 Actinomycetota bacterium | reverse complement strand
TGCACCAACTCAGCGCGCTCGGAGGGAGTCGAACCCCCAACCTTCTGATCCGTAGGGCACTCAGCGAGTTGCGAGACCGGATGTCTCGTGCTCCGCAGTGCTCCTGACCAGGCACGTTACCGCGGCGCGTCCGCTGCGTGGCTTCGAGTCCCCCGGAACCGGTGCCGGTTCGTTAGCAAGAGCGTTAGCAATCGGATGTGAGGGAGCAGACCCTGGTCGCCCGCAATCCGCCCACCTCGACCCCAGGATTGGGTGCTGTTCTCGCCCACGAGACGGCCGCATGATCGGTGACGGCATCAAAGTCGTCACCTAAGCGAAGGGTCGGCTTGCCTCAAGCGAAGCCCGGGGCCGCGAACCCCGGGCTTCGAATGTTCGCGGGCCGCTGCGCGCGAGTTCCCACGTCTGGTCCACGTCGGTGCCAGGATTGGGCGCTGTTCTCGCCCACGAGACGGCCGCATGATCGGTGAAGGCATCAAAGTCGTCACCTAAGCGAAGGGTCGGCTTACCTAAAGCGAAGCCCGGGGCCGCGAACCCCGGGCGCCCGCATTGGAGCGCTCGTAAGCATCGCGGTTGACGCCACGCGCCCGTCGTGCTTCACTTCGGAGTGGTTCTCGATTGTGTTCGCGGCACGTACGAGAGTCGATCGGCCCTTCGCACATTTCGGTGACAAGGAGGCGTGATGCCACCTCCCCCAGACGACTCGTTTCGACCTTGGCAGGTTGCCGCGGCAATTCTGGTGCTTGTCCTCATACTCGCGACCGCGGTCGGACTCGCGATGATCAGTCCGCTTGCACCCATCGGTCTGGTTCCGGTTCTCGGTGTAAGCGGCGTATTCGTCCGCTCGGTTCTGACTCGGCACGAACACATCGTGATTGTTCACGATGCAGCCGTACTCGGAACGAGTGACGTATCGCCGCCCCTTCGCTCGACGGCCTCTGAGGTCTCAACGCCGACGGATGTGCAAGCCGCCGTTGAGTCGACCAAGTCGTCCGTCCGCTCGTCGACTAGTCGGTCAACGTCGTGAGTCTTGAACAAGGTCCGGATAGCACCGTGCGGGTGTCCGATGTCGCGCAGACGTTGCGCATGTTCGCCCACGCTTCTGATCCGAGAGAGCGGCGGGAGCTCCTGTCTGATCTCTACGGCTTTGCGTTTCGCGATCGCTCGACGCCTCACGACGATCGTGCCGCCGCGGCGTTGCAGTCTTTGCGCATCGCGGTCTCGCAACTCGAGGACGTCCACTTTCGGGACGCGGCGACGGCCCTGCTCCCGCCGCATGTCCTTTCCTCGGTCCCATTCAAGGTGCGACGCGCCCGCGCGGCGGACGCGCTTGGTTATGCCGTCGATACATTCCGTCGGCGCTATGAGGATGCACTCTTGCACGAGGTCGCGTTGAATCTGGTTCGCATTGATGACGAGGAGTCGAGTCGGGGATGGGTGCGCGCGGCACAGCCCGACCACGTCGCAGCAGCAAAGGAGGCTGCTCTCGCCGACACGATGCGCTCTCTTCTGCCAGGTCTGGCTGCCGTCAACAGCGGCGTTATTACCGTCGGAGACACGGTCCTCGTGAAGAGTCGTCGAGATGACGGCTCGCTATTTCTTCTCGCGGTGTCCACCACCGAGAGCCAACGACGCCAGCTGACAGCCGAGGTCATGAGTGATCCGGACTCCGTCCTTGCTCTTCTCGTCAACGCGGAAGATGCGTTTGGCGGGAACATGGATCGGCGTCAAGCCCTTGACCTCGCGGTTATCGAGGCCCTGCCCTACGAGCGCCGTCGCGGCGCGTGCACCGAGCCCGGTCGTGCAGAAACGGAGGTCGAGTAGCGCTCACAGCAAGTCCAAGCGAGGAACCTCCGCGTAGGCGCGCGACGCCAACTCCGAGCATCGACGCAACGACGCCGAAAGTTCAGTCAACGGCGATGTTCGCTGCTCCCCGAAGCGGCCCACCCTGCGTGATGCGCCTGCTGAAAGACTCGGCGTCGGCGCAGCACTCGAGCCGCGTTCTCGGTAGGTTTCACGGATGGCGCTGCGACAGGGCGGCGGGGCCCCGCCCGTACGAGAGATCGACCTCGCAGATCTTCTGCTCGACGTCGCCGACATTCTTGAATATCCGGATCTCGATGCGTATATCTTCGGCTCGCGGCGTTTCGGCACCGGAAGCGTCCGGTCTGACGTAGATGTCCTGATTTCCGGGCCGTCACTCATTACGAGAGCGCAAGCGGAGCAAATCTGGGCGCGCGAGCCCTACCTGGACATCTTCCACGGAGGTGGAGGGGAGGTCCGCAGCCTCGTAAACGAGTCCGCGATCGTGAAAGAGAGCCGAGCGGCGCTCCTCGCCACCTTGGACGCGGTGCCTCTATACGAACGTGGCACCTGGCAACCGTCCGGCGATCCCTTCCGCATCCAGAGAGTACTCGCCGAGCGCGAACCAATGGCCACGATGGCCGACCTGTATGAACTCGGTCAGGCACAACCTGGTGCGAGGGCGGACATCCTCGTGATGACGGCACTCGCGGAGGAGTTCCTGGCCGTTATCGCTGTGCTGAGGGCGACGCGCGAGGGCGACCGCGCTCGAGCGACGCTGACGGACCGTGGAGGTTCGCCGTGGCGGATCGAGATTGTGCTCATCAACAACATGGGTTCGGTGCATGCCGCACTGGAAACTCAGGACGCCCTTCGAAGGACGAAGGCGCCCCATGTGGCGTTGCTCGGGCTCGCAGCCGGCTTCCCAGGCGACGTTGAGCTCGAGGACGTTGTAGTCCCTGAACAAGTCGTCTACTACGAGGGTCAAAAGATCACCGCCTCTGGATCGGACTCAGCCCCAAGCTGGCGTCCTACGAACCCGAAGGTTCGTAGGACCGCGTCGATCACGCCGGTTCTCGCCGGCCTCGCGGCCGGCAAGTCAGCGCGAGTCCACACGGACATCGTGATGGCGTGTGGCGAGAAGGTTGTGGCGTCGGGTGACTTCCGGGAAGCCCTTGGCCCCAACCACCGCAAGCTGGCGTGCCTCGATATGGAATCGTTCGGTGTCGCGTGCGCCGCGGAGCGCAGGCACGCTTCGTTCTCGGTCATCAAAGGCATCTCCGACTACGCCGACGACGAGAAACACGATGGTCACCGAGACGCCGCTGCCAAGAACGCCGCATGCGAGTTCCGCTTGCTCGTAGAAGAGAAAGCGTTCGCTTTCGATCCGGACGATTAGTCAACGACCGCGGAAACAACGAAGCGCTGGCCGCGGAGTTCGATTCGAAGTAGATGCCCATATCTTCTCGGGTCATCACTTTTACGACGAGGTGTCATGAAGACGTGGATAGCGCGTTAGCGCGGCGCGGTTTCGACCCCGGTCACATAAGCCTCGGTCAAGGACGACACGTTGTAGTTGTCCGCCCGTTGAATCGCGCTGAGGAGATAAGTCCGCAGCGAGTCTGTCGAAAGTCGCCTGAGCGTTCGACGACTATCCACCAAGGTCTCACGAACGAACCGAACCTCATTGGAAGCCGACGCCCATACAGTCAAGCGGGCGACCGCCGCGGTGGAGTCCGGGATAGACGTCGGATTCGTCAGTGCCACGTCGGCGGACTTGGAAAGGTCACCGTCGCTCCAACGCACCTGGAGAAACCAGCTGCCATGGCGTTCTCCGAATTCGACTGTCCTGATGTCCGTCGCTGTTGCCTCGGCGAGCTCATCGAGGAGGCTCTGAGACCAACGCTTGAGCTCATCGGCGTACTGCTGAACCGTCTCGAACCGCTCCGGCATCGGTCACCTCACCTGAACGACACCGACGTCCACCACCGCGTCCTCCGGAAATCCATTGGGCAGGTAGTACTCCAAGCCCGGTCCGAGTCGGATCCAAGCCGGTCCACGGATGATTTCGATCTTCGCGGGATCAAGGAGCAAGGCATGGCGCCGACGATCCCTCGGGGCGTAGAGCGCAAGCCAGAAGATCACGTCCTCCGGAGAGATCGCGGTCGTCGTTACCCAGTGCCCGCGGTCGTTGCTTCCATGTGTGAACTCGTCGACCTGTGAATCAACGAGATAACGCACCACCAACCGACCGCCAAGCTCAGCCGCAACGTCCACGCCCCGACGATCAGGCATGTCCCGTACATCCTGCGGGCGCGCGACGATCGCGGTTGTCTGCTCGATTTGCTCTTGATCGAGCAACGTAGCCATCCACGAACTCGACATCGGCTCCTGACCCCCAGAATGCATGCTCCCGCCGAAAAGCGGCGAAGCTCGGCGAGGCTACGCGGGCAAAGCGGAGCCGTCGAGTAAAGCTGCGCGTCCTCAAGTCCGGCAGCGTCATGCGCGCTCGGCGACCCCTGAGATCTGGCGCTCAGTCAGAGGAAGTAACCCGTAGTGAGCATTCCTGTATGCACTCGACGGAGGAACCTTCCGGCGGCGCGGATGTCGTTCGCTGTCGACAGCGCGTCCGATGGGGTGATGTCGTTCGCTGCGACACTGTCGCGCAGGATGTCGATGGTGTCGAAAACTCTTCCGGCGCCAAGTCGCCGAACGGCAAACTCGAAAGCGGCGTTGTCGTCCGTTACGAACGATCCGTCTAGCTTCGCCGTGAAGAAGATGCTTTCGGCTTCGCCTGCGTCGCTGTTTGGAGCGCGACCGATTCCGCCAAGAGCCGTTCGCAGCCGATATATCTCTCGCAGGTCGCCGCTCGAAGGACAGATCGGGGGGCCCAACCCGCTCGCGAGCACGGCTTGGCATTCCGCACTCCCACGGCCGGCGTGTAGGGCGATCTCATCTCGAACAGTCTCGCACCAGCGAGGCCCCGTGATCTGCCGGTCGCGACGCTCACAGATATCGAGCCGACCGGCGACGCCAAAATGCCGGAGCGTGACAGCGTCGAAAAGCGGGGGCCCGGCCATACCGCCAGAATGGCACGATATACCAGCTAGATCGGGCTTCCCTCGAAGAGCTGGTCGTCGCTCAAGACCTCACTGCCGTTCGGTTCGTAATTTTCGCGCATTATCTCGTCGGCCTTCGATCTTGATACGACGGTATCTAGGAGTTCATCGGGATCTGCACCGATCAGACTCGCGACCGGACGAATACTGACTACGCCTCGATCGAAGCCTTCCATTGCGCGTGCCAGAAGCCAGACTGGTGGACGCCTCTCCGGACGTGTATGCAGCCGCGTCACGAGGCTCTTTCGCATGTCAATGCCAGAACCCGTTGAGGTATCCGACTCCTTGAGGAGCGAAAGCAAACCTTGCCATCCCATCGACTGAAGTCGATCACGACCTCGCGCGTCGATGATTTGCAGGTTGTGCAGTCGGTAGATGAGCGTTTCGAAGCTAACGCCAAAGTCGTGGATCGTCCGAGCGAGAAACTCCGCCGTGCGTCCATACCGAGAGATCGACAGCCGGATCTCAGGTTCAGGCATCAGCAGCGCAGCGGCAAAAGCGTTGGCAAACCGCTCGCCGGGATCAGTTCCGCTCAGACTGTCATCGACAGCGACCGCGTCGCCATACCGCGATAGAACGTGCCCAAGCTCGTGAGCGAGAGTGAACAACGCACGTGGTGTCGGTTGATCCGCATTGAGAAAAATAAGTGGGAACTCAGCATCGGTTATCGCAGCGCCCGCAAGGGAATCACCGGGGTACTCCTCGACTAGGACATCAATGCCAAGGCGATTCTCGATGGCTTCGACCAGCGAAGGAAAGCGTTCGTCGCCGCGCTTGGTGGCCTCGAGCCTGTCGCGTGCCCACTCAGCGAGCAGATCCGCCGACTGCTTCCACGCATCCTCGTCAACGCTCGGGACGCCGTCTAAATGAGGACTTGAGGAGATCCCCTCCTCCGCGAGTAGCGAGTGCAGCTCGGCGAGCGTCAACAACCTTTGGTAGGCCTCGCCGTCGAGAGGCGAGGCGCCGTTACGCCGTCCCGCGATCGGCATCCGCGCCGGAAGAGAGTCTTCTTCGAGTAGGGCCAATGGCGAGACCCTCAGGGCGACGGCGATGCGCGCGAGTTCGTCCGTCTTGACGGCGCGCTTGTCACGCTCGATGTTCGACATAGCGCTCGGGTCGATGCCGATGGACGCCGCCAGCTCCTGCGACTGAATGCCAGCCTTCTCACGGAGCGCGCGAATACGCGCGCCTAGCGAGGTAGTCACCACGGCGCAGATGCTACGCCCTTCTTGCGATTCGAGCAACCGAAGGCTTGCGATTATCACAACAACATGGTACGTTGAGATTGCGATTTTCGCAACTCCCCCCAAAATCGGAGGCACGATGAGTACGACACAGGCAGTTTCTGCCGATTCCGAAGGCGATTCTCACGGCTCGAGGTTCGAGGTCAACATCGAGGGCACGGTCCATGCCTGGCCGGTGAGCACCATCACGGTGGACCAACTCCGTGAGTTGGGGCGCCTTCCAGAAGACCAGCCCGTGATCGAAGTCGACATCGACACGAACGAGGAGCGCACGCTCTCCGAGCACGAGGTCGTGAAACTCAAGCCGGGCCAGGGCTTCGGGCGCAAGGTCCAGTTCAAGCGCGGATGAGCACTGAACGAATCGAGGCGGAGCTGGGTCTACTCCGGGCGTGGTTCGGCTCCGACCTCGAGTATCTCAGCGAGGACCGTTGGGTGCGACTGCGTTCTTATGCAATCCCGTCCGATCTCTGGACGCACACGACGGTCGAAGTGTCGTTTCAGATCCCGGCCGGAATCCCGGGCGAGCAGCCGTACGGGTTTTACGTGTTTCCCGGCCTACGAGCGGCAAACAATGCCTCAATCAACGCGTACGACCACCCGGTGGCGACTCCGTTTGGCGCCGACAGGGGCAAGTTCTCGTGGTCGCCAATCGAGTGGCACCCAAGTAGCGAGGTGACGGAGGGCACCAACATGCTCGATTTCGCGCGGTCGTTCGCCGACCGGTTCCGGGAGGGCCCGTGAGCGGATTCACCCTCGACGTCACGTCCGCCGACGCTGAGAATGCCCTCTCGAATCTTCGAGCACGACCCGAGGTCCTCTTCTTCTTCCTTCTCGAGGAGACCTCAATGGGGACGGGAAGGTGCGCGGAGCAAGTCGTACTCGACCAATTCCAAGTTTCACGCACACTTGCCCACGTCGAATTGGCGGATTCCGGCCGAGCGCATCTGCTTCGCGTTGCGACGAATTGCGACGGCTGGCTCGTTGAAATGCATTCGCACGGCCGTCGCGGCGATCCAGCCGAGTTCTCGTCAATGGATATGGACGGGCTCGCGGCGTGGGTCGCGCACTTGCAGTGGCGCCTGCCCGGGAGGGGATACGTCGCAGTCGTGGTTGGCGAAGAAACCGTAGACGGGCTCGTCTGGCTTCCGAACGCCTCGGGACCTCGACCGCTTACAGCACTCCAAACGAGCGCCAACGCGTCATGGAAGACGACGGAACGCTCGTATGCAAACTGGATCGAGGACGCACGATGAACGAGCGGGCACGAAGGAATATCGAGTTGTTCGGATCAGAAGGTCAGCGACGTATCGAGGAGACGCGCGTAGCCATCGTTGGATACGGCGGCTTGGGTTCGCACGTCGGCCAGCAACTTGCGTACCTCGGCACCTTGCGCTTCACCGTAATCGAGCCCGACACCGTCGAGTACTCGAACCTGAATCGTCTCGTTGGTGCAGTACCTGCGGACGCACACGGTCGAGTGCCGAAACTCGATGTCGCGGATCGGACGATCAAGGCAATCAATCCTTCGGCGACCGTGACCTGCGCCGACGTCAGCGTCACGCGAGCCGGCGGCTCGTTGAGCGAAGTGGACGTTGTCTTCGGCGCGATCGATAACGATGCCGCACGGCTTGCGCTGACAGAACTCTGCTCCGAGCAAGGCCTCCCCTACATCGACATGGCGACCGACACCGGTGAACTCGAGAACGGCAAACTCTGGTTCGGCGGCCGCGTTCTCATCGCGAGCGGCCACGGCTGTCTCTCGTGTTTGGGTCTATTCGATCAACGTGAACTCGCTCGAGCCGCGATGACGCCCGACCAGCGCGAAGCTGACGACCGCATATACGGCGTCGACCGTGCCATGCTCGACGCCTCAGGCCCGATGGTCGTATCGGTAAATGGAATCGTCGCGAGTATCGCTGTAACCGAGTACATCGCTCTCGTCACTCGAGTACGCACACCGTTCCCGTACCCCGTCTACCGAGGGGAACAAGGCATTGTGAACAAGAACCGGGACGCGCCGAATCCGAGCTGCTTCTACTGTCAAAAGTGGAATGCTCGCACGGCACCCTGAGTCGACGGCGCACCACGTGGCGCCTCATACCTCGTCGGAGCCCGCTCGGTTGATCCACGCCTCCAACGCCATGCCGATCCAACGGCCGATCGTCTGCCTCGCTTCGAGGGCCTCGCGATGGATGGCTCGCCACGTGTCGATATCGACGTCGATTCGCGTGTGTTGATTCGCTCGCCTGCCGTTGCCGGTTCGGCGCCCATGCGGACCAAGGGAGCGGGGCAGAGGCCACGTCGACCATGACCGGTGTTCAAGGATCTCGCCGACCATGGCCGGAACGGTGCTGCGTCGCTGGAGCGCCTCAGCCTTGACCGCTCGGTACGCAGCTGGATCGACCTCGATGGCGAGAGCGTGCATACCGGTGCGCTTGTCGAGGCGAGCCGGCTCGGTAAGGCGGCGTTCGGCGTTGCGCTCTCGCGCCAGCGCGTTCTTGCGGAGACGCTCCTTCTCCCGACGACGGTCGCTCTCGATTCGAGCGCGCGCGGTCGCCGCTCTCGTCGCGGCTCCGCGGGCTTGCTCCGTACGGCGCATGAGCTCGATGGCCCGGGCGAGGAATTCCTCCTCCTGTACTTGCCATCGCTCGGCGGTCTCGGCCGCGCGTTCGAGCCACTCGATCTCTCCCGCCGCAGCGCGCTCCGGGTCCGACGAGCGGCGCACGCCCGCGAGTAACTCGGCCGCGCGCGTTTCACGCTGCTTGCCGCTCACGACGCACGGCCGTTGTTGACGTCAGCTGGTTCCGCTAGCGGAACCGGCAAGTCTGTGGCGATCTTGGAACGGGTGAAGTGTTGAGCGCGTGCGCTACCGGCGACGGTTGCGGAAGCGGTGATGTGCTGACTGCATCGTGATGCCGAATGCGGTGCCGATCTCTTCGTAGGTGAGTCGGTGACGGTGGCGATCGGAGCGGACGAGGTCGTTGACGAGCTCGCGGGCGACGATGCCGGCGCGGGTGACAAACAACGCGAGCGCAAGCGGCTTGTTCGGATCGATGCCGCATTCGCGCGCCGCGGCGACCAGAGCTCGTCGCACAGCCGTCTTATCGTCCTCTGTGGGCGGGTCGATGCGCATGAGCGCGCTCCTTGGTCGTAGGACCGTGAGGGAGCGCTGCGGCGGACTCCGAGCCGATCTCCATTCTGCCCGCTCACAGACGCTCCTCGCCGACGGCGGGCTCTCCCGGATCGCTCGTTGCAGTGCCCAGCAATACGTCGATCGCGGTCTTGGCGATCACGACGCGACGGCCGAGCGTGAGCGCCGGGATCTCACCCCTGCGGACGCATTCGTACGCGCTGGATCGGGAGATGCCGAGCAGCTCGGCAACCTCGGGGACGGTGTAGGTGAGACGTGACGGCACGTGAGCCTCCTGGTTGTTGGGTCCAATACGGATAAGCGCGGTGGAGATCGAGAACGCGACACGCGGCGCCTCGATTTCTTGCGCGGAGCGGGCGGTGCAGACGTACCGTGCAGACGTTCGTTAAGGGTTGACCGGCGCCAGAGCGCTGCGAATCGCGTTGTCAGCTGCGCGTCAACCGTCGCCGAGGATCATCTCGCCGAGCTTCTCTGCCGCTTCTGCCTGCAGGCCGGGGATGACATGGCTGTAGAGGTCGAGCGTGATCGAGATGCTGGAGTGGCCGAGGCGTTCGCTGACGATCTTTGGGTGCACGCCGGCCACGAGCATCAAGCTCGCGGACGTGTGTCGCAGGTCGTGCAGGCGCACCTTCGGCAGCCCGGCCGAGGCGACCAGCCGACCAAACAATACGGTGATCCGTTCGGGATGCAGCGGCAGACCGTCCTCGCTCGTGAACACGTAGCCGGTATCGGTCCACGCCGCGCCCCACGCGAGCCGGTCCTCGAGCTGGCGCCGACGATGAGCACGCAGCACCGCGACAACTCGCGCGTCGAGACTGATCGTGCGCCGACTGGATCGCGTCTTCGGATCGGACTCGTGGACGAGATACGACACGCTCACGCGCGACCGACGCACCGCGAGCACACCCGCGTCGAGGTCGACATCACCCCACCGGAGACCCGCGAGCTCGCCGCGGCGCATCCCGGTCGCGAGCACCAACACCCACAACCCGTATAGGCGATCCTCCGCCACGACGCCGAGGAACCGGCGCGCCTCGTCCGGAGCCCAGGCCCGCATCTCCGGCGCTTCGATCCGCGGCGGCTTCACGCCGAGCAGCGGGCTCCGCAACAGCAGACCCCACAGCACCGCGTCGTTCAGCGCCTTCCGCAACACGCGGTGCACCACCGCGACCGTCGCCGGCGAGAGCTCCGCCCGCCGACGTCTCCCGCCGTTCGCGAGCAGGTCGGCGTACAGACTCCTGATGAGGAGTGCGTTGAGGTCGACGAGCTTCACCCGACCGAGCCGAGGCTTGACGTACCACTGCACCACCTCGCGGTAGCTCTTTGCGGTCGACGGCTTCAGCGACGGCACATGCCCCGCGAGCCACTGGTCGAAGTACGCCCCGACCGTCAACGAACCCGCTTCGGCGACCCCGCCGGTCAACGCGACGGCGAGCGCCCGTTCGGCCTCGCGCTTGGTCGCGAAGCCGCCCTTCCACCGCTGGCGCCGGCGACCCGAGACCGGATCGCGACCGACGTCGACGACGTAACTCCACGTGTTCCCGCGCTTGACGACGCTGCCTCGCATCCGCTCCTCCACAAGGGATAAGCGCACTGCGAGAGCTCAACGCGACAAACGACCTACGGACCGGCGTTAGCAACCGTTAGCAAGCAGGCCGGGAGGGCGACGGGCCGACGACCGCAAAACGGCCGTGACCTGCACCAACTCAGCGCGCTCGGAGGGAGTCGAACCCCCAACCTTCTGATCCGTAGTCAGATGCTCTATCCATTGAGCTACGAGCGCTGGAGGCGACGAGTGTAGACGAGGGCCCGTCAGCGTTCCGGGAGATCCGGCACCCCGGAGATCAGCTAGTCGTCGTCGTCATCCAGATCGTCGTCGTCATCGTCGTCTTCCTCGTCGACGAGGTAGCTGTACGCCTTGGCCAGGGCCAGGACCTCGTTCGCGTCGGCGCTGACCACGTGGTAGGCGATGCGCTCGAGCAACGCGTCCCGTACCTCATCTGCGGTTGCCATCGTGTTCCTCCTGCCCGGGGCCGAGCTGCCGACGTTAGATGTCGCGGGTGGGTGAAATGCGCCATCGAACACCGGGCAATCACTCCGGGATTGCTCCAGGTTCGCCGCAAACGGCCGATTCCCAGGTGTGGTCTCGGACGAGCGTGGCGACGTAGTCACCCAATCGACGCAAAACATCGAGCTGAGCGGCTCCGACGCGTCCGAGATCGAGACTCGCCTCCAGCAGATCCTGGAGTCGATGCGGGTCCCGTCTCCCGACGCCGAACCCACGGCGGTGCCCCGAGACACGGCCGCGACCACGAACGGCCCCAGCCCCGCACCCGACGAGTCGTCGGCCGTCGTGACCTCGCCGGTCTTGCCCGATCCCGAGAGCGACGCCGCCAACGAGGTCCCGTCGTTCATGCGGCTGCCGTCGCAGTCGCACTCGATGACCCGTCTCGGCCAGGCGATGGTCGAGCGCGGGCTGATCACCCAGGACGACCTCGACCGCGCCCTCGAGCACCAGCGCACAACGCGCCAGCGCCTCGGCGAATCCCTCGTCGACATCGGCGCGGTCACCAGCTTCCAGCTCTCGCAGGCCCTCGCCGACCACCTCGGCGTTCCCTTCGTCGACCTCGAGAGCCACCCGCCCGACATCCTCCTCGCTGGGATGATCCCCGAAGAGGTAGCACGCCGCTACTGCGCGCTCCCCGTCGAACGGTGGAGCGGCCAGATCGTCGTCGCGATGGCGAACCCGAACGACGTCTTCGCGCTCGACGACATCCGCGTGCTCACCGGCCAGTCGATCCTCGCCGCCCTCGCCGACACCGGGCACCTCCTCGCCGCGATCGACCACGCCTACACGCGCTCCGACCTCATCGAGAGCTCCCTCGACGACGCCGCCGACGACTACGACGTCGAAGCCGAGATCAGCAAGGGCGCGCTCATCGACGACGCGCCGGTCGTCAAGCTCGTCAACGCGCTGCTCGAGAAGGCCGTCGCCGACCGCGCCTCCGACCTCCACATCGAGCCGACGTCGAAGCACGTCATGATCCGGATGCGCATCGACGGCATCCTGCACGACACCTCCGAAGCGCCCCTCAACGTGCTGCGCCCGATGGTCAGCCGGCTCAAGGTCATGGGCAGCCTCGACATCTCCCAGAACCGACTCCCCCAAGACGGTCGCTTCTCGCTGAGCCTGTCGGGTCGCCCGATCGATGTCCGCATCGCGACCGTGCCGACAGCCGCGGGCGAAGCGGTCGTGCTCCGACTGCTCGACCCCGTGCGCGGCGCGATGGACCTCTCGAGCCTCGGCTTGACCGAATACGAGAGCGAGCGCTTCGTCACTGCGTTCCACGCGCCCCAGGGTGCGATCTTCGTGACCGGTCCGACTGGTTCGGGAAAGTCGTCGACGCTCTACGCGCTCATCTCGTCGGTGAACACGCGCGACAAGAGCATCGTGTCAGTGGAAGACCCGGTCGAGTACCGGCTCGACGGCGTCAAGCAGATCCAGATCAACACCCGCGCCGGCATGACCTTCCCGGGCGCGTTGCGCTCGACGCTGCGCGCCGACCCCGACATCATCCTCGTGGGTGAGGTCCGTGACGCGGAGACCGCCCGTATCGCCGCCGACGCGTCGATTACCGGTCACCTCGTGCTCTCCACATTGCACGCGACCCGTTCCGCGGCCGCACCGATCCGCCTCATCGACATGGGCGTCGAGCCGTACCTCGTCGCCTCGGCCGTGTCGTGCATCGCCGCCCAACGGCTCGCCCGCAAGCTCTGCGAGACCTGCGCCCAGCCCGTCGACTCCATCGACGAGGCGCAGCTCCGTCGCCTCGGTGCGACCGACAAGATGCTCGTCGCAACGATCAACGTGCGCGTGCCCGTCGGCTGCTCGAACTGCCGCCGTACCGGCTACCGCGGTCGGGCGCCGATCTTCGAGATCATGCCCGTCACCGAGGACATCACCCGTCTGATCGTCGAGCGGGCACCGAGCGCCGACATGGAACGGGTCGCGGTCGAGCAGGGCATGGACACGCTGAAGATGGCCGCGTTGCGCAAGGTGCTCAACGGCGAACTGAGCATCGAAGAGATGGCCCGGGTCGTCTCGTAGTTCTCGTGCCGTTTCTCAGACCGCGTTCGTGATCAACAGCACGAGCACGACGGCCGCGATGAACAAGCGGTACCACCCGAAGACCTCGAGACCATGGCGACGCAGGTACGTCACCATCCAGCGAATCGCGATGACGGCCGCAACGAACGCGAACAGGAATCCGATGAATGGATTCAGGTATCCGTAGGCGTCGACCAGTTCCTTGCCGTGCCGCAGCAAGTCGAAGGCCGTTGCGGCACCGAGCGTCAAGAGGCCGAGCAGGAAGCTGAACTCGATCGCGGCCCCGACGCTGTAACCAACTGCCAGCGCCGCGAGGATGGTGACCAGGCTGCGGCTGGTTCCCGGCCACAGGGCGAGCACTTGTGCGCAACCGATCACGACCGCGGCGCGCACCGTGATCGCTTCGAGCGGGAGCCCTGACTCCTCGCCGCGTGCGTGCAGTCTCCGCGCGAACAACAGGATCACGACACCACCGACCGCCCACGCGACGATGATGGGCCACACGCCGAAGAGCCGGTCGCGTATCGCCTTTTCCAGGACGACGCCCACGATGGCCGCGGGAACGAACGCGACGAACACGGCGTTGACGATGCGGCGGCCCTCGGGATCCCGACCGACGACGCCACGCGCCATCTCCCCGAGCCGGCTCCAGTACAAGAGGATCACCGCGAGGATCGCGCCCGACTGAATCGTGATCGCATACGTGTCGGCCGCATCCTTCGTGCCCGGGTGCGTGCCGACGTGAAGGAGCCTCTGCGTCACGACCAGATGGCCGGTCGAGCTGATCGGCAGGAACTCGGTGATGCCCTCCACGATGCCGAGCACAGCCGCCTTGACCGCGTTCAACTCATACTTCGCCGCCTCAACCGGCGCGGCCGCGAGCAGCGTCATGGCTTCATTGACGTGCAGCACACACTCTCCTCGGATGCAACTCGGCTCGTCGGATGCAATCGGCCCCTCGGATGCAATCCGGTGGCCCCTCGGATGCAATCCGGGGCGAAGCCTCGCGCATCGACAACCCGATCAGGGGTCTCGGCGCACGCCTTCGATGTGCACGAACCTCGGGTACGGGCGCCCGTGACCCAGACGCCGGGCCCACGTCGTCGGGAGCGCCTTGGCCTCCGCCGCGCTCAGATAGCGCGCCGGCAGCAGCTGGATCCCGGCTCGCCCGAACTCGGGCGCCATCGCCTCCGCGACGTACTCCGGGGTCGCGACCGGAAGATCTTCGAAGCGCGCCGGAGTGGAGTCGAGCCAGATCTCGCCGTTCAGCGTCATTCGGACATCAGCCCCGGCACGGGCGAGTGTCGCGATCCCCTCGACGACCGCAGGTCGGGCCCGCACTATGCCCTCGAGCAGCGCGCCCCACGGCAGCAGCACGCCGACTTCGTCCGCGATCTGCACGAGCTCGTCGGGAATCGTCTCGATCGCGGCCCGAAGCAGCACGAGGTTGGCTCGACCACCGCGCGACGGCTTACGGGCGGCGCGGTACGCGATCTCTCCCATCGGCGCGTCGATCGCGTCGATGCCGATCACCAACCAGTCGGGATGCTCCGACGCGAGGTGATACGCGAAGTGCGCGTCGCCGGTGCCCACGTCGATCGCGCAGCGCTCGTGCACCGAACGCAAGGCCTCGAGCTCCGCGGGTTCCATCTCCGCGATGCGGGCCTTGCCGACGACCCGCGTCAACGTCATCGGCGGTCGGAGATCGCGAGCACGCGCGCGTACGCCGCCTTGTGGCTCATCCCGGGCAGCGCGCCCAAGGCCTGCGCGAGCGTCTTGGCGGTCACGCCTTGGTCGAGCAACGCTCGAACCAGCCGATCGAGGTGCTCGCCCGCGAACGAGTCGTCGTCGACCAGCTCCGCGGTCGCGCGCGCCGGGGGCGCGGCGACGATCGTGAACTCCCCGCGCGCCTCGTCGACCTCGGCCATCTCGCTCGCGAGCACGGCAGCCGTACCCCGCCGGAATTCCTCGAAGACCTTCGTCACCTCCCGCCCCACACACAGCTCCCACGCTGGACGCACGGCTGCGAGGTCGGCGAGCAGTGCCGCAACCCGTCGGGGTGACTCGTGCACGACGAACGCGTCACCGCGATCGCAGAGGCGCCGGATCTCGGCTCGGCGGGCGGCCGAACGTCGGGGCAGGAAACCCACGTACGTGAAACGGTCGACCGCGAGTCCCGACGCGCTCAACACGGCCAGGAACGACGACGGCCCCGGCACCGGACTCACGGGCAGACCGGCCTCGACCGCCCGGTTGACGACGACGTAGCCGGGGTCGCTGAACAACGGCGTGCCTGCATCGCTGACGAGCGCGACACGCGCGCCGTCCTCGATCCTCGCGAGCACCTCGTCGACGCGTTCCGACTCGTTGTGATCGTGGTAGCTGACGACGCGGGCGTCGACGTGCATCGCGGTCCGCTGGACGAGATCGCGGAACCGGCGTGTGTCCTCGGCGAGCACGAGGTCGGCGGACTCGAGCACCTGCCGCGCGCGCGGCGAGAGGTCGTCGTCGTTGCCGATCGGCACCGAGACGACGAAGAGCGCGCCGGAGCGGTCCCCGGTTCCGAGCTCGCGGATCGTCACGTCGAGGACCGCGTCACCGTCGGCAACCGCGGCGACCAGCCCGCGGTCGATCTCGGCCGCGGTCTTGGTCGCTTCGTACGCGATCGTACGACCTCGCAAGCCGGGTCCCCGCCGGAACACCAGCGCGTCGTCGCCCAGGAAGAATGCGCTCATCGTCGCGGTGAACGTGTCGGTCAGATCGCCGCACGAGAGCGTCACCTCGACGTCGCCGCGCAGCCTCCCGAGCACGCGGTCGTCGTGCTCACTGCGTACCCCGAGCACACAGGTGGCCCGGCCGGTCACTTCGGCGTCACGCGTCAGCTCGACCGTCTTGGTGTGGCCCCCGGTGATCCGCGGATGCCCGTGGCACCTGAACGTCACGGAGGCCGTCGCGCGCGTTCGCTTCGGCGCCGCCATCAGGTCGAAAACTACCGGACGGCCGCTACCCACCCTTACCGGCACACGGCGAACAGCCAAACGTCTCGTGACCCGCGGCGCATCCGGCCGTTGGGGCGTGGTTCACTGGTGGCCTTGACGGACCCCTCGGCCCAGCAGATCCTGTCCCGCGCCACGAACGCCGCGCAGACCTTCGCGCGCAACGATCTCCGCACCAGTCCCGTCCTCGAGCGGTTCGTCGGCGGCCTGACCGAACTGATGAACCGCGACGGGTACACCCAGCTCGACGCGCCCGGCCCGAGCACCAACGTGGTCCTGCACGCGTTCGACGCCGACGCGCCCCGCCCGTACCGGCGCAAGGCGGCCCCCACCTTCGTCATCGCGATCGCCGAGCTCGACGAGATCCCCGAGGATCGCATCGAGCTCCTCCGCGTCGGCTACCCGCTCCTCGTCCGCGCCCTCGCCAATCTCTGCGTCATGGTCAGCGAGACGGCCGACGGCCTCAAGGTGCGCTTCGTCACGCTCGAACAAGGTGTCTACGGCGTCGGGCCCGGCCTCGCCGACGACGAGCTGGTCCGGCGGGCGTTCGACCGGATCGAACCCCTCGCGTCGTCGCAGCTCGTCATCGCCAACGACTTCGTCACCGATCTGCCCGAGCATCTCTGGAACGGCGACGAGCAGACCGCGCAGATGTTGCGCGCCGGCCGCGCGCTCGAGGCGCTCGATCTCCTTCCCGCTCCGTTCCCGATCGAGGACATCCTCGAAAAGCGCGAGCTGCGCCACGTCGAGCTCCTCTACGGCATCGGCGGACTCTCCTACGGCAACGTCAGCGTGCGGTACGCGAACGACGACGTTCGGGGCGTGCCCGATCCGCACGGCCCCGTGTACTGGATGAGCGCGAGCGGCGTCGACAAGGCCGATCTCCGGCTGGTCGGCCCGCACATCCTGCTCGTGCGCGGGTTCGACGCGGCGCGGGAGACGATGGTGCTGAGCGTTCCTCCCGACGTAAAGACGCGCCGGGTGTCGGTCGATGCGATCGAGCACTGGATGATCTACCGCGAGCACCCCGACGTCGGCGCGATCCTGC
>JBEPUZ010000080.1:0-17693 GCA_041691275.1 Actinomycetota bacterium | reverse complement strand
GCCGACTCGATCGCCGCCTGGAGACGGGACGCGACGATCGTCGTCGTCAGGTCGCCCCGGGTGCGCTCGAGCACGGCCCGGAGCTGATCGGTCGTGCGCCGCAAGCCACCGGTAACGCCGTCGGGATAGTCGATCGTCACGAGCAGCGAATAGATCTCGTCCATCGCCCGCATCAACCGCTCGGCGGGCACGAGCTCACCCGCGCGCAGCTGATCGAGCAACTGCCGGCGCAGCTCGCTCGCAGCCTCCGCAAGTCCGTTGCAATACGGCGCGATCTCGATACCGAGCTCGGCCGGCGACGGCAACGGGAGGTCGCGTACCAATGCGAGTGTGAGCCACGCTTCCGCGAGCTCCTTCTTCGCATCGTTCAACGGGCCGCCGGTACGAACATCGGGCTGTCCGTGCAACGCTTCGTCGGCAGCGGCCAAATGCTCGCGCGCTTCTTTCGCCAAGGTCTCCGCGGCGGCGTACTCACCACGATGCGTCGAACGGATCGACGCCGCGCACGCCTGGATCGCGCGCCGCGATGCGGTGATCGTTATCTCGCGTGCTCGGTGCTTCTCTTCGAACGCCGCTCGCGCCGTCTCACCGAGGGCTGCAATCTCCGGGCCGCGATCCACGGCCAAATGCTACGACCGCCATGAGCGGTCGGGAACCGGGCCGTCAGGACGAGGCCGCGCGCCGCAGAACCCAGTCGGGGGCGGGCTGACGCCGCATCGCGCGGACCTTGACCGCCCGGTCCATCTGCACCGAACGGGCCCATGCCCACAACGCACAGAACGCACCAAAGGCCAGAGCAGCCACGACGAACAACGCCCATACGATCGTGGCGTGCGTCGCTATCGCGAGCAGTCCGAGTCCGCCGACTGCGGTGAGCAACGAGCGCAACACATCGCGACGACGCTTGGCCGCGCGCTGACCTGACGAAGCGCGCGGTCGCGTTCCCGCAGGGCGCATCGCACCGTTCGTGCGTCCGAGGACGTCGAGTCGGTAATTGAAATCACCGATCGAGTCGTTTGCCCGCTCCGCACGGGATCGCAGCATCGGCGGCAACAGAACGACCGCCCAGAGTGCAGCGAGAATGACCAGGACCACGAGTGTCAAGACCTCTCGACCACCTTTGTTGTCGGGAACGCTAACAACGAACGACGAACGATTGGTGGATCGCCGCCCGATGCAGTCTCGCGAGTTACAACGCGGGACTACAACTCCGGGAGGAGTGTTCCCCGCGTCGATGCTCCGCGAGACGCGGTTACAGGCCGAATTCGTCGGTGTCGTCGGATTGGCGACGCCACGTACCGGAACGGCCACCGGTCTTTTCCCAGAGCGCGAGATCGCCGATCGTCATCGATCGGTCGATCGACTTGCACATGTCGTAGATAGTGAGGGCCGCGACACCCGCTGCGGTCAACGCTTCCATTTCGACACCAGTTCGATCGACTGTGTCGACATTCGCCTCTACCTCGACGTACGTGTCCTCGAGGCGGAAGTTCACGAGCACGGCCCCGACCAGGAGCGGGTGACACAACGGGAGCAGGTGCGGGGTCTGCTTGGCCGCCTGGATGCCGGCCACCCGGGCCACCGACAGCACATCGCCCTTGGTGATCGCCCCGGATGCAATCGCAGATGCAGTGGCCGCCTCCATGTAGACCCGGCACCGGGCGACGGCCCGGCGGTGACTCGGTTCCTTGGCGGTGACGTCGACCATGCGGGCCCGGCCGAGCGGATCGAGGTGCGTGAACTCCGAAGGCATGGGCGGGAAGTGTAGGTGGGCCAGGGCATATGGACGACAAAGCGCCCCCGGTGCCACCTCGGCAACTGACGCCGGGCCTCAGCCGCCGATCTGGCTCATCGACCGGTCGGGCCGGACGAAGTCGACCTTCCCGATCTTGTGCCCGGCCCACTTCGTCGCCACCGCACCCTCGATCGCAGCCGCGAGCCGGTCGTCGAGATCCGGCTCGTCGAGCCCCGAACCGACGCGCAACACCGCGCGCAGATCGGTGTGGTCGAGCGCGAACAAGCACGTACGGAATTGCCCCTCGGCGGTGACGCGCACCCGGTCACAGTTCTCGCAGAACGGTTCGCTCACGCTCGAGATCACACCGATGTCACCGATGCCGTCGCGGAACACGAAGCGTTCGGCAGGCTCGACGTGATCGGGATCGCCGGGCTCGAGTGGGAACACCGCGTCGATCCGTTCGACGATCTCGCGCGCGGGAACGACTTTGTCGTTGCTCCATTCCCCTTGCGCGTCGAGGGGCATGAACTCGATGAAACGGACGCCGACACCCTTCTCCCGCCCGAAGCGTGCGAGGTCGACGACCTCGTCGTCGTTGACACCCCGCATCACGACTGCATTGACCTTGACCGGGAAAAGTCCTGCCTGGAGCGCTGCATCGATGCCCGCGAGCACACGATCGAGCTCGTCGCGCTTGGTCAGCGCGAGAAAGCGATCGCGTTGCAACGAGTCGAGCGACACGTTGATCCGCCGCAATCCGGCCGCCGCGAGATCGTGTGCGAGCTCGGGCAAGCGCACGCCATTCGTCGTCATCGCGATGTCGACGCCGAGCGGTGCGAGCAGCTGCACCAGGCGCGTCACGTGGGCCCGCACGAGCGGCTCACCACCCGTGACGCGGATCGCCTCGAAGCCATACCGTTCGACGCACACCCGGGCGATGCGGGCGATCTCTTCGAACGTGAGGAGCTCTTCGCGGGGCAACCACTGCATCCCCTCTTCGGGCATGCAGTAGGCGCATCGGAAATTGCAGCGATCGGTGATCGAGACCCGCAGATCCTTCACCCGACGCGCGAAGGGATCGACGAGCGGTATCGCTCCGCGCGTTGACGGAACCCGGATGTCGGTCACCTGATCAGGTTAGGGGTGCGCCTCGCAGGATGGATCCTGCGTGGCGCCCCGGGGGTGGGTTCGCTCTAGCTCCCCGCTCGGCGCAGCGACCAACTTCAGCCGACGGATCAAAACTCCCCGGAGGTGCAGCGTCACGCCAGCCCTGCGCGCGTTGCACTTGCCACACGGTTGCCGCCTCCTGGCATTGCATTTCGCCCGCCCGGGCGACCCCTGTGTGAATACGTTGTAACACGGAGAGTGAGATACGGCAAGGCCCAAACTCGTGCGCGGCTCGGGGGGTGACCATGGTCACAGGAGCAAGACGCGCACCTCTTCGCCCTCCCCGACGCCCGCGCCCTCGTCGAGGAGAGCGAGCCCATTGGCGCTCGCCATCCCCGACAGCACGTTGCTGGCTTGATCGCCCGAACGGGTGCAGAGGTACCGGCCGTCCTCGATCCATACCCGGACCCGGTCGAGGTGGAGCTTGCCGTCGGGCCGGCGCCGCATCGCCGCCGCCGCCGTGGCGCGCACCGGCACCGCAGCGACGTCGAGCCGGCCGGCGAGCTTGCGCAGCGCGGGACGGGCGAAGAGCTCGAAGCTCACCCGGGACGAGACCGGGTTGCCCGGGAGCCCGAACGCGGGCACCGCGCCCAGCATCGCGAACGCGAGGGGCTTGGCCGGCTTGATCGCGACCTGAGCCCACAACGAGATACCGCCGCGTTCCACCGCGATGCGTTCCAACACGAGCTTCACGTAGTCGTAGTCGCCGACCGACACCGCGCCGCTCGTCAACAGGGCGTCGCACGAGTCTGCCGCGCGTTCGATCGCGGTCGTGATCGCAGCTTCGTCGTCGCGCACCGTGCCGCCGTCGAACGCCTCGTACCCGAGCTCCTCGATCAGGGAGAGCAACATGGGACGGTTCGAGTCGCGAATCAGCCCGGGTGCGAGCGCGCCTCGCTCGACCAACTCGTCGCCGGTCGAGATCACGCCGACGCGCGGGCGCGGGTGACACAGCACGTCGTGCACGTCGAGGCTCGCGAGCACACCGAGATGCGCGGGTGTGAGCAGTGTGCCGGGTTCGAACACCACGTCGCCCGGTTCGACGTCGCCGCCCGCGCGCCGAATGTGCTCGCCGAATGCTGCGACCTCAACTTCGACGCGATCGCCGTCGGTGCGCGTGCGTTCGACCATCACGACCGCGTCGGCGCCGTCGGGTATCGGCGCGCCCGTCATGATGCGAATGGCTTCGCCGGGACCGACGGGAACCGTCGGCGCGCGGCCGGCCGGCAGTTCTCCGACGACACGCAGCGTTCCCGGCGTGTCGGCCGCGCGCACGGCGTACCCGTCCATGCCGGTATTCGCGAACGGCGGCACGGGTTCGCTCGCGACGATCCGCTCGGCCAGCACGAGCCCGCGCGCGTCGCGACGCGCGGACGCGCGGGGCGCCAGCGGCGCGATCGCGTCGAGGATGCGGGCTTGCGCGTCGGCGAGCGGAATCACGTCGTTACGCGTATCACAGCGACTCGCGGCCGAGCTCCCGGCCCAGAATCACGCCGGCCAACGGTCGGCGACATACTCCCGCAGCCACGTGCCGAACGCGGGACCGAGATCGGCCCGGTCGAGCGCGAGCTCCACGTTGGCGCGCAGGAAGTCGAGCTTCTGCCCGACGTCGTACCGACCCTCGCGACATTCGCGACCGAAGACACTCTGCTGTTCGATCAGCATCGCGATCGCGTCGGTCAGCTGCAGCTCCCCACCGCGTCCCGGCTCGATGAGATCGAGCATCGTGAAGATCTCGGGCGTGAACACGTAACGACCGATGATCGCCAGGTTCGACGGCGCCTCGCCCGGCGGCGGCTTCTCGACGACGCGACGGATCTCCACCACGCCGTCGGCCAAACCCTCGACCGAACCCGAACCACTGGCGGCCGGTTCGATGCAACCGTACGACGAGATCTCTTCGGGCGTGACCTCGGAGAAGGCGATGCACGAACGGCCGTAACGCTCGTGCACGTCGAGCATCGAGCGCAACAACTCGCCGTCGTCGACCATGAGGTCGTCGGCGAGCAGCACCGCGAACGGCTCGTCGCCGACGTGATGGCGTGCGACCGACACCGCGTGACCGAGACCGAGCGGGTCGCGCTGGCGCACATAGTGGATGTCGGCGAGGTCGGACGCGAACTGCACTTCCTTCAACAGGTCGTGCTTGCCGCTGTTGTCGAGGAAGTGCTCGAGCTCGAAGTTGCGGTCGAAGTGGTCCTCGATCGCACGCTTGTTCCGACCCGTGATGATCAAGATGTCCTCGAGGCCCGCCTTGACGGCTTCCTCGACGACGTACTGGATCGCCGGCTTGTCGACGACCGGCAGCATCTCCTTGGGCGAGCTCTTCGTCGCCGGGAGGAATCGTGTGCCCAGACCCGCGGCGGGGATCACCGCCTTGCGAACCCGTGTCATTCGGCCTCCTCAGGCGTTGCGACGAACGCTCAGATCGTTCTCCTCACGCCGGAGCAGCCGGCGGATGTTCGCCGTGTGCCGGACCACTACGAGGAGGGCCAGGCCACCGACGACGCCGACTTCCCATCGGTCAAAGCCGAAGACCAATACAGCGATCGGGAAGAGAATCGTGATCAGCAACGACGCGATCGACGCCTTGTGCAGTACCCGGGCCCCGAACAGCCAAATCACGAGGAGACCCAGCACGATCAGTGGATACAGCACCACCAGCGCGCCGCCCGCGGAGGCGACACCCTTGCCGCCCTTGCGGTAGATCGGGAACGTGTGCCCGACAACTGCCGCGACGCCGAGCACGCACGCTCCGGCCCGACCGCCGACCACGAGCCCGCCACCGGCGGCGAGGGCACCCTTGGCGAAGTCGAGGAGCATCACGAGTGCTCCCGCCTTCCATCCCAGGAGCCGGGCCACGTTCGATGCTCCGGGGTTGCCCGAGCCTTCCTTCAAGATGTCGCGCCCGTGTGCGCGCGCGACCAGGAGGGCGCTCGGAAAGGTCCCGAGCAGCCAGGCAACGGGAACGAGGAGCGCGACGGCGAGCATCACCGTCATTCTGTCGCGTCCGGACGGGTTGCCCGGAGAGACCGCTGGTGGACGGAAGCGTTCCGCCGCGAAGTATCATTGGCACTCGTAGGCGTCGAGTGCCAATCCCCGGCGACCGTCCAGACGGAGTGTCCATGCCGACTTACGTGTACCGCTGCGCCAAGTGCGGCGAACAGATCGAGGCGTTCCAGTCGTTCTCCGACGAACCCCTCACGAAGCACGACGACTGCGGCGGCAAGCTGGCGAAGGTCCTGTCGGCCCCCGGAATCGCGCTCAAAGGTTCCGGCTTCTACAAGACCGACAACCGCTCGAGCTCGTCGAAGGGCAGCTCCAAGGAACGTTCGAAGGAATCCTCCGGTTCGTCGGGCTCCGGTTCCGAATCCGGATCGTCGGGTTCGGGATCCGGGTCCTCGGGCGACTCCAAGTCGGGCGACTCCAAGTCGGGCGACTCCAAGTCGGGCGGGTCTTCCGGCGACTCGAAGTCGGGGACTTCGGGCTCCGGTTCGGGTTCCTCCGACTCGGGCTCGAGCGGCTCCCAAGCCAAGAGCGCGTAGGCGCAGGACCGTAAGCCCGTGCCGCAGGCGGAGATCGGGGTCTTCGGCGGTTCGGGCTTCTCTGCGTTCGCGGACGGTTCCGGGGCGTCGCAATCCGAAGAGATCGTGATCGAGACGCCGTTCGGCCCGCCGAGCGCACCCGTCACGATCGCCGAGGTCGGCGGACGGCGGGTCGCGTTCATCCCGCGTCACGGCCGCGGCCACGAGTTCTCGCCGGCGCGCGTTCCCGCCCGCGCCAATCTCTGGGCCATGCGGATGCTCGGCGTCCGCCAGGTCATCGGACCGTGCGCGGCCGGCTCGCTGTCGCCCGACATCCACCCCGGCGACTTCGTGGTCCTCGACCAGCTCGTCGACCGCACCTGGGGGCGGACCGACACGTTCTACGACGCGGGTGTGACCCATCACGTCTCCTACGCCGACCCGTACTGCGCGGTCGTCGCCCGGCACGTGCTCGAATCCGGCGAACGCGTCGGCGTGCACATGCACGAGGGCGGAACGGTCGTCGTGATCCCGGGCCCGCGCTTCTCGACGCGCGCGGAATCGCGATGGTTTCGCTCCGAGGGTTGGCACGTCGTCAACATGACGCAGTACCCGGAGGCGTATCTCGCACGCGAGCTCGGCATGCACTACGCCGGCATCGCGCTCGTCACCGACTACGACACGGGCGTCGAGCACGACGCGGGCGTCGCCGCGGTCTCACAGGACGAGGTGTTCGCGTTCTTCGATGCG
Organism: Actinomycetota bacterium; assembly: GCA_041691275.1. Lineage (GTDB taxonomy): Bacteria > Actinomycetota > Acidimicrobiia > IMCC26256 > PALSA-610 > PALSA-610. Next base: position 10,514 of record JBEPUZ010000080.1, on the reverse strand, counting down.
AATCTGCATCGAGTGCGCGCGTTGCTCGAAGATCTCATCCCGCGCCTGCCGTCGGAGCCGAGCGGGTGCGGATGCGCCGCCGCCACCGGGCCGCTGCCCTCGGAAGAGAACTGACGCCAGAACCGAGTTCCCCCGACCCGCCGGTCCGGGCGGGCGATGACCGGCAGGCCAGGGGACTCGCACGGCGCCACCGAGGGCACCGGGGTCGGGGGGACCATAGAAGTGAACCCCCGAACGACAACTCGCATTCCCATCATTCCCTTCGCTTTGGGAACTGGAACCTCGATCGCTAACCTCAGCTCGACTTTCCCCGGACTTCCCCCGTTGGCTCGCTCAGTCGGTCCGCCCGCTCACGTTTCGTGACGAAGGGCCGCACGAGTGCGGGAGTGTTCGGAAGGGAAATCGCATGCGCCGTTCACCTCGCGTGCTGCTCGCATGGGCCGCCGCGCTCATCGTGATGCTCGTCACCGTTCGCATCGTCACCGGCGATCTCGGCTCGTTGCACCGACGCGCGCACGATCTCGGCCGCGACGTGACGGTCGTGCTCGCGACGCGTGACCTCACGCTCGGCACCACGCTGGTGGCAAACGATCTGCGCGTCGTGCAACGGCCGTCGACTACCGTCACCGTCGACACGCTGCACGATGCCAAGGGCGCCATCGGTCGCGTCGTCTCGGTCGCGCTCCTTCGTGACGAGGCGGTAAGCGCTCGCCATCTCGTCGTCGACGCGAACGGCGTGGTCCCGGTGGGCCATCGCGCAGTGCACGTCGTGGTCAAGGACGGATTCGCGCCGCCGTCGGGCTCGGTCGTCGACGTTCTGGCGACCTTCGATCCGGCGTCGGGCCCAGGATCCACGGCGAGACCCGAAGCCCATGTCGTTGCGGACGGTGCGGTGGTGATGACGCTCGCCGGACCGGCTCGAACGGACGACCCGACCGCGGGAACCGCCGGTTCGGCCGGTTCGGCCGGGGTGAGCGCCACCGACACGACGGGCGCGGGAGTCACTATCCTCGTCACCGAGAGCGAGGCCGGCGCCGTCGCCTACGCGGCCTCGGTCGGAGTCGTGTCCCTCGCCCTCGCTCCGGCCCAGAGCGCATGCTGCGCTGCACCGACGCCGTGACTCCCGTCGCCCGGAATCCGAGCGGCGAGGCTGGCTAACTTGCCGCGGTGACGATCAGCACAGTGATCTTCGATTTCGGTGGCGTGATCTCGAGTCCCCTGTTCGTGGGGATCGGGGCATTCGAGGAAGCCGAGGGCTACGAGAAGGGCTCGCTCCTGCGACTCCTCTTCGGCGACACGGCGTACATCGGCGTCGAGGGCCGTGCGGTCGCGGCCGCGGTCGCCGCCGATCCGGACGCGGCCGAGGACCGGGGCGAGGTGGAGGACGAACCCGACTGGCACCTGCTCGAGAAGGGCCAGCTCGACATCGCCACGTACTTCGAACGCATGGTCGAGAAGGCGCCCGCCATCATCGGCCGGCCGCTCGACATGGACGCGTACGGACGCTTCTGGCGCCAAACCGCGCCCGGCGTGCACTGGACCGTCGTCCACAAGATGCGCGACCTCCGGGCGCGCGGTCTACGCGTCGGTCTGCTCACGAACAACGTGAAGGAGTTCGGCGACAACTGGCGGTCGATGTTTCCGATCGACGAACTGTGCGAAGAGGTCGTCGACTCCTCCCACGTCGGCATGCGCAAGCCCGACCGGGAGATCTACGAGCTGACGTGCGCGCGTATGAACATCACACCCGGCGAGGCCGTCTTCCTCGATGACAATGCCGAGAACGTCGCGGCGGCGCGCGCGTTCGGCATGGAAGCCGTGCACGTCCTGGAGCCGGAAGCCGCGCTCGCGGAGCTCGAAGCGATCCTCGCCCGGCACGGCCATCGCTGATCGGTGCGGGTGACCGAGGGGCTAGGCGCCGCTCATCGTCATCTCACCGACGAGCACTGTCATACCCGCGACCGCGCCCGGGAGGAACACGAGGTCGCTGCCGATCTCGGTGATGTCGAGCAACATCCGTTGCAGGGTCGACGCGATCGTCACCTCGCGCACCGGCTCCGCGAATGCGCCGCCACGCACCATCAGCCCGTCGGCGCCCACCGAGAAGTCGCCGCTGATCGGGTTCGTGCCGGAGTGCAGGCCGCTCACCGACTGCACGTAGAACGCCTCGCCCGCGATCTGCATGATCTCCTCGGCCGAGCGCGGTCCGGGCTCGAGCCGGAGGGCACGGACGCCCACGCCGGGAGTCGAACCGATGCCTCGCGTCGCGCTCGCGGTCGTCCCCGAACCCGAGCGCCGACCGGTGTACACGTTGTGGAGGAAACCCTGCATGACGCCGTCGACGACGAGCGCGTTGCGGCGGGTGGGCATGCCATCGCCGTCGAACTGTGACGCGCCGAGCGAACGGGCATCGGTGGGGTCGTCGACCAGCTGCACGAAGGGTGCACCGATCTGCTCGCCCACCCGGTTCGCGAACAACGACCGACCCTTCAACATCGATTCGCCGTTGAACGCGCTGGACAACACGCCGAGCACCGAACGGGTGACGAGGGGATCGAGGATCACGGGGATCCGCCGCCCGGCCGCGGGCTTGGCGCCGAGCAAACGACACGCGCGCAGGGCCGCATCGCGCGGGATCGAATCGAGGTCGAGGTCGGACAGCTGCCGGCCGGCGACGAACCCGTACCCCGACTGCGTTCCGGTGCCGTCGTCGGCGAGGGCGACCGCGGACGCCGAACACGTCGTACGCCGCGTGTGCGCCTCGACTCCGAGCGAGTTGGCCAGCGCGGCCTCAGCCAGCGCATCGCCGTAGCTCGCCGATTCGACATTGCGGATCCGGGGATCGGCGGCCTTCGTCGCCTTCTCCAGGTCGAGCGCGATGCGCACCTTTTCCTCGGTCGGGACGGCGGCGAGCTCGTCGCGCCAGAGGTCGAGGTCGGGCGGGGTCAACCCCGCGGTATCGGCGAGGGAGGCGAGACCGTAGAACTCGTCGGGCGCGCCGAAGCCGGCGTTATCGCGGGCTTCGCGCAGCGTCTCCTCGATGACGTCGGGATCGAGCGACCCTGCCCACGCGAGACCTTGGCGATGGTCGGCGACGACCCGGATACCGACGCCTTCGACGCTCGCGGTCGTCAGCGACTCGACTTGACCGCCGAACACCTCGACGTCGGTGTCACGCGTACGCACGACGTAGGCCTCGACCTGTTCGCCGGCGCTCGCCGAACCCGCGACCTTGCGGGCAATCTCGAGGAGGTCATCGTCGCTCATGCCGCGGTCCCGCCGACGGTCATCTCCCGGACGAGCACGGTGGGTTGACCGGACGACACCGGCACGCTCTGACCCTGCTTGCCGCACATCCCCGTCCACGTGTCGAAGTCGTTGCCGACCGCGTCGACCATGCTCAGTACCTCGGGCCCGTTGCCGATCAGCTGCGCGGCGCGGATCGGCTTCGTGATCTCACCCTTCTCGATGAGGTACGCCTCGGTGATCCCGAACACGAAGTCGCCGGTCGCAGGATCGACCTGACCGCCGCCGAGCTGGACCGCGTAGATCCCGAAGTCGACGCCGCGGATGATGTCGTCGGGATCGGTCTCGCCCTCGAGCAGGAACGTGTTCGTCATGCGTGGCATCGGAAGGTGGCGGTAGCTCTCCCGGCGCCCGTTGCCGCTCGGCGCGCGGCCTTCCTTTCGGGCCCGGACGACGTCCCACATGTAGTCGGTGAGCACACCGTTCTCGATCAACACGTTGCGCTGCGCGGGATGACCTTCGTCGTCGATGGCGAGCGTTCCCCACTCGTGCGCGTACGCGCCGTCATCGACGATGCTGACGAGCGGCGAGGCGACCAACTGACCCATCCGGCCCTTGAACACCGATGCGTCCTTGAGGATGTGGTCGGCCTCCAGGCCGTGGCCGCACGCCTCGTGGAACAACACACCGCCCGCACCGCGCTTCAACACCACCGGCAGCCGACCCGACGGCGCGGGGACCGCGTCGAGCAGGCTGAGCGCGCGCGTCGCCGCCTTGCGGCCGACGTCTTCGGGAGCGACCGTGTCGAACAGCTCGAAGCCCATGGTGCGCCCGGGTGCTTCGTAGCCCGTCTGCATGCCCGTGTCGCCGGTCGCGACGCACTGCACCGACATCCGGGTCCGGACCCGGTCGTCGTCGGCGAGCAGACCGTCCGAGTTGGCCACGAGGATGCGGCGCCGCGCGTCGGCGTACGACGCGGTCACCGAGGTGATCGACGATCCGGTGTTGCGCGCGGCCGCGTCGGCGCGAGCGAGCAGGTCGACCTTGCGCCCCTTCTCGACGGTCTCCGGGAGCACGACATCGGCATCGATCAGATGGTTCGCGGCGCGTCCCAGGGCCACCGTGTGGGTCCCGCCACCGTCACCTCGGGCCGCAGCCGCGGCCGCCGACGCGGCTTGGAGCAGTCCTTCCGGGGTGAGGTCGGCGGTGTGCGCAAACCCAGTGGTCTCGCCGCGCACGACGCGTAGACCGGCGCCGCGATCGCGTCCCGAGACGAGTTCCTCGATCCGACCGTCGTCGAAACGACCGCTCGACGATCGGCGATCCTCGACGAAGACCTCGGCGAAGTCGCCGCCGTGACGCAGCGCGTGGTCGAGGGTCGCCTGCAATACGTCATTTTCGATCAAGGGAGCCGTCATGTGTGCCTCACGCATCGAAGAGAGCGCCGAGTGGAGCGTCAGGGGTCGGCGCCAACATGCCGAGCCGACTCCGGGCTGCCTATGGTAAGCGGATGGCGGTTGCGTCCGGTCTCACCGCGTCGGTCACGATGAAGGTCGAAGAGGCCGACACCGCGGTCGCGCTCGGCAGCGGTGACGTGCCGGTGCTCGCGACGCCCCGGCTCGTCGCGCTCGTCGAACAGGCGAGCATGCAGGCCCTCGGTGACCGGCTCGGGCCCGAGAAGACCTCGGTCGGCTACGAAGTGCAGCTGGCGCACCTCTCGCCCACTCCCGTGGGCGCCGAAGTCACCGCCGATGCGACGCTTGAAGGCGTCGAGGGCCGCCGGCTCACGTTTCGGGTCTCCGTCACCGATGCCCGGGGCCTGGTCGCCGCAGGTCGCATCACCCGGGTCGTCGTAATCCGGGACCGCTTCATCGAACGCGCTCAATCGGAGCTATGACCGATCTGCTGGTCGAGCGGTTCGGCGGCCACGCCCGGCTGACGTTGAACCGTCCGGAGAAGCGCAACGCGCTCTCGGTACATCTCGTGAGCGAGGTCGTCGAGCCCGACGCGCTCGAAGCCGCGGTCGCAGCGCGCCGGCTTCGGTGCGCAATCGCCGGCGCTCGACCTCTGACCCCTGAAGTCAAACCTCAAGCGAGGTTGGACGACCTCGGGTATGCGTCACCGGGATCGGTGAGGACGTTCACGAGCGAGACGCCCGGCGTCGAGAAGGCACGATCGAGCGCAGGACCGATCGCGCTGGGCTCGTCGACGAGCTCGCCGTGGCCGCCGAGCGCCTCGACGACCTTGTCGTATCGGATGCCGGGCGAGAGATCGGCAACGACGTCGTAGCCGAACAACGCCTGCATCGGATGCTTCTCCAGCCCCCAGATCCCGTTGTTGCCGACGACGGCGGTGACGTTGACGCTGTGGCGCACGAGCGATTCGAAGTCGCCGAGCGCGAACCCGACCGCGCCGTCGCCGAGCAGCAGAACCACCTGGCGGTCGGGATGCGCGACACCCGCCGCGAGCGCGTAGCCCGGCCCCATACCGAGGCAGCCGTACGGCCCCGGGTCGAGGAACGTCCCCGGTTGGAAGCTCTCGACGTACTTGCCGGCGTACGACACGAAGTCGCCGCCGTCGCCGATGACGATCGCGTCGCGGTCGAGTCGCTCGCGGAGCTCGCCGTAGATGCGGGTCGGCTTGATCGGCGCCGCGTCGGCCTCGAGCAATGGCACTTCGGCGGCGCGCTTCGCCTGCTCGTCGTCACGCAACCGCGTGATCCAGTCTTCGTGCGCGCCGGGGCGAGACCCCGCTTCGGCCAGACCGGAGAGCGTCACCGCCAGATTCCCCGCGACCGAAGCGGCCAGGTTGGCGTGCGCGGCGACCTCGCTCTCCGCATCACAGAGATGCACGACCTGCGCATCGCCGAAGCGGCCGAAGCCGAGCCGGAAGTCGAGCGGCGTTCCCGCGACGAGCACGAGGTCGGCTTCCTTCAACGCGACGGAACGGGCACGCGCGAACGCGAGATCGTGGTCGGCGGGGAGCGTCCCCCTCCCCATGCCGTTCACGAACACCGGAACCCGCGCGGCCTCGGCGAACTCCCGTAAGGCGTCTTCGGCGTGGGCCCAATACACGTCACCACCCGCGACGAGCACGGGCCGGGACGACCCGGCGACGAGCGCCGCGACGCGCGCGATCGCTTCGGTATCCGGAATCGCGCCCCGGAAGCCGTCGGCCCCACCAACCGCAGGCAGCTCGACGGGACCCGGACCGAACGCGTCCAACGGGATGTCGACGAACGTCGGTCCGCGGTGCGGCGTTCGGGCGGCCCGGCACGCGGCGTCGACCTCGGCGACGATCGAAGCGGCCGATGTCGCGGTGGCCGCGGTCTTCGTCACTGACCGGACGATCGGGACGTGATCCAGCTCTTGCAACGAGCCCGAACCCCAGCGCGCCTGTGGCGCGCGCCCCGCCAGCACCACGACGGGCGAGCCGTTCATGCGTGCCGCGGTCAACGCACTGACCCCGTTCGTCACGCCCGGACCCGCGGTCAGCGCCGCGCAACCGAGGCGGCGCGTCACCTTGGCGAAGCCTTCGGCCGCGAACGTCGCAGTCTGCTCGTGGCGAACGTCGACGAGCCGCAGTCCGGTCTGCACGGCCCCGTCGTAGAGCACGAAGAGATGCCCGCCCGACAACGTGAACATCGTGTCGATGTCGTGACTCTGCAACACCTCGACGGCGAGCCGCCCGCCATGTGCTTCCACGCGGCGCTACTTGGCCGGCGCGGGAACCGCGGCGAGGAAATGCGTCATCGCGTCGATCCACGCGGGTGGGTTCTCGAACTGGGGCGAGTGCCCCGCGTCGGGTATCACCGACAGTTGCGCGGTCTCGATCGCGTCGGCCATCGCCCGGCTCGACGCGATGAACGGCTTGTCCTGCTCGCCGACGATCACGAGCATCGGGCAGTGCACCGCGAGCACGAGCGCGTCGAGATCGTCCGGCTGATGCGCGAGCGCGACCGCCATCGCGCCCCACATGATCTCGGAGAGGTCGTCCCACTTCCGTTCCTGGAACTCGCGGTAGCCGGGACGTTCGGCGAGCGTGCGCGCGTAGGCGGGCGTCTCGAGCACCGGGACCAGGTCGAGCAGTTCCTTCAGCGCGGCCTTGCCCCGATCGAATGCGACCTCGGCCGCTGCGTCCATGAGCGCAGGATCGAAGCCGGGGATCGGGCCCGGCGACGTGTCCATCATGATGAGCGCCTCGAGCCGCTCCGGCGAGCGCAGTGGGATCTGGCGACCGACCATGCCACCCATCGAATGCCCGAGCAGGCGGAACCGGTCGAGACCGCACCCGTCGGCGACCTCCAAGATGTCGGTCGCGAGACGGTCGATGGAATACATCGTGCGGTCGGTCGGCTTGTCGCTCGAGCCGTGCCCGCGGTGATCGAAGATCACCACCGTGTGATCGCGCGCGAGCCAGGGAACGTGATCGGCGAAGTCTTCCTTTGCGCCGCCGAAGCCGTGCACCAGGATCAGGCCGGGGCCGGCGCCCGACTCCTCGACTGCCAGCCCGACACCGTCACTCGTCGTGATGCGCATGCGCCCATCGTCCCGCGAAACCCGTATGAGGCGCCATCTAGGATCACGACGATGACGGAGCCTGCCCCGGACGCTCCTCGACCCGGCTCGAAGTGGAAGCTGCTGCTCCGGATAGTTGTGAGCGGGGCGTTGCTCGCGCTGGTGATCTCGAAGGCTTCCGGCGTCAACGACGCGATCCCCGACCAGCATCACGGGCTGACGATCTCCCTCCTCGCACTCACCGTCCTGACGGCGATGGTCGGCGTGGTGCTCTCGGCGTGGCGCTGGCAGCGGGTCCTGCTGCTGTTCGACGTCAGGGTGCAGTTGCGGACGCTCTTCTCCCACTATCTCGTTGGCCTGCTCGTCGGCAACGTCCTCCCTTCGACGATCGGCGGCGACGTCGTGCGCGTCGCCCGGGCGTCGAACACGGTCGGCTCCGCCGAGGTCTCGTTCGGGTCGGTGGTGCTCGAGCGCCTGACCGGCTTCGTCGGGCTCCCGCTGCTCGTGTTCCTGGGATTCGTCCTCCGGCCGTCGCTGTTCGACCACTCCCACGCCTGGATTGCGTTGTTCGTGGCCGGACTCGCCGTCGGCATGTTGACGTTGATCCTCTTCCTGGCCGGTCACCCGCGCGTCGCCGGCCGCTACGCGGAGAAGGAGAGCTGGTCGCGCTTCATCGGAGCGGTGCACGTCGGGGTGCAACGGCTCCGCCACGAGCCGCGCCACATCGGGCCGATCCTGTTCGCGACCGTGATCTTCCAGTCGTCGCAGGTGCTGATGTTCGGGCTGATCTTCCGCGCCCTCGATCTGCCCGTCCCGATCGCCGCGGTCATCGCGTTCGGGCCCGCGGTCCTGATGCTCCAAGTGCTCCCGATCTCGTTCAGCGGTCTCGGGGTGCGCGAAGGAGCGCTGGTCCTCTTCCTACACTCGTTCGCCGTCACCAACGCACAGGCGACCGCAGCCGGATTGCTGTGGTGGGGAAGCATGCTCGTGGTGAGCATGCTCGGCGCTCCCACCTTCGCCGTCGGGAATCGGCCGGCCGCGAAACGAGTCGAGAAGGAAGTCGTGTGAGCCCCGAAGTAGAACGCCGGCCGCGGTTTCGGGGCGGCCGCCGACTCTCCGACGGCCACTGCATCTACTGGTGGGTCGAGCTACTCGCGATCCTCGCGTTCTACGTCGTGTACTCCGAGATCCGCAACATCCACGGCGGCAACCTGCACGCGCCGCCGCACGCGTTCGACCACGCCCGCCAGATCATGTCGCTCGAGCACCATCTCGGGATCTTCCACGAGCAGACGCTCCAGCAGTGGGCGTTGCACTTCCGTCCGCTGATCCTGTTCTCGAACTACTACTACGGCTCGTTCCACTTCATCGTGACGATCTTCGCCGGCGTCTTCCTCTACCGGCGCTTCGCCGACGACTACCCGCGCTTTCGCAACACGATCGCGATCGCAACCCTTCTCGCGTTGATCGGCTTCACCTTCTATCCGCTCGCGCCGCCGCGCATGTTTCCCGGCTTCGTCGACACGCTTTTGAAGGACCCGGCGTTCTGGTCGTTCAACTCCGGAGGCGCGGAAAAGGTGTCCAACCAGTTCGCGGCGATGCCGAGCGTGCACATCGCGTGGTCGACGTGGTGCGCGATCGCACTGGGGCCGAGACTCAAGCGCCCGATCTCGCGCGTTCTCGCGTGGTGCTACCCCGTGCTCACGTTCGTCGTGATCATCATCACCGCAAACCACTACATCATCGACGCTGTCGGTGGTCTGCTCGTGTTGACGGTCGCGTGGTTCCTCGCCAACTGGGCCACGAAGGCCGGCGAGACCGACGACCGCCGGCTCGGTCCCATCCCGCCGCTCGGGGCCGGGCCGCCTGGAAGCAGCGTGGTCGGAAGCACCGCCTAGCCTGCCCCGCTCGTGACCGATCGCTACGACCTCGACCACATCGCGCTCGCCGCGCCCGACACGTCGCCCGCGCTCGAATTCCTCACCGGGCGGTTGGGTGGGACAATCCTGTTCGGCGGCCAGACCGTCGGGTTCCGGCCCATGCAGGTCTGGGTGGGCTCCTCTGCAGGCGACGGCATGCCGATCGAGCTGCTCGAACCGTGGGCGGTCGGCGAGAACGATTTTCTGGCCCGCTTCGTTGCGCGGCACGGCGCCGGCCCGCATCACCTCACGTTCAAGGTCCCGGATCTCGCCGCGGCGCTCGCACGGGTGCGGGGCGCGGGCTTCCATCCGGTGAACGTCAACGTCTCCGACCCGCAGTGGAAAGAGGCGTTCCTGATGCCGCGTGAGGCGCACGGAACGGTCGTGCAACTCGCGGAGGCACACGGGCACCCGGAGACGCGCAAGGAGCTGCTCGACCTCGTCGCGAAGCACGGGCCGAACGCCAGCCCGCGCTGGTGGGCCGAACCGGCGACGCCCTCGGGTCACGGCACGTTACGAAGGGTCGTGTTGCGCACACCGTCGCTGCCGTCGGCACTGAGCTTCTTCGCCGGGGTGTTGCAAGGCGACGTCGAGCAGGAGACTGCGACTTCGGCCGATCTCGTCTGGCCGCGCGGCGCCCGAATCCGCCTCGAGGTGAGCGGCGACGGACTCCCCGGCGTCGACCGGCTCGAGATCATCGGGCTCGAGTCCGAGCGCACCGTGGTCGGCACCCGCTTCGTACCCACCTCCGCCTGAACGGAACACACGACTACGGGTCGAGCGGAAGCGGATCGTCGCGCACAATACGACGGACCGCATCGTGTACGGCCTG
>JBEPUZ010000079.1:0-17751 GCA_041691275.1 Actinomycetota bacterium | reverse complement strand
GCGTACTCCTGGCGGTAGGTCTTGCCGTCGCGGTCGACCTCGAGCACGGTGCGCGCCGAGAGCGCGTTCACGACCGACACTCCGACACCGTGCAACCCGCCCGAGACCTTGTACCCGCCCCCGCCGAACTTCCCGCCTGCGTGAAGGGTTGTCATCACGATCTCGGCCGCCGACCTGCCCCTGTACTGGGGGTGCTCGTCGACCGGGATGCCGCGGCCGTTGTCGGTGACACGCACGCCTCCATCGGCCAGGAGTGTCACCTCGATGCGTGTGCACACTCCGGCCATCGCCTCGTCGACGGCGTTGTCGACGACCTCCCACACGAGGTGGTGGAGGCCGGTCGGGCCGGTCGAACCGATGTACATGCCCGGCCGTTTGCGCACTGGATCGAGGCCTTCGAGCACCTGGATGTTCGCGGCGGAGTACTCGCCGGGCGTCGTTCGGGCCATGCGCCAACCGTAGGTGACGGCTGTGCCGCGATCCGGTTTCGCCCGCCGATCTCGGCTCTGGTCAGGCGCGCCTCAGCGAATCCTCGTCAAGAACCGCGCGACCTGGTCGGGACGGATAGACCGCCCGAACGCCGGACCGGTGCCGAAGTCGCAGCCGAGATCGCGGAGGCGCCGCGCGTGCGCCTCGTCCTGCACGTCGAACGCGACGACGACCCGGCCGAGGGCTCGCGCGTACCGCACGATCGCGCCGAGCAGCGCGACGCTCGCGTCATCTTCGGCCGGTCCTTCGCTCGGGTCTTCGCCCGCGTCTTCGGCGGAACCGTGCGCGTCGCGCACCGCCGCGACCAACGGACCGGCAATGGTCATCGTGGGCGCGGGCAGCCGGCGCAGTTGCTCGAGCGAGGAGACAGCCGATCCGAAGTCGCGCAGCGCGACCCCGACGCCGAGCTCGTCGAGCGCGGCCGCGACCCGCGACGCGAGCTCGAGATCGTGGGCGACCGCCGCTTCGGGCACACCGAGCCAGCAGAGCGACGGCGTCACCCCGCTGCGCACGAGCATGTCGCGCACCAGTTCGGGCAGCACCGGCGAGAGCGCGCCGGCCCGCGTGAGGGTGATGCTCAGGCCGGGCACGATCGCCGCCGGGGGATGGCGCTCCCACTCCGCGATGTGTGCGAGCGCGGTGCGCACCATGGCGACGTCGACGGCGCGCGACATACCTGCCTCGTCGACGGCGCGCTCGATCGTTTCCGGCGATTCCCGCACCCCCGCCGCCTCCCAGTCGACGGTGCAGTCGAACCCGACGATCTGGCCGTTGCGGAGATGGACGAGCGGCGAGCAGCGGATCGGAAGACGGGGCTGATCGAGCAACCGGCCGACACTGCGGGCCACGCGCCGAGCCTGCGCGAGCTGGCGGCGTAACTCATCGTCGAACATCTCGATCCGGCCCCGACCCATGCGCTTGGCGCGGTACGCGGCGATGTCTGCGTTCGAGAGAAGTTGATCGACCGACACCGGGTCGTCGCCCGACGCGCCCGCGATGCCGATGCTCGCGCCGACGAGCAGCTCGTGCCCGTGCACGTCGTAGGGCTCGTTCAACGCGTCGAGCAACCGCTCGGCGAGCTGCAGCGCACGCGCGTGCGCCCCCATGTGCGTCCTCGTGTGCGTCCTTGTGTGCGCCGGGTCCGCGTTGCCGTCGTCGAGTTCGGGGCAGCACACGACGAACTCGTCACCGCCGAGCCGCACGCAGAGGTCGCCGCCCCGCAGCGCGTGCCGCAATCGCTTGCCCACCTGGATCAGGAGCTCGTCGCCGGCAGCGTGACCGAGCATGTCGTTCACACGCTTGAAGCCGTCGAGGTCGATGAAGAGGAGGGCGACACCGCTCCCGCTCCGTCGGGCCCGGGCCAGGATCGCGGTCAGCTCCTCGACGAGCAGGGACCGACTGCCGAGACCAGTGAGGCGGTCGTGGGTCGCGTCGTGCTCGAGCCGCGCCTCCAGGCGCTTGCGCTCGGTGATGTCCTCGAGGGTGCCGAGGAGTCCCTTGACGGCACCGTCGGTGCCGCGCAGAGGTACCGAACGGACACTGACCCACTTCGACGTTCCGTCGGCCGAGGCGAGACGCAGCTCGCATGCGGGCGCGTCGTCGCCATCGTTCATGTTCTCGCGCGCGGAGCGCTGCTGCTCGCGGAGTCGCTCGATGTCGTCGGTGGCGACCACCGACGACCACCCCCGGCCCAACGCCTCGTGCGTCGACACACCGGTGAGCCGCGCGAACGCGGGATTTACGAACGTGCACCGGTCGTCGAGGTCGAGCTCGAAGATGCCGATCGGGCTCTCGGCGACGAGCGTACGCAGGCGGAGCTCACGGTCCGACACCGTTTGATCGACGGCACGCACGATGGTGCCGCGCACGTCGGGATGATCGAGCAGGTTGCGGAACACGAGCGACATGTCGTGCCAGCCGTCGTGCTCGTTGTGCACGCGCACGCGGGCTTCGATGTCGACGGCGGGCGCGCTGCGGCTGCGCGCGAGCGCGTCGAGCATCACGCCGAGATCGTCCTGGTGCACCCAGTCGGTCACCCGGAACTGCATGTCGTCGAACCGGGAGCCCGCCGCGTACCCACCGAGCCGGCCGAGCATGATGCGGGGCCGCAGGTCGGAGCCGAGGATCGCGACGGCGTCGCCGAGCGCGCGGACGAGCTCGGGGTCCCGTACGTCGAGCGGCCCGGCCTCGGAAGGGGGCGAGGCAAGCGCGTCGGCGTCGACCAGGCGCGTGGGGCCGAAGTCCTCACCGTCCGGCGCGACGAACCGCGAAGCTCCTGCCATCGAGGTTGCATCGACATCGCCGGCGCAAAGCCTTATAGCGTCCCCGCCATGACCACGAACTTCGCTTCTCCAAGGGACCTGCTCGGGGCGGTGGGCACCGACCTCGGTGTCACCGACTGGGTCACGATCACGCAGGACCAGATCGACAAATTCGCCGAAGCCACCCTCGACAACCAGTGGATCCACGTGGATACAGAGCGGGCCAAGGCCGGCCCGTTCGGCACCCCGATCGCCCACGGCTTCCTGACGATGTCGCTGGCAGCCCATTTCCTGTCGCAGCTGGTGCACGTGAGCAACATCTCCATGGGGATCAACTACGGCGTCGACAAGGTGCGGTTCCCGGCGCCAGTGCCCGTGAACTCCCGCGTCCGGGGCAAAGGCGAGCTCCTCGCGGCGACCGAGGTCGCCGGTGGGGTGCAGGCGACCGTCCGCATCACGATCGAGCGCGAGGGCGGCGACAAGCCGGTCGCAGTCGTCGAGTCGATCTCGCGGTATCTCTCGTGAGCGCGCTCGACGCGTTTCGCCTTGACGGCAAGACCGCGATCGTGACCGGCGCCGGTCGTGGTATCGGCGCGTCGATCGCGCGCACGTTTGCCGACGCGGGCGCCAACATCGTGCTCACCGCGCGTACGCAAGCGCAGCTCGACGAAGTGGCGGCCGACGTGCGCGCCGCCGGGCAGAAGGCGATCGTCATTCCTGCCGACGTGAACGACAACGACGTGCTCGAAGAGATCGTCGCGCGCACCGTTTCCGAGCTCGGCGGCATCGACATCGTGGTGAACAACGCGGGCGGCACCATGCCTCGCCCGTTCCTCGACACGAGCCCCGGCTTCTTCGAACGTTCGTTTCACTTCAACGTGACGACCGCGTTCGTGCTGAGCAAGGCCGCAACGCCGCACCTCCTCGCGAGTGGGGCGGGTTCGATCGTGAACATCTCGTCCGCGATCGGACGCTTGCGCGACCGTGGCTTCGTTGCGTACGGCACGGCGAAGGCCGCGCTCTCCCACATGACCCGCCTCACCGCGGCCGACCTCGCACCGAAGGTCCGCGTGAACGCGATCGCGGTCGGCTCGATCGCCACCAGCGCGCTCGAGATCGTGCTCGACAACCCCGAGATCCACGACGAGATGGTGCGCCGCACACCGTTGAAGCGCCTCGGTCGCCCCGAGGACATCGCGCTGTGCGCGCTGTACCTCGCGTCGCCGGCCGGCAGCTTCGTCACGGGCAAGCTCTTCGAGGTCGACGGCGGCCTCGAAGAGGCCAACCTCGAGATGGGCCTCCCCGACCTCTAGCCGGGCAAAGACCCCCAAAAACCCTCACAACTGTTGGGCGACTTTTCCGCCCTACAGACGGTTTTCTCGCACAACGCGACGCTGGTTCAACGCCTGTGCCGTGCGTTCGATGATCTCCCGATCGGTCGAGACGTGCGTGAAGACGAGCGGTAACCAGCCCGCCGACGCGAGCGCAGTCAGGCGTTGACTGTCCGCGACGACAGCACTCGCTCCGGTGTGGAACGGGAGCCCGTAGTACTCGGCGAACACGCGTAACTCCGGCCAGGCGAAGTCGGGCCGGTAGGTCTTTGTCCCGACCGTGACCCGATGCTGCTGTACGGGCGCCGGCAGATGACCCCGACGAAAGACCTCGAGCAGTTGAATCTCGGATCGGCTTCCACCGGGGTCGAATCTCATGCCTCGTTCGGCAAGAAGATGTCGAATCGACGACATGTGCCGACCTGGACCCGATTCCAATCTCTCGGCGCAGTTGCTCAACCGTCGGAGGGATGCGACCCCACGACGGAGACCATTGTCCAATGCATGACCGAGTTGGTATTCGCCGAGATGAGTCGTGCAGTCGGCCAATGTCCGTTCGAACGACGTGCACGCGATGCCGCTGCACTGTGCGACGTCGACTTGCTCGAGCGTCGTGGCGGAGTGGAACACAACGCCTCGGAGTTCAGCGCGATAGCGCCGCCCGAGAGTGATTTCGTACCGGTCCTCGGGTCTCGGCTCGAAGCCCCAGAGGCGCGCCGCCGAGGCATGGGATGCCACCGAGCCGTCGATCGACAGCACAGCCGCGAGGAGCCCGCGCTCCCAGGTGTCAGGAGTACCGACCACCGCAAAGACCCGAGGACGAACCCGCTGGAGCACTCGCCGAGCGACGAGACCCTGACGCTCGTCGTCGGTCAGATGTCCTGCTCGTAGTTGCGCAATCGTGATCAAACCGTGCTGTGACTCGAGTTCGTCCTTGAAACGTGCCAGTCGTGCGTCCATCGAACGACGGTACGGAGGGGGTGTGACACTCCCGAACGGACGATCGTCAGTCCGAGCCGACCCGCGTCGCGCGACTTTTCCGTCCCCTCGACGGTTTTCTCGCACAACTGTTGCGAGGGGTATCGGGGGGTTGGGAAGCGTCAGCCGTCGAGGAGGTCGTGGATGGCGTCGGGGAGGACGAAGCCGTTCTCGCCCGGGCCCCACGAGATCGCGGCGACCACCGACTCGATGGCGATCGGTCCGTACACATGCGGGAACTCGCCCGCGAACGCATCGGCCGACGGCTCCCAGCGCAGCTCACTCGTCAGCTCGCCCGGATCGATGCACAGCAGCACGAGGTCGGGGACGTCGCGGTAGAACCAGTCGGCGACGTGGTTCACCTGCGTCGGGAGCGAGCAGTGGATGAACCCCTCGGTCTCGAGACTCGGCGCGCGATGGGAGCCGGTCCGGCGCGCCGCGTCCCACTCGGGCGCGGTCGTGATGTGGAAGATGAGGCGGGTCACGGACGCGCAGCCTAGGCAAATGCCGCGATACGACGCCGGTGATCGGAGCCTGGGATCCGATCCCGAGATCCGAGCCCGGCGGTACGGTGCCGGGCGATGCCCGCCTACGCGCTCCTGCTCCGCCCCGCCGCGAACCGCCTGTACAGCAAGGGTGCCGCGGCCTTGAACGCGGCCGAACTGTCGGTGCTCGACCGCCACATTCTCGCTGCCTCGTTACAGCACGTCGAACCACGGGTCATCGGTGGGGTCGAGTACGTCGGGTTCGATGCTGACGACGAACTGTCGGAGCACGACGTCGCCCACCTCTCGAACCTGTCATCGGCGTTCGCGCTCTTCCACGTCGTCGACGAGGCGCACCTCGCGCCGGTACCGCTCACCCCCGTCGCCCATCTCGACGACGACCTCCTCACCATCCAGCGCTACAAGGGCAAGACCAACGAGCAATTCACGAAGCTGTTGTTCAACGTCACGCTCGCCGCGTCGGCGCACGCCGACGACTGGAACACGCGGCGGCTCCGGATCCTCGATCCCGTCTGCGGTCGGGGCACCTCGCTCAATCAGGGACTCGTGTACGGCTTCGACGTCGACGGCATCGAGATCGATCGCAGCGCGTACGACGCGTACCACACGTTCTTCGTGACCTGGCTGAAGGACAAACGCTTCAAGCATCAGGTCCACACGATGCCGCTCCGACGCGACGGCAAGGTCGTCGGCCGCCGGCTCGAAGTCGCATTCGCGCGCGACAAGGACGAGTACAAGGCCGAGGACGTGCAGCGCGTCCGGCTCGTGAACGACGACACCACGCAGGCCGGCGAGCATTATCGCAAGCCCGTGTTCGACGCGGTGATCGCCGATCTTCCCTACGGCGTGCAGCACGCGAGTCGCGCGCAGCCCGATACCCGCAGCCGGCGCCCCGAGGATCTCCTCGACGCCGCGCTCCCCGGCTGGACCCGAGCCATGAAACCGGGCGCGGCGATGGGCTTGTCGTGGAACGTCAAGGTGTTACCGCGCGCCACGCTCGTCGCAACGCTCGAACGCCACGGTCTCGTTCCGACCGACTCGAACACGGGCCCGGCCCAGTCGTTCGAACACCGCGTCGACCAGGCCATCACCCGCGATCTCGTGGTCGCGGTGAAGCCCGCCTGAATCCCCGGCTAGCTGCGGGTCTTCGCCAGCGCCAACCCGTTGTCGCGCATGACGAGCCGGATCTGCTCGTCGGTGAAGGTGGGCAGGTCGTCGACGAACGACTTCGGATCGGCGAGGCCCTCGGCGTGCGGGTAGTCGGAACCGAAGATCATCTGCGTCGCGCCGAGCTTGTCGCGCAGCTCCTCGAGGTCGTCCTCGTAGTAGGGCGAGACCCAGACGTGGCTCTGCACCTCCTCGACCGGATCGACACCGTCGTACGCACCCGGCGTCTGCCCGAACGACTTCTTCAGCGCACGGAGGAGCAGCGCGACCCAGTCGGAACCGCTCTCGATCGTCGCGACCTTGAGATCGGGATGCCGGCGCAGCACGCCGTGGCACGCGAGCGCGGCGATCGTGTCGTAGATCGGCCGGTGCCCGCCGGTAACGGTTCGAAACGGATCGTTGCGGAACGCCTGGAAATCGCCACCGCCGCCCCACTCGTCCGCGTAGCGGTTGTAGCCCGCGTCGCCGGAGTGGTAGGCCGCGAGCACGCCCGCCTCCGCGAGGCGCGCCCACATGCGGTCGTACACCGGGTCGCCGGGGCTACGGGCGAAGCTCGGGCCGCGCACTGGACCGCTCCGCATGACCACGACGTGCGCGCCCTTCTCCAGCGCGTACTCCACCTCTTGCTCCGCGCGCTCGGGATCCTGCAGCGCGATGTACGGCGCCGCGTAGATGCGGTCGTCGTAGTTGAACGTCCAGTCGTCGTGCATCCACTCGTTGAACGCGTGGAACACGTCGTGCAGCGCGTCGGGATCGTGGAGCAACGCTTCCTCCACACCGACACCGAGCGTCGGAAACAAAAAGCAACCCGCCATGCCCTGCGTGTCCATCAACTTCACGCGGGCTTCGGGCTCGCGGTACGCGGGGTTGATCGGCTCGAGCTCACCGAACGCGGCGCGGATGTCGTCGCCGGCCTGCTTGCCCCGGAAGTAGTCGTCGAGGCAACCGGGACGGGCGACAGGGTCGAACGTGGGGTTCGGGATGAACCGGAAGATCTTGCTGTCGACGAGCATGCGGCGCTTGCCGTCGATCTCGGCCCACTGCACCAGCTTGGAGCGGTGCGCCGGGAGGTGCCGGATGAAAGCGTCGGTCGCCTCGTAGTAGTGGTTGTCGGCGTCGAAGACGTCGAAGTCGACGGTTCCCATTGCTACCTCCGGTGCGCTAAATCTAGAATACGATTCTAGTCTAGTGGTCAGGACGTGGGCAGGCGATCGGCCCGAAGCGCCGAACGCCGTGACTTCCCGGCGTCGTCCCGCAACGGCTCGCCGGTGAACTCGAACGTGCGGGGGATCTTGTAGCGGACGAGCCGCTCGGCCAGGTGCGCCCGCAGGTCGTCGAGGTCGATCTCGCGCCCGTCGTCGGTCTGCACGATCGCGTGCACCGTGTTGCCGAGATCGTCGTCGGGCAGGCCGATCACCGCGCACGACCGCACCCGACCATGCTCGTCGAGGGCCGCCTCGATCTCGGCCGGATAGATGTTGGCGCCGCCCGCGAGGATCATGTCGGTCGCGCGGTCGCTCAGGTAGAGGTAGCCGTCGGCGTCGAGCGAACCCATGTCGCCGAGCGATTCGTAGCCGCCATCGATGCGCCGGGCCTCGGCCCCCACGTAGCGGTACGTGCGGATGTTCTCGTCTTCGGACGGACGCATGAAGACCTCGCCCACCTCGCCCGGGTCCGCAACGGTTCCGTCCTCGCGCAACACCTTGAACTGGTGCACGTTCACCTTGCCGACCGAACCGCGGTGCGCGAGCCACTCGGGCCCGGTGATGATCGTCGCCGCCTGCGCCTCGGTACCCCCGTACAACTCCCAGATCGTCTCCGCGCCCAGCCAGCTGATCCACTCCTCTTTGAGCCACGGCGGGCAGGGCGCCGCGAGGTGCCAGACGACGCGTAACGACGACACGTCGTAGCGCTCGCGTACCTCGGCCGGCAGCTTCGAGATGCGCGCCATCATCGTCGGCACGACGTACAGCGAGTCGGGGTGGTACTCGTCGACCAATTGCAGCGTGCGCTCCGCGTCGAACTTGCCGCCGAGCACCACGTGATTCCCCGCGAGCAACGCGGTGAACGTCCAGATGAACGGGCCGTTGTGGTACATCGGGCCCGGCATCAGGTGCGTCCCGTCGATCTGCATCCCGAGCAGCGGCGCCGCGCCGGGATCGACGAGGCTCGGCTGGTTGGCGAGGATCAGCTTGGGCCGGCCCGTCGATCCTCCCGACGTCATTGCCTTGTACGGGTTCGACACCGCGTCGGGAAGCGGCGCGTCGTCGAAGTCCTCGACCGCGAGCGGCGACTCCACGACGATACGTGAACCCGCGAGCTCGATGATCGCGTCGAGCTCCCGGCGGGGCAGCCGGGCCGACACGGGTTGCGGTACCGCGCCGAGCTTCCAACACGCGATCGTGGTGGCGACGAACGCGGCGCCGTTCGGAAGCGCGATGGTCACCACGTCGTCCTGACCGACGCCCTCGTCCGCAAGGGCCCGGGCGGTGCGGTTGGCGAGCGATTCCAGCTGCGCCCTCGTCACCATCTCGCGCTCGTCGGTCAGTGCCGGATGGTCGGGCTCACGTTCGACGTGCTGGACGAGTCGTTGCGGATACGAGATCAGGGCCACGGACGAGATTCTGGCGCGCCACCGCAGCGACGGACAGCCGACTTCAGCCACCGGACTTGGGAGAGCTCCTCACAGCACGTGCAGCATGCGTCGAGGTGGGCTGCAATGACCAACATCGTGGTCACGTCGCACTCGCAGTCGACATACCAGTTGATGACCGCGAGCACCTGGACGCACGACGGGTTGTTCGGCAGGTCGTTCGCCATGAGGAGGGGGTCGGGCGGCACCACGGAGAGTCGAACCCTCGAAACTGCCCGAGGATTCCCTCGTCATCGGCCTGCGGGTACGAAGCGCCCGTTCCCGGGCGCATTTCCGGCTGTCGTAGGGTCCCCACCCATGCCGAACCCAGATGCCCCCAAATCAGATGTCCTGAAAGGATCTTCGGCGCTCGTCACCGGAGGGGCCTCCGGGATGGGCGAGGCGACGGCCCGGCGCCTGGCCGCGGCGGGCGCCACGATCGTCATCGTCGATCGCGACCAGAAGAAAGGCGAGCAGGTCGCCGGTGAGCTCGACGGCCGCTTCGCGGCGGCAGACGTGACCGACGAGGAGAGCGTGAAGGCTGCGGTCCAGGTCGCAACCGCAATCGCGCCCTTGCGAACGTGCATCCACTGCGCCGGCATCGGCTGGGCGGAACGCACACTCAATCGAGCCGGCGAGCCGCACTCCCTCGACACGTTCCGCAAGGTGCTCGAGATCAACCTCGTCGGCACCTTCAACGTGCTCCGGCTTGCGGCCGCGGGCATGTCGCCCAACGAACCCGACGAGAACGGGGAACGCGGCGTGATCCTCAACACCGCGTCGATCGCCGCATACGACGGCCAGGTCGGTCAGGCCGCCTACTCGGCCTCGAAGGGCGGGGTCGTCGCCCTGACGCTCACCGCGGCGCGCGATCTCGCGGCGGTCGGGATCCGGGTCTGCACGATCGCACCGGGCCTGATCGACACTCCCCTGCTCGGCGGACTGCCGGCCGACGCTCGCAACGTGCTGGCGCAGTCGGTGCTGTTCCCGAAGCGCCTGGGCGTCCCCGACGACTTCGCGTCGCTCGCCATGGAGGTCGTGCGGAACAGCTACCTGAACGGTGAGGTCATCCGCATGGACGCGGGCATCAGGATGCCCCCGAAGTAGCGGCGTGGCAGAGTAGGGACATGGCGACGCATCCGACCCGCGACGACATCGATCTGCTCGACGGCAGCTTCTACGTCGACGACCCGCACGAGAAGTACACCTGGATGCGCGAAAACGCGCCGGTGTACTTCGACGCGGCCAATGGTGTGTGGGGCATCGCGTCGTACGCGGCGCTGCTCGCGATGGAGAAGGATCCCACCACGTTCTCGAACGCGGGCGGCATCCGTCCCGACAACGGTCCGATCCCGATGATGATCGACATGGACGACCCCGAGCACTGGAAACGACGGAAGCTCGTGAACAAGGGCTTCACGCCCCGCCGAGTACGCGACAGCGAGCAGAAGATCCGCGACACCTGCGACGCGATCATCGACACGGTGTGCGAACGGGGCGAGTGCGACTTCGTCAACGACGTCGCGGCGCCGCTGCCGATGATCCTGATCGGCGACATGCTCGGCGTCGAACCCGACGACCGCAGTGATCTCTTGCGCTGGTCCGACGACATGGTCAGCGCGCAGAGTGGCAACGCCACCGAAGAGCAATGGCTGAAGGCCATGCAGGCGATGGAGGGCTACAGCGCCTTCTGTTCGCACGCGGTCGCGCAACGCCAGGAGACCCCGACCGACGATCTCATGAGCGTGCTCGTACATGCCGAGGTCGACGGCGATCGCCTCAGCCCCGACGACGTGCTGCACGAGAGCTTGTTGATCCTGGTCGGTGGCGACGAGACGACGCGTCACGTCATCAGTGGCGGCGTCGAACAACTGCTGTTGCATCCCGAGCAGCGTCGCCTCCTCGTCGGCGACCCGTCGAAGATCACGGTCGCGGTCGAAGAGATGCTGCGCTGGGTCAGCCCGATCAAGAACATGTGCCGCATCGTGACCCATGACACCGAGTTCATGGGCCAGGAAATGACCGCCGGACAGAAGTGCATGCTGCTCTTCGAGTCGGCGAACCGAGACTCGACCCGCTTCGACGAGCCGTTCCGCTTCGACGTGGAGCGCGACCCCAACGAGCACCTCGCGTTCGGGTTCGGCGCCCATTTCTGCCTCGGGCAGGCGCTGGCGCGCCTCGAGCTCCGGGTGATGTTCGAGCAGCTGTTGCTCCGGCTCCCCGACCTCGAGCTCGCCGCCGATCCCGCGGATCTCCCCCGGCGACGGGCGAACTTCATCAGCGGGCTCGAGTCGATGCCCGTGCGTTTCAGCCCCAGCCGTCCCCTGCTCCGGAGCACAGTATGAACCCATCCAGGAGAGCTTCGTGAACCCTCGCGAACTGGTCGAGAAGCTGTGGGTCGATCTGTACAACCGCGACTTCGAGGCGGTCGGCGCCGCGTTCACCGAGAACGGCGAGTACACGGACATGCCCACGCCGGCCGACGACGTCGCGCGCGGTCCCGAGCAGATCGCGGCGCGCCTGCGGTTGGGCCTCGAACCGCTCTCGGGCATCTCCCACGACATTCGGGTGCTCATCTCCGAAGGCGACACCGTGGTGACCGAGCACGTGGAGCATTGGGAGTGGCCGACGGGTGAAAAGGCGTCGCTCCCGTTCGTGTCGATGCACGTGGTGAGCGACGGCAAGCTCGTGCGGTGGTGGGACTATTGGGATCTCGCCACGTTGATGAACTCGGCCCCGGGCTGGTGGATCGAGCACATCATGAACGACTCGGCGCGCATCGGCCCGCAGGACGCGTGATCCTGGTCGACCGGCCCCGGTGGCCGGCGCACGGCACGCGGTTCGCGCACCTCGTGAGCGACACGTCGATCGAGGAGCTGCAAGCGTTCGAAGCCGCGCTCGCGCTTCCCCGCGGGCTGCGTTTCCACAATGACCACTTCGACGTACCCGAACGGGCGTGGCAGCTCGCGGTCGACGCGGGCGCACAGGTGGTGACGACGCACGAACTCGTGCGTCGCATCCGGGCGGCGGGACTGCGGGCGCGCCCTACTTCGGCTGGAACCGCACCGCGCCGTCGAGCCGGATGACCTGACCGTTCAGGTACGCGTTCTCCAGCATGTGCTGGGCGAGGAACGCGTACTCGTCGGGCTCGCCGAGGCGTTTCGGAAAGGGAACGTTGCTCGCGAACACGTCGCGCATGGCCTCGGGCATCATCATCATCGGCGGCGTCCCGATGGTCCCAGGTGCGATCGTGTTGACGCGCACACCGATCGCCGCGAGGTCGCGTGCGCCGATGATCGTCATGCCAATCACGCCCGCCTTGGCCGAGCCGTACGCGATCTGCCCGATCTGACCTTCGTATCCGGCGATTGACGCCGTGAGCACACACGAACCCCGCTCGCCACCGGCGTCCGGGACGTTCTTCGACATCGCCGCGGCCGAGAGCCGCAGCATGTTGAACGAACCGACCAGATTCAGCTCGACGGTGCGCCGGAAGGCGTCGAGGTCGTGGGGGGTGCCGTCACGCGCGACCGTACGGCCCGCGATGCCTCCGCCGCCACAGTGGACGAGGATCGAGAACCGGCCGAAGCCCACGGCCGTCTCGACGGCTTCTGCCACTGCTTCCTCCGACGTCACGTCACAGCGGACGAAGTGGTTCTCACCGCCCAGCTCGGCCGCGTTCGCGCGACCGCGCTCCTCCGCGACGTCGGCGAGCACAACCTCTACGCCGGCCGCGTGCAGACGGCGAGACGTCGCCTCACCCAGGCCCGAAGCGGCGCCCGTTACGAGCGCGACGTTTCCGGCAAGTTCCACAGCGCTTCTCCCTTGTTCACGATGCGATCGACGAGTGTTTCTTCTCCCGCACAGACCACGTACTCGACGTTGCGTAGATGAGACACCTCGCCGACCTTCTTGCCCTCCGGGCTGTGGATGCCGATCTGGGCACCAACATAGCGACGGGAGTCGAACGCGAGCGTGGCCACCGCACCGCGTTCCCGGCAGACCGATTCCAGTTCGTCGATGGCGACCCACGACTCGTTGTTGTACGACACCACAACGAGCGCGGCGTCGACGGCGCGGATCACGCCCGCGAGCGCCGCCGGCATCGCTCGGCGGCTGTTGAACACACTCTTCGTCTCGGGGTCGCGCGCGTCGATCCGCTTGCAGGCGATTCCATAGTGCTCGGGCGCGTCCCACGCCACCAGCGTCTCCCACACGTGGTAGTTCGTGAAGTACCGGTGCTGGTTGTAGGGCGGATCGAGGTACGCGAGGTCGAAAGGCCCGAGCGACCGGACCACGTCGACAGCATCGGCGCGCAAGGCCGCTCCGGAGCCGGCCACGAGCTCCGGCACCCGCAGCTCGATGGGCCGGTACGACCGGTCGGCCCACTGCTTGACGTACGCCATCTGTACGCCCGTGGTCGAGTCGACCCGATCGGCGGCTTCGATGAGGCTGGTCAACAGCACGGGGTACATCTGCGACCCGCGGTAATCAGCTTCGATCGCATCGCGTATGGCGTCGATGCGACGACCGTTGTCGGGTTGCACGAAGCGTGAGCGCACGCAGAACGTCTCGGTGAAGTAGCCGTCGACGCCGGGTCGGGCCATGAGATCCTGCAGCGCCGATTCGATCGCGCCCCGGTCGACTGTGGCCCCGTCGAGCGCGACATAACACTGCGCGAAGACCTCGGCGTAGCGGGCGGAGTCGACCGCTGTGACATGCGCGCCGCGCTTCTTCAGCTCTTGGGCGACGCGCGTCGTACCCGTGAAGAGGTCGAGCGCGGTGCGCGCGCCCGCGACGGTCGAGATCGCGCCGAGCACGGGCACCAGCCGCCGTTTCGAACCGATGTACTTGATCACGACGGGGTCGAGCGTACGCCGCGCCGCTCCGTACTCCTGCGCTTTCTCGGTCGTTTACGCGGGCGTGAACCGCAGGTGGAGGTTCTCGCTCTGGCGGATCCCGGGCGAGAACGCGATCTCGGTGTGCGGTGCGAGCTCGTAGTTGCTTACCCGCCGGTGGAACTCCTCCAGCGCGACGGTCAGTTCGAGCCGGGCGAGGTGGGAGCCGAGGCAACGGTGCGCGCCGCCGCCGAACGCGAGGTGACGGTTCGACTCGCGATCGAAGCGCACATCGGTGGCGTCCTCGAACGCGGAACGGTCACAGTTCGCGGCGCCGATGAGCAACGTCGCTCCGTCGCCGGCCTCGAACTTCACCCCGTCGATCTCGTAGTCCTGGGCGATGATGCGAGGCACCATCATGACCGGCGACTGGTGTCGCAACAGCTCCTCGACCGCACCCGCCACGAGCGAACCGTCCTGCACCAGCGCGGTGCGGCGGTCCGGATGCTTGGACAGGTAGACGATCATGCAGTCGAGCGTCGCGGTCACGGTGTCGAGTCCGCCGAGCAACAACAGATGCGTGGTGCCGATGAGCTCGTCGTGTGTGAGCGGCCGTCCCTCGATCTCGCCGTGCACGATCGTGCTGAGCAACCGGTCGTCGGGATGTAGGCGCTTCTCTTCGATCTGGACTTCGAAGTAATCCTCGATCGCCTTGCCTGCCGCTTCGCGTTTCTGCTCCTCGTCGCCGAACTCGTCGGGCACCGGGCGGATCGTGTCGTCGCGCCAGCGGAGGAAATGAGGTAGGACGTCCAGGGGCAGTCCCATCAAGGCGAGGAAGAGCGTCGACGGCAATGGCGTGGCGAACTCTTCGTGGAAGTCGAACTCGCTCTTGTCGATGAACCCGTCGATGACCTCGTTGACAAGCTTGCGGGCCTCGGGCTCCAGGTCCTTCATCTTCTTCGGCGAGAACTGGGGGTCGAGCAGACGCCGGTACTTTGCGTGGTCGGGCGGGTCGACCGACAGCGGAATCAGCGGCACGTCGTTCCCGATGTTCACGACGTTCTTGGACGAGAACACCTCCGGGTGCTTGAACGCCCAGAGCACGTCGTCGTAGCGCGACAAACTCACGCTGCTCCCACCGAACATCCCCGGTTCGCGGGTGACGGGACACTTGTCGTGCACCTCGTGGTACACAGCATGCGGATCGTTCGCGCACTCCTGGGAGAACACGTCGATCCTCGCGTCATCGTTGGCCGTCGAGACGGCGTCGTCGGTGGACATCAACGCTCCTTGTCGAATGCTTGCGAAGGGTCGACCGGTAATCGAATCTCGTCGGGAACCGGATGGCGAAAGAGTTTCGACGCGTTCTCCCACGTGACCTTGCGGACCACGTCGGGATCGACGTCGGCGAGCGCGGCCGCCGCCCGGGGCTGGGTGTCGGGCCAGGTCGAGTCGGCGTGTGGGTAGTCGCTCTCGATACAGATGTGATCGACGCCGATGTGCTCCCGCAGCGCGAACGTCGAACCGATGTCGATCGTGCAGAACCAGAAGTTGCGGCGCAAGGCGTCGGTCGGCGAGATGTCGGTCGCATCCCAGCCGTGCGATCCCACCGCGGAGTGCTCGAGCACGTAGTCGATGCGGTCGATCAGCATCGGCACCCAGCTGATGCCGCCCTCGGAGAACGCGATCTTGATGTCGGGAAAGCGGGTGGGAACCTGGGCCCAGAGCCAGTCGGCCGCGGTCACGAGCGCGTTGACAGGGAAGAGGCTCGTGTAGAGCTCCAGCGGCGCCCCCGGGGAGCGAGCGGCAGTCCACGACGACGAGCCATTGTGCAGGCACACGACGGTCTCGGTCTCCTCACACGCGCGGAGGAACGGGTCCCAGTGCTTCGAAATCATCGGGGACAGGCCGAGGTCGACCGGGTTCTCGGGAAAGCTGACCGCTTTGAAGCCACGCGCCGCGTTGCAGCGGATGTCGTCGGCTGCGACCTGCGGATCGTTCACCCACGCCAGCTGCAACGGGATGATCCGGTCGGGATGCGGGCCCGCCCACTCGTCGATGTGCCAGTCGTTCCACGCCCGCAACGCGGCGAGCCCGACGTCCTGATCCTTGCTCTTGGCGAAGATCGTGCCCGCGAATCCGGCGATCAGCGACGGGAAACAGAGCGTCGCGTACACGCCGTCGAGGTCCATGTCGGCGACGCGAGCCTCGACGTCGTAGCAACCGCGCCGCATCTCGTCGAAGCGCGCGGGCTCCATGCTCCACTCCGCCTTGGGCCGGCCCGCCACCGCGTTCAGTCCCACTTGCGGGTAGAAGTTGTCTTCGTAGACCCAGGTCTCCCGACCGTCGTCGAGCGTCACGACCCGCGGCGCCTGATCCTGCAGTGCGGCGGGCAGCCGTCCCTCGAAGCAGTGCGCAGGTTCGATGAGGTGATCGTCGACCGAGATGATCGTGTAGCTCCGGACGCGCGGCTCCGGTTCGGGGAGGAACGTCGCGGTCATTGCCGGCCGACACCCCGCGTGCAGAACTGCACGAGATAACCGGCGAGCTCATGCGCGTCGGAGACCCGGCCGACGACGACGTCGTGGATTCCGTCGAGCAATACCGCGAACATCGTGCGCGCGTCGCGCTTCGGGTCGTCCGACCCGATGAACCCGGCGAGCAGGTCGACAAGAGGCGCCAGCGCGTCGCGCAGCTCGCCGTCGTGAAGCTCCGTCAGGCGCCGGTGCTCGCGGACGAGGACCCCGGCGTAACCCATCGCGCCGGGCCGCGCGAGCATGTCGAAGAGCTCCGACACGTAGGCCTGCAGGCCTTCGTCACCGGTGCGGGAACCGATGCTCGCGGAGAGCACCTCGGCGCCGATCCGGCTGTCCTCGGCGAGGAGCGCCAAGAGGAGATCGTCCTTCCCCGCGAAACAGGCGTAAAAGGCCTTGAGCGAGATCGCGGCCCGGGCCGTCAGCTGCACCACGGTGAACGCGGCGCTGCCGGTCTCGCCGGCGAGGTCCCGGGCCGTGGCGACCAGCAGCTGCCGGCGATCCACAGACTCGGAGATTCCCCGGGAGAACGTCATTCTCCCCAGCTTATCCCGGATCTCCACCTACCAACAGTTGTCGGAGTTGTCCGCGCATAGCGCGGATATCCCCGACAACTGTTGGTGGAGTTTTCGGGGGGTTTAGGCGGGCTGGCTGCGGAGGATGGCCATCGCGAAGTACTGGGCCGCGCCGCCGTAGGCCTGCGCGAGCGCGGTGCGCGCGCCGTCGACCTGATGCTCGCCGGCCTGACCGCGCACCTGCAGCGCGGCTTCCGCGAAGCGGAGCATGCCCGACGCGCCGATCGGGTTCGACGACAGCACGCCTCCGGACGCGTTCACCGGGAACGCGCCCGTCATCTCGGTCTCGCCCGACTCGACCATCTTCCAGCCCTCGCCCGGACCGGCGATGTCGTGACCTTCGAGCCACATCGGCTCGTACCAGCTGAACGGCACGTATATCTCTGCGACGTCGATCTCGGCGCGCGGATTCTCGATGCCGGCCTGACGGTAGATGTCGT